>NZ_JBSVRG010000001.1:0-464340 GCF_054052045.1 Luteimonas sp. A277
CAGCGAAGCATCGGGGGTCCGGGAATGGCTGGGAAGAGGCGGGATTGTGACAGGCTGCCAGTAGGAGCGCGCCATGCGCGCGAAGCCGCGTGACATCTGTCGCCGTGGCGAAGAGTTGGTAACGGCGTCGGGTCCGATGCCACGTGGTAACGCCATGGGTCACGCGGCTTCGCGCGCATGGCGCGCTCCTACAACAGTCCGGGGCGAAATCAGTTGGGGGGGGTGCGCCTATACTTCGTCCGTTTTCCCATGGACCCGCTGATGAACCGTCTGCTCCGCATCCCGCACACCCTGGCGCTGCTGTTCGCCATCATGGCCGCCGCCCTGGTGGCCACCTGGCTGCTGCCGCAGGGGCAGTTCGAGACCGCTGTGAACGATGCCGGTAACACGGTGGTGGTGCCCGGTACCTACCAGGACGCGGAAGAGCGGGTAAACCTGTCGCCGCTGACCCTGTTCACCGTGGTGCCGCGGGCGATGGCGGCGGCCCAGGACATCATCTTTTTCGTGCTGATCGTCGGCGGGGCGCTGGCGGTGCTGCGGGCCAGCGGGCTGATCGACGCGGTGCTGGGCTGGACCCTGAAGCGGGTGGGGCACAGCCCGAAGCTGCTGATCATCATCGGCATGAGCGTGTTCGCGATCGGCTCGGGCACCATCGGCGTGGCCGAGGAGTACATACCGTTCGCGGCCATGCTGATTTCGCTGTGCCTGGCGATGCGCATGGACGTGATCACCGCCATGGGCATCCTGATCGGCGGCTACGGCATCGGCTACGGGGTGGCGGTCATGAACCCCTTCACCGTGATCGTGGCGCAGGATGTGTCAGGGCTGGAGCCGGCCTCGGGCTGGGAATTCCGGCTGGCACTGTTCGTGCCGTTCGTGGCGATCGGCGTGCACCACGTGTGGAGCTACGCGCGCAAGGTGCAGCAGGACCCGAACGCGAGCCTGATGAAGGGCATCGAGCCGCTGCACGCGCCGCCGTCCGAATACCCGCCACTCGACGGGCGCCGGATCGTGCTGCTGCTGGCGGCGATGCTGGCGCTGGGGCTGATGATCTGGGGCATCTCCACGCAGGGTTGGTACCTGGTGGAGCTGGGTGCACTGTTCATCGGCCTGGCGCTGTTCACCGGCCTGGTCGGCGGGCTGGGCGTCAACGCCACCGCGCGCCAGTTCGGGGATGGTGCCGCGGAGCTGGCAATGACTGCGCTGCTGATCGGCTTTGCCCGCTCGATTGCGCTGATCCTGGAGGAGGGCGTGGTGCTGCACACCATCGTGGATGTGCTGGCCACGCCGCTGTCGCTGCTCGGGGCGCATCTGGGGGCGGTGGGCATGATGTTCGTGCAGCTGGTGATCAACTTCTTCATTCCGTCCGGCAGCGGCCAGGCCTTCGTGACCATGCCGATCATGGCGCCGCTGGCGGACCTGGTCGGCATCAGCCGGCAGACGGCGGTGCTGGCGTTCCAGTTCGGCGACGGCTTCGCCAACATGCTGTTCCCGACCAACGTGATCCTGATGAGCATCCTCGGCATTGCCGGGATTCCCTACGACCGCTGGGTCCGCTTCGTGCTGCCGCTGTACCTGAAGATGCTTGCGGCGGGTTCCGTGGCGCTGGTGGTGTCGGTGATGATCGGCTACCAGTAGACTCCGCCGCTGGTGTTTTCAGCGGAAACCTTGATGACGCGTAAGGATCAGACCCCCGCCGCCGACCAGGCGCAGCCCAACTGGATCACCCGACTGCTGAACACGGTGGAGTGGCTGGGCAACCTGTTGCCGCATCCGGTCACTCTGTTCGCCCTGTTGGCGCTGGCGATCCTGCTGCTGTCGGGTGTGTTCGGTTGGATGGGCGTGAGCGTTCCCGATCCGCGTCCGGAAGGCACCGACGGACGTGCCGTTGACGGGATGATCCGGGTGATCAGCCTGCTCGACCCCGAAGGGCTGCGCCGGATCGTCACCAACCTGGTCACCAACTTCACCGGCTTCGTACCGCTGGGCACGGTGCTGGTGGCCATGCTGGGCGTCGGCATTGCCGAGCGTTCCGGCCTGCTGACCGCGGCGATCAAACTGCTGGTGCTGGGCGCGCCGAAGAACCTGGTCACCGTGGTGGTGGTGTTCGCGGCAGTGATGTCCAACACCGCCTCGGAGATGGGCTACGTGGTGGTGATCCCGCTGGCGGCGGCGATCTTCCATGCGCTCGGAAGGCACCCGCTGGCCGGGCTGGCGGCGGCGTTCGCCGGCGTGTCCGGTGGCTACAGCGCGAATCTGTTGATCGGCACGGTTGACCCGCTGCTGGCCGGCATCACCCAGGAAGCTGCTGAACTGATCCATCCCGGTTACGAGGTGCACGCGGCGGTCAACTGGTACTTCATGATCATCAGCACCTTCCTGGTCACCGTAATGGGCTGGTTCGTGACCGCGAAAATCGTCGAGCCCAAACTCGGGCCCTACGACCCCTCAAAGTTGGATGAGACCGCCGAATCGATCAGCATGGATCCGGTCAGTCCGGCGGAGCGGCGCGCGCTGGCCTGGGCCGGCTTGGTGGCGCTGGCGGTGAGCATCGGCATCGCTTTGCTGGTGGTGCCTTCGGGTGGCTGGCTGCGCCTGCCCGGCATCGAAGACGACACCCTGGCCAGCCTGCGCCCGTTCCTGACCGGGATCGTGGTGCTGGTGGCGGTGTTCTTCGCCATCCCGGGCATCGTCTATGGTGCGCTGACCGGGGCGTTCCGCAACGATCGCGACGTGATCGACGCCATGGCCAAGTCGATGAGCACCATGGGCCTGTACATCGTGCTGGTGTTCTTCGCCGCCCAGTTCGTAGCGTTCTTCAACTGGACCCAGCTTGGCCAGGTGGTGGCGGTGGTAGGTTCCAGCTCGCTGCAGGCGATCGGCCTGACCGGGCCGCTGGTGTTCCTGCCCTTTATCATCATCTGCGCCATCATCAACCTGTCGCTGGGCTCGGCCTCGGCGCAGTGGGCGGTGACTGCGCCGATCTTCGTGCCCATGCTGATGCTGATCGGCTACAGCCCCGAGGTGATCCAGGCGGCGTATCGCATTGGCGACTCGGTGACCAACATCATCACCCCGATGATGAGCTACTTCGGCCTGATCCTGGCCTTCGCCGCGCGCTACCAGAAGGACATCGGCGTGGGCACCCTGATCGCAATGATGCTGCCGTACTCGGTGGTGTTCTTCATCGGCTGGACAGCGCTGTTCTTCCTGTGGGTATTCGGCATGGGCCTGCCGGTGGGGCCGGGCGCGCCGACCTATTACATGCCGGGCTAGTAGCCGCCCGCCAGCAGCACAGGCAATTGCCTCCCTTCCCAGTCGCAGCGGACTTTGGGATAGTTGGTTCCGCCAGCCGGACAGACGCGCCGGTACGGGAACGGGGGAAGGAGCATGGGGAAGATCGGAGCAGCGCTGCTGCTGGGGCTGTTGTGCGCACTGGGGTCACCGCACGCCGGAGCGAGAGTGGACATCGGCCAGTTCGTGGAGCCGGACAGTTTCACCAACATCAAGCTGTCCCCGTCGGGGGAGTATTTTGCGATGACAGTGCCGGTTGAAGACCATACCGGCCTGGCGGTGATGCGCCGCAGCGACGGCCAGCTCACCGCTACCTTCCGCTTCAGCAATGGGACCCACGTCCACAATTTCTGGTGGGTCAATGACAACCGGGTATTGATGTCGGTCGCCGAGAGCTTTGGCAGTCGGGATGATCCGCTGCCGACCGGTGAGCTGTACGCGATGGACGCGGATGGCGGCCGCCGTGAGTTGCTGGTGGGCTGGCGCGTGCAGGTTGAGCAGACGGGCACCAGGATCAGGACAGGCAGGCGCGAAGAAAGCGTGGCGGCATACCTGGTTGATCCGCTGCCCGACGACGACCAGCACGTGCTGATCTCGGTCCATCCTCTCGCCAGGGATCCCCACACCCGGGTTGAGCGCATGGATGTGTATACCGGGCGGCGGGTACGCGTTACCGGTGCTCCGGTGCAGCGGGCGCGTTTCCTGACGGACAACCGGAACCAGGTGCGCTTCGCCCAGGGAGCAGGCGCGGACAACCACAGCCAGCTCTACTACCGGTCGGATGACAACAGCGACTGGGTGCTGTTCAACGACGAGCGCAGCAGCCGGCGTGTCGAGGCGCCGCTGGGCTTTTCCGATGACGATTCAACCGTTTACCTGCAGGTTGAACAGCCGGAAGGGCCGGACCTGGTCGAAGCGCTGGACGTGGCCACCGGCGAGCGTCGCCAGGTCCAGCGGGATGAGGTGGTCGATCCCACGCCGATCCATCGCGATGGCTGGGGCGCGCCGATCGGGGTGCGCTATCTGGGGGGAGAGGTGCGAAGCGCGTTCTTCGATGAGGAATCAGCGGATGCGCGCCTGCACCGGAGCCTGGAGTCCGCATTCCCGGGTTACCGCATCGATGTGCCCTCGGCCACCGCGGATGGCAGGTTGAAGCTGGTGCTGGCCAGCAGCGATGTGGATCCGGGCAGTTTCTATCTGTTCGACACTGTCGACAAGAAGGCCGACTTCCTGCTTGCCCGGCGCGAGAAGATCAATCCGGAAGACATGGCTCCTGTGCGGGGCGTGGAGATTCCGGCGCGCGACGGACTTCCCCTGCACGGATTCCTGACCATCCCGAAGGGATCGGACGGAACCGGATTGCCGCTGGTGGTGATGGTCCATGGGGGCCCTTACGGGGTTTTTGACAGCTGGGGGTTCGATACCGACACCCAGCTGCTGGCCGGCGCCGGATACGCGGTACTGCGGGTCAACTTCCGGGGTTCGGGCAATTATGGGCGCGCGTTCCTGCAGGCCGGGGCCCGGCAGTGGGGGCAGGCAATGCAGGATGACCTGACCGACGCCACCCGCTGGGCCATCGCAGAGGGGATCAGCGATGCCGACCGCATCTGCATCTATGGAGCCAGTTACGGCGGCTATGCGGCGTTGATGGGGGCTGCCCGGGAGCCCGACCTGTACCGTTGCGCGATCGGGTACGTTGGGGTCTACGACCTGCCCCGGATGAGCAGGGAGAACCGCGGGATTGGTCGCTGGGCCCGGACATGGACCCGGGACTGGGTGGGGGATGACCCGGCCGAACTTGCGGCGCTGTCTCCGGACCGCCTTGCCAGTCAGGTCAGGGTGCCGGTGTTCCTGGCTGCGGGTGGCGAGGACCAGGTTGCCCCGATCGGACACAGCCACGGGATGGAGCGGGCCCTCAAGCGCGCGGGCGTCCCCGTCGAAACCCTGTACTACCCGCGGGAAGGGCATGGCTTTTTCGTGGCGGAGCACAGGCGCGAGTTCTATCGGCGGCTGCTGGGCTTCCTGGATCAACACCTGGGCCGATGAACCGTGCAGTCGCGGGGTATCCGTACCTTGAAGCGGCGTGGACATGAAGTCGGAGTACTTGGGCTTGAGGATGAAGTGTTCCCCAGCTTCCGGCCCGGGCAAGGGCGTCACCACCTTCGAATTCGAAGGTATTGATCATGTCGATGACCACCGGCGCAAGACCGTGTGAACCGCATCGGCTACCATCGGCGCTTTGCCGAACCCGGAGGATTCCATGAAGCTGCGAACCGCTTTGCTGCCGCTGTGCCTGCTGGCAGCCGTTCCTTCGCTGGCCATGGCGGAGCGTGGCCTTGAAGGCCACGATCTGGCCAGCATGCCGCGGGTGTCATCGCCCACGCTGTCGCCCGATGGCGGCCGGCTGGTGTTCTCGCAGCGCACGGTGGACTTTGAAGCCGACAGCGCCAGCAGCGCGCTGTACCTGCGCGATCTGCGCACCCGCGACCTGCGTCCGCCGCACCGGATCACGCCGGAGGGCTGGAGCGTGTCCGCACCGGCGTTCTCTGCTGATGGCGACACGCTGTATTTCCTGAGTGCGAAGAACGGCAGCCAGCAGCTTTACGCCATGCCGGCCAGCGGCGGTGAGCCGCGCCAGCTGACCGATTTCGCCATGGGCATCGGCACCTGGCAGCTGTCGCCGCAAGGTGACAGCTTCGCCTTCAGCGTGGACGTGTTCCCGGATTGCGGCGCAGACTTCGGCTGCACGAAGGCGCGGCTCGATGAGCGTGAGGATGGCAAGACCACCGGGGTGCTGTACGAGCAGCTGTTCGTCCGCCACTGGGACACGTGGAAGGACGGACGCCGCAACCAGCTGTTCGCCGCCGAGGTGCCGCAGGGTGATGGCCCGGTGACCGGGGCGGTGTCGCTCAGTCATGCACTGTCAGGCGATATTCCGGGCAAGCCTTTCGGCGGCGCTTCTGACTACGCCTGGTCGCCCGACGGCGCCACCCTGGTGGCCAGCGTGAAGACCATCGAAGGGTCCGAGCAGGCCTGGTCGACCGACTTCGACCTGTATCGGATCAACGTGGACGGCAGCGGCACGCCGGTGAACCTGACGGCGGACAACCCGGCCGTGGATACGGGTCCGGTGTTCAGCCCGGATGGCGGGACCCTGTATTACCGGGCGATGGCCCGGGCCGGCTTTGAAGCGGACCGCTACGCGCTGATGGCCCTGGATCTGGCGAGCGGCGAGCGGCGTGAAATCGCCCCGGACTGGGACCGTTCGCCGGGTAGCGTGGTGGTTTCCAGCGATGGCAGCACCCTGTATGTCTCCGCCCAGGACACCGGTCAGTACCCGCTGTTCCAGGTGGACGTGGCCAGTGGCGAGGTGACCGAACTGGTCTCCGACGGCACGGTGACCTCGTTCACCCTGGCCGGCGACACCCTGGCCCTGAGCCGCAACTCCATGGCCACCGGCGACGTGGTCTACGTGGCCCAGGCGGACGGCAGCGCGCTGCGCCAGATCACCCCGACCGCCACTGAAATGCTCGACGGCGTGAGCATGGGCGAGTACGAGCAGTTCTCCTTCCGCGGCGCCAACAACGCCACCGTGTACGGCTGGGTGGTCAAGCCCGCCGGTTTCGAGGAAGGCCGCAAGTATCCCGTGGCCTTCCTGATCCACGGCGGTCCGCAGGGCAGCTTCGGCAACGGCTGGAGCTACCGCTGGAACCCGCAGACCTACGCCGGCGCCGGCTACGCGGTGGTGATGGTCGATTTCCACGGCTCCACCGGCTACGGCCAGGACTTCACCGACGCGATCAGCGGTGACTGGGGTGACAAGCCGCTGGTGGACCTGCAGAAGGGCTGGGAGTACGCGCTGGGCGAGTACGACTTCCTTGATGGCGATCGCGCCTGTGCGCTCGGCGCCAGCTACGGCGGCTACATGGTCAACTGGGTCGCCAGCCAGTGGAACGAGCCGTGGAAGTGCCTGGTCAACCACAACGGCGTGTTCGACACCCGTTCGATGGGCCTGGTGACCGAGGAGCTGTGGTTCACCGAGTGGGAGCACGGCGGCACGGTGTATGACAAGCCCGAAGCCTATGAGCGTCACAACCCCGCACGCCACATCGGTGACTGGAAGGTGCCGATGCTGGTGGTGGCAGGGCAGAAGGACTACCGGGTGCCGGTGGACCAGAGCCTCTCTGCGTTTACCGCGCTGCAGCGGCAGGGGATTGAATCCCAGCTGCTTTATTTCCCCGATGAGAACCACTGGGTGCTCAAGCCCAACAACAGCGTGCTCTGGCACGAGACGGTGAAGGCCTGGCTGGATCGGCACACCGGTAACTGATCGTTCGACCTCGCCGCCCGGCATCCGTGCCGGGCGGTTTTTTGTCCGCTTCACAGGAGTCATTCGCCGATGGCGATCCAGTCCGCTGCAAACACCGCGCTGATCACCAACGATATCGTTGTGTTCGGTCTGATCGCCGCCTCGCTGGGCGGCATTTTTTATCTGGCCAGCGGTCCGACGCCGTTCTGGAAAAAATTCTTCGCCTGGGTGCCGGCCCTGCTGCTGTGCTACTTCGTACCGGCGATCTACAACACCGCCGGGCTGATCGACGGCGAGGCGAGCCAGCTGTACTACTTCGGCAGCCGGGTGCTGCTGCCCGCGGCGCTGGTGCTGCTGACCCTGTCGGTGGACCTGAAAGGCGTGCTCAAGCTGGGGCCGCGGCTGTTGTTCGTATTCGTGGCCGGCACGCTGGGCATCGTGTTCGGGGCCATCGTCAGCTTCCAGCTGATGGAATGGTTCTGGCCGGCGGCGGTGGCCGGGGATACCTGGCGTGGCATGGCGGCGCTGTCCGGCAGCTGGATCGGGGGCGGGGCCAACATGGTGGCCATCCGCGAGATCTATGAGGTCGATGCCACCCTGTTCGGCCAGTTCGCCGTGGTTGACGTGGCCTTTGCCAGCCTGTGGCTGGCCACGCTGCTGTTCCTGGCCAACCGGGCGACGCAGATCGATGCGCGCAGCGGCGCGGACACCGCGGCGATCGACGAGATGCGTGATCGCATGGCCGCCTATGAGGCTGCCAATGCGCGCATCCCGACCCTGACCGACCTGATGGTGATCATCGGCGTGGGCTTCGGGATCGTTGCCCTGGCGCATGCGATTTCCAACCCGCTGGCAGCCTGGTTTGCCGAAACCTTCCCCTGGTCCAGCCGCTTCAGCCTGGACTCGAACTTTGTCTGGATCGTGGTGCTTTCCACCCTCGGCGGTCTGGCCTTGAGTTTCACCCGGGTACGGCAGCTGGAGAACACCGGCGCCTCCAGGATCGGCACCGTGTGCCTGTACTTCCTGATTGCGTGCATCGGCATGCAGATGAACTTCTTCCGCCTGGCCGAGCGGCCGGAGCTGCTGCTGATCGGCGGCATCTGGATGGCCGTGCACGTGCTGACCATCTGGGGCGCGGCGCGGCTGGTAAAGGCACCGCTGTTCTATTTCGCGGTGGGTTCGCAGGGCAATATCGGTGCTGCGGCGTCGGCGCCGGTGGTGGCGGGGGCGTTCCATCCCACCCTGGCGCCGGTGGGCGTGCTGCTGGGTACCGTGGGATACGCCACGGGCACCGTGATCGCCTATTTCATCGGCCAGATCCTGCGCCTGATGGCCGGCCAGTAGGAGCGCGCCACGCGCGCGAAGCCGCGTGAACCCTGCCTCCCCCCGATCGCCGCCAACGGGATGGCCACGCCGGCACGCCCGCGAGGCTCCGGAACAATCCCCCGTGGAGCTACAACAGACGTCACGCGGCTTCGCGCGCGTGGCGCGCTCCTACGATGAAGCAGGGACGGGCGTGCGAGTACCTTGGCGGCCGAGGGTCAGCCACAGGGCTGCGTGGATCGGCAGCAGCAGGCAGATCCAGGGCATGTTGCGCTGGGGCAGGACCGGCATCCAGTTGAGGAACAGTGCCAGCACGCCGGACGCCGCAATCGCCGCGAGGACCCAGCCGAACAGCCGGCCCGGTGCGCGGCCGCGGATCACACGCCATGCGCCAGGCAGCAGCAGCAGGCACAGCGGGTTGAACAGCAGGATGTTGTAGTTGTTCCAGCCGAAGCGGTGCTCCGTGCCGAACCAGATGAAGGCGATCAGTACGCCGATCAGGGTGCAGACCATCCAGAACGGCAGGGCTGCTGCCGCCAGCCGGGCCGGTGTCCGCGCGCCTGTCCATGTGATGGCGCCTGCCACGATCAGCCCGGCCAGCAGCCACGGCCACCAGTGTCGCGGAGCCTCCGCAGGTTCGGGCGGCAGCCGATGGGCCACCAGCTCCGCCTCTTCCACCACCAGCGGGCGCCCGTCCGCCAGGCGCACATCGCGCAAGCCCTCTGCCAGGCGCATCGGAACGAAGGCCTCCTGCCAGCGCGAGTTGGGCCGGTCGGCTGCAGGTCCCAGGCCGATGTCGAAGCCCAGCCACATCCACGGCGTGGGGGAGGCCAGCCGCACCGCGTCGGCGCGATAGGTATTGCCCCGCGAGCGGCCCTGCAGCTGGGTCGCCAGCAGGCCGTCCAGGGCCTCATCCAGGGCATCGCGTACGCGGGTGGAGCAGTTGTCGAGGAAATAGTCGTAGCGGTAGCGGGCGTTCTCCGGTCTGGCGTTTTCTTCCAGCCGGGCGGCGAGGGCGCGGGCCTGGTCAGGCGCCAGGTCCATCCACTGGATCGACACGCCCCGGCCCACCTGCTGGTAGTAAGCCAGGTCCTGCGACAGGGGCATGGCCACCAGCATGTAGTACATGTGCCCGCGGATGAAGTTGCGGGTGAATCCCGGCTCGTCCATATCGAAGAAGCCGAAGTTGTACGAGATCGGCTCGCCCAGGGCGGGGTCATCCACCACAATCGCGTTGTGGCCGAAGCGTTCGAAGAAGATCTCTCCGGGCTGCATCGTGGCCACGCCGATCCGCGGCGCCGCGACGGCCGCCGACGATAGCAGGTACAGCAGAAGCAGGGACCACATCGTAGGAGCGCGCCATGCGCGCGAAGCCGCGTGACGTTGAGGGTTGTTCACGCCTCTTCCACTTCCGGATGCACGCTCACATGCAGCGAATGCAGGCGACGCGAATCCGCCCGCGCCACGCGGAAGCCGAAGCGGCCCAGGGTCAGCTCCTCGCCGGCTTCGGGCAGGTGGCCGATCGCGTCGGTGACCAGCCCGCCGATGGTGTCGTACTCGTCGTCGCCGAAGTCCGAGCCGAAGCGCTCGTTGAAGTCCTCGATCGGGGTCAGCGCGTCGACCAGGTACTGGCCGTCGGCCTGGGCCGCGATCAGGGCGGCAGGATCATCGGCCTCGTCGTACTCGTCGTCGATCTCGCCAACGATTTCCTCCAGCACGTCCTCGATCGTGATCAGTCCGGCGACGCCGCCGTATTCGTCGATCACGATCGCCATGTGGTTGCGCGACTGGCGGAACTCGCGCAGCAGGATATCCAGGCGCTTGGATTCCGGAATCAGCACCGCGGGACGGAGCAGGGCGCGGATATCGGGCGATCCGGCACCGGGCAACGCACCGCGCAGCAGGTCCTTGGCCAGCAGGATGCCGAGCACTTCGTCCTTGTCCTCACCGTGGACCGGGAAACGCGAGTGGCCGGACTCCACCACCAGCGACATCACTTCCTCATAGCTGGCGTCGATGGGCAGGGAAACCATCTGCGAGCGCGCGATCATGGCGTCGCCCACGGTCATTTCCGAGATCGACATCGCCCCTTCCATGGTCAGAAGGGTGTCGGGAAGGATCAGGCCACCGGCCTGGGCGTCGCGCAGTATTTCCACCAGGTCTTCCCGGGTGGTCGGCTCGCCAGAGAGTGCCGAGCTGATGCGGTCCAGCCAGCTGCGGCGTTTGTCTTGGGTGTCTTGCGGTGAAGGTCGACTGTCGTCTTCTGCCATCTCGGTAACGTGAACGCCCAGTGGGGCTACCAGCGAAGTCTAGCGCGGAACCTGTCGTTCATCACGCGGCCGCTGTGGCTTCAGGCATCCAGATAGGGATCGGCAATACCCAGCGCGTCGAGGATCTCGCGCTCGAGCTGTTCCATCGCCTCCGCTTCCACGTCGTCGTCGTGATCCCAGCCAAGCAGGTGCAGGGTGCCGTGCACGGTCAGGTGGGCGTAATGGGCAGCGGGCGATTTGCCCTGCTCGCGGGCCTCACGGGCGACCACCGGTGCGCAGATGACCAGGTCGCCCAGCAGCGGCATGTGGAAATCTTCCGGCAGCCCTTCGGGCAGCTCTGCCGGGAAGCTGAGCACGTTGGTGGCGTAGTCCTTGCCGCGATAGTGGCGGTTAAGGGCGCGACCCTCGCGTTCGTCGACGATGCGGATGGCCAGGTCGGCTTCCCGGATGCGGCCGGCCAGCGCCGCGGTGGCCCACCTGCGGAAGCTGATCGCGGCAGGCACGCCCTTGCGCGATATCGCGTAGGCGACCGCCACGTCCAGGCGCTCGGGCCCCAGGGTCATTGCGCCCTCCATTCCAAAAGCCTGCGAAGTGCCACGGTCTGCATCCTGTCTGGAGCCAGGAACAGTCTACGACGCTGGGCCGGTCCCGGTGTCCTGCGCGTCGCGCTGTTCGTAGGCATTGACGATGCGGGCCACCAGCGGGTGGCGGACCACGTCACGCGATTCGAAGAAGGTGAAGCTCACACCTTCCACATCGTGCAGCACTTCGACCGCATCGCGCAGGCCGGACTTCACCTGTTTGGGCAGGTCGATCTGGGTCAGGTCGCCGGTGACTACCGCAGTGGAGCCGAAGCCCAGGCGGGTCAGGAACATCTTCATCTGTTCGATGGTGGTGTTCTGGGCTTCGTCCAGGATCACGAACGCGTCGTTGAGGGTGCGCCCGCGCATGTAGGCCAGCGGGGCGATTTCGATCACGTTGCGCTCCAGCAGCTTGAGCACTTTTTCCACGCCCAGCATTTCGTACAGCGCGTCGTAGAGCGGGCGCAGATAGGGGTCGACCTTCTGGCTCAGATCGCCGGGCAGGAAGCCGAGCTTCTCGCCGGCCTCCACCGCCGGGCGCACCAGCACCAGGCGCTGCACTTTCGATTCGTTCAGCGCCTCCACGGCCATGGCCACGGCGAGGAAGGTCTTGCCGGTGCCGGCCGGACCGACGCCGAAGTTGATGTCGTGGGTGGCAATGGAGTGCAGGTATCTGGTCTGGTTCGCGCCGCGCCCGCGCACGGTGCCGCGCTTGACCTTCACCGCGACTTCCTGGGGCGCGTAATCCTCGGGATGGAGCTCGAGGTTCGAGTGGCTCATGCGTACGTTGATGGCGTGGCTGTCCAGGGTTTCGGTGGCGGCTTCCTCGTACAGGCCGCGCAGCAGTTTCTCGGTCCGGGCCACGACGTCCGCGTCGCGTCCGCTGACCCGGAACACATTGCCGCGGTTGGCGATTTCCACGCCCAGACGCAGCTCGATCTGGCGCAAATGACCGTCGAACGGACCGGAAAGATTGGCCAGCCGTTCGGTGTCGGCTGGGTCGAGGGTGAAGTCGCGATGCGTTGTTTCGGCCATAGGCGGCAAGGGTAGCGCACCGCGCGATGGGCGTCCGCGCCAGCGCGGGCGTGGGGACACCGGTTCAGCCCCGGTTCCTCTTTTAATTGACGATCCAATTAATATCGCCCCATGGACAGAAAGCCACCGGACAGACCCCGTGCCGTGCGACCTGGCAAGGCGGTGCCCAGCCGCCAGCCCGGGCGGCCCGCAGGCAACATCGATCGTCGTGCGCTGGCCCTTGATGCCGCGCTGCACTGCTACGTGCACCGCGGCATCGCCGCCACCACCCTGCGGGACATTGCCGCGCAGGCCGGGGTGACGCCCGCCGCGTTGCACTACTACTTCGATGACGCCGCCGGCCTGCGTGATGCAGTCATCGCCGAGCGGCTGATGCCGGTCTTTGAACAGGTGCGCGGCGGCCTCATCGGCATGCCCGATGCCAGCTTGCGCCAGGTGCTGGAAGGCTTCATCCACCATCTGTGTGCACTGGTGGAAGAGCACCCGTGGCTGTCGGCCCTGTGGATCCGCGAGGTGGTCAGCGAAGGCGGGAGCCTGCGCGACCTGCTGGTCAACCGGATGGCACCGGAGATCACCCGCATCCTGACGGCAAGGATCGCGGCGGAGCAGCAGGCAGGACGCCTCAACCCGGCGCTGGATCCCCGCCTGCTGATGGTCTCGCTGGTTGGGCTGACCCTGTTTCCGGCCGCCGGGCTGCCGATCTGGCAGCAGCTGTTCGAAGGCCAGCCGCTGGACATCCACCACATCCGAAACCACGCGCTTGCCCTGGTCGAGCGCGGACTGGAGCTTCCCGAATGAGTTTTGCAATCCCCTTGCGGCATGGCGCCGCTGCGCTGGCCCTGTTGGCCGTGCTCACCTTGGCTGGTTGCAGCAAGAGCGGGCCGCAGGCGCTGGGCACGCTGGAGTACGACCGCATCACCGTGCCGGCCCCTGAGGGCGAAAGGATCATCGGCATCCACGTGCGCGAGGGCCAGCAGGTGGCCGAAGGGGCCGCGCTGCTTACCCTTGAACGCACCCGCGGCGATGCCCGCCTGGTGGCCAGCCTGGCCGAAGCCAGTCAGCGGCGCGAAGCGCTGCTGGAGCTGCAAGCGGGGCCGCGCGAAGAAGACATCGCCCAAGCCCGAGCCAACCTCGCCGCAGCCCAGGCCCAGGCGCGGGACGCCCGTGCCCGCTACCAGCGCCTGGCGCCGCTGGGCAGCGAGCAGCTGGTCTCCGCCGCCGATGTGGATGCGGCCCGCGCTGCAGCACAAAGTGCAGAAGCGCAGGTGCGCGCCGGGCAGGCGGCATTGGATGAATTGCTCAATGGCGCCCGCCCCGAGCAGCTGGCCCAGGCCAGCGCCGCGCTGCAGGCCGCGCAGGCGCGGTTCCGGGCCGAAGAGGCCACCGCGGAGAAGCTCAGCGTGGTCGCGCCGCGGGCAGGGCGGGTGGACAGCCTGCCGTACCGCAGCGGTGACCAGGCGCCGATCGGCGCGCCGCTGGCCGTGCTGCTGGTGGGCGACGCGCCCTATGCCCGGATCCACGTGCCGCAGCCGATTCGCGAACAGGTGGGCGTGGGCGACCGCGTCCGGGTGCGCCTTGAAGGCAGCGGGCGGACCTTCGCCGGCGAGGTGCGGATGATCCGCAGCGAGCCCGCCTTCACCCCTTACTACGCGCTGACCGGCGATGACGCTTCGCGGCTGGGCTACCTGGCCGAGGTGCAGCTGGAACCGGCGGCGGGTGGGCTTCCCGCCGGGCTGCCGGTGCTGGTCGAGTTCAACTCTGGGGAACGGGCGCAATGATGGGCGGCACGCCTCCGTCGCAGGCCGGGGATGAAACTGCCCCGCCGGCCATCCGGGCCCGCGGCCTGACCCGGCGCTTCGGCGACCTGGTGGCCGTGGACGGTGTGGACCTGACCGTGCCGCGCGCCAACGTGTACGGCTTCCTCGGTCCGAACGGATCCGGCAAGTCCACCACCATCCGCATGCTGTGCGGGCTGCTGACGCCCAGCGATGGCGAGATCGAGGTGCTGGGCCTGCGCGTGCCCGAACAGGCAGAGGCCCTGCGTCTGCGGATCGGCTACATGACCCAGAAGTTCTCGCTGTTCGAAGACCTCACGGTGCGCGAGAACCTGGAGTTCCTTGCCGCCGTGTACGGGCTTGATCGCGCCGCCACGCGCAGGCGGGTGGATGAGCTCATTGACCGCTATCACTTCGACGATCGCCAGAAACAGCTGGCCGGAACCATGAGCGGCGGGCAGAAGCAGCGCTTGGCGCTGGCGGCAGCGGTGATCCACGAACCCGAGCTGCTGTTCCTGGACGAGCCGACCAGCGCGGTGGATCCGGAGTCGCGCCGCGACTTCTGGGAGAAGCTGTTCGAACTGGCCGATGCGGGAACCACCCTGCTGGTTTCCACCCATTACATGGACGAGGCCGAGCGCTGCCACCGGATTGCGATCCTCGACCGCGGCGTGTTGGTGGCGGCCGGCGCGCCTGCGGACCTGGCGGGCGAGCTGGCCGGGCGCAGCGTGCAAGTGCATGCGCGCCATCCGCGCCGCGCACAGCAGGCGCTGGCCGCGCTGCCGGGGGTGATCAGTGCGGCGCAGATCGGCAACAGTCTGCGCGTGCTGTCCGCGCCCGGCCATGACAGCGTGGATGCCATTCGCGACTCACTGTCCAAGGCCGGGCTGGACGCCGAGGTGGAGCTTGTAGCGGCCAACCTGGAAGACGTGTTCGTCGCCGCCACCCACGGGCGCGCGGCTGAAGGAGCGCAGGAATGAAGAACCTGCGCCGGATGTGGGCCGTGGCGTTGAAGGAGATGCGGCAGATGCGCCGCGACCGGATCAGCGTGGTGATGATCGTGCTGATCCCGGTGATCGACCTGCTGCTGTTCGGCTATGCGATCAACCTCAACCCGCGCAACCTGGAGGCCGCGGTGGTGGACCAGGCCAGTACCGCCACCTCCCGGGCCGCGGTGATGGACATGGCAGCGACCGGCGTGATTGACCTGCAGCGGGTTGCCCACAGCCCGCAGCAGTTGGTGGACATGCTGCGGCGTGGTGAGGTCAGCGTGGGTATCGCCATTCCGCCCGATTACGAGCGCCGCCTGGCCGATGGGCGCGCAGCGGTGCAGGTGATGGTGGATGGCACCGACACCGTGGTCCAGGCCGCGGCCAATCAGCTGGCGCAGATGCCGCTGGAGGGGCCCAATGGCGTGCATCCGGTGGCGCATGCGTCGCAGATCGAGGTGGTGAGCTTTTACAACCCGGAGCGCCGTTCGGCGGTGACCATCGTGCCCGGGCTGATCGGCATCATCCTCACCATGACCATGATGATGTTCACCGCCATGGCCGCGGTGCGCGAGCGCGAGCGCGGCAACATGGAGCTGCTGATCGCCACCCCGCTCAGCCGCAGTGCGTTGATGATCGGCAAGGTGCTGCCCTATGCGGTGATCGGCCTGATCCAGACCACGCTGATCCTGGTGTTGGGGTTCTGGCTGTTCTCCATTCCGCTGCGCGGCAGCCTGGTGGATGTGTACATCGCCGCGATCCTGCTGATCTTCGCCAACCTGTCGATCGGCCTGTTGATTTCAACGCGCACCCGCACCCAGTTCCAGGCGATCCAGGTGGCGATGCTGGTGTTCCTGCCGTCGATCCTGATTTCCGGCTTCATGTTCCCCTTCGCGGGCATGCCGGACGTGGTGCAGTGGGGCGCGGAGCTGTTGCCGATGACCCAGTTCCTGCGTCTGATCCGCGGGGTCATGCTGCGCGGAGCCAGCATCTGGGAGCTGTGGCCGGCAGTACTGGCGCTGGTGGCTTTCACTGCCGTCACCATGACCGTTGCGATCAGCCAGTTCCGCAAGCGCCTGGACTGACCCGGGCGTCGAACCGGAGCCGGAGCCGGAGCCGGGCACCTCTGCGGGATGCACCCGGTCGACTGGATGCGCCTGCTACGCGGTCGACCGGGTTCGCGGGACGCCACCCACGTGCCGCTGACTTGCGCAGACCCCGTACGTCGGATTTACCTGCGCGGCCTCCGGTAGGAGCGCGCCATGCGCGCGAAGCCGCGTGAATAGGATCATTGCCGCGTGGCGTCGGTCCCGGTGCACTGGCCGACCCCGGCCCGCACAGCCAATCGTCATGCGGTTTCGCGCGCATGGCGCGCTCCTACAAAGTCGGCCGGACAGCCAAGGCGGTCAGATGGCCAGGAGCATCAGACGGCAAGCGCGAATCAGGCGACCTGCTGCACCCGTCCGCGCAGCGAGTTGCTCAGCGCTTCGGTGATCACCACGTCGACAAACTGGCCCACCAGCCGCGCCGGGGCGGGGAAGTTCACCGAGCGCATGTTCTCGGTCTTGCCGGTCAGCTCGTTCGGATCCCTGCGCGAAGGACCGGTCACCAGCACCCGCTGCACGCTGCCCACCATCGCCCGCGAAATGCCGGCCGAGTATTCGTTGATGTGCGCCTGAAGCCGTGAGAGCCGGGCGTGCTTCACATCATCTGGCACTTCATCGGGCAGATCGGCGGCCGGGGTGCCCGGACGGCGCGAGTAGATGAAGGAGAAGCTCTGGTCGAAGCCGACGTCCTGGATCAGCTTCATGGTCTTTTCGAAGTCGGCGTCGGTCTCGCCGGGGAAGCCGACGATGAAGTCCGAGGAAATCGAGATGTCCGGCCGCACCGCGCGCAGCTTGCGGATCTTCTGCTTGAACTCGAGCGCCGTGTAACCGCGCTTCATCGCCGACAGGACGCGGTCGCTGCCCGACTGCACCGGCAGGTGCAGGTAGTTGGCCAGCTGCGGCACGTCGCGGTAGGCCTCCACCAGCGAGTCGGAAAACTCCAGCGGGTGCGAGGTGGTGAAACGGATCCGCTCGATGCCGTCGATCTCGGCGATGGTGCGGATCAGCAGGCCAAGGTCGGCCACCTCCGCCGTACCTTCCATAGGACCGCGGTAGGCGTTGACGTTCTGGCCCAGCAGGTTGACCTCGCGCACGGCCTGGTCGGCCAGGCGCATCACTTCCACCAGCACGTCCTCGAACGGGCGGCTGATCTCGGTGCCGCGGGTGTAGGGCACCACGCAGAAGCTGCAGTACTTGCTGCAGCCTTCCATGATCGAGACGAACGCGCTGGGTCCATCGGCGCGTGGCTCGGGCAGGCGGTCGAACTTCTCGATCTCGGGGAAGCTGATGTCCACCTGCGGTCGGTCCTGCTCGCGCCGGGCGCGGATCAGCTCCGGCAGCCGGTGCAGGGTCTGCGGCCCGAACACCAGGTCCACATACGGCGCGCGCTTGATGATCGCTTCGCCTTCCTGCGAGGCCACGCAGCCGCCCACGCCAATCAGCACCGGCTTTCCGTCCTTTTTCAGCGACTTCCAGCGGCCCAGCTGGCTGAACACCTTCTCCTGCGCCTTCTCGCGGATCGAGCAGGTGTTGACCAGCACCACGTCGGCTTCCTCGACGTTGTCGGTCAGCTCCAGCCCTTCGGCAGCGGCCAGCACGTCGGCCATGCGCGACGAGTCGTACTCGTTCATCTGGCAGCCGTGGGTCTGGATGAACAGCTTGCCGCGCACCGGCGGGGTCGCGGATGCGTGCTCCAGCGGAGCAGGGTCGGCGACGGTCAGGGCCTGTTGGCCGGGGGCATGGGGTGTGGTCATGGCGGTTCCGGGGCGCGGCGGGTAGTCCGGGCCGGATGGCGGTTCAAGGGCCGGATAGTCTAATCGGTCGCGTTTGCGCGCGGTATATACGTCTGTGAGGCCTGCACTTGGCAAGCCGCGCCAATCGGGGGAAACTCCGGACGATGAAAGGGGTAAGGGGACTCATTGCAGCGTTGTGCGTGTGCGCGGCCTTCCCGGCCGCGGCGGGTACCCTGTACCGATGCGTTGGCGCCGACGGCGTGTCCCAGTACGTGAGCAAGCGGATCGCTGGCACCAGCTGCACGGTCGCTGCCAGCTACCGCCCAGAACGCACCCGGGCCCGCACCACGCCGGCTCCGGCAGCAAGCGCCACCGCCAATCGCGACGCAGCCTCTCCAGCCTCTTCGGGCAGCGCCCCGGCAACGTTCATGGGCGGATCTTCCACCAGTAAACCGGCAGCCGCGGCGACGCCTCCCCAACCGGCCCGCGCAGGCGGACGGCGGGTCAGCGGACAGGTCTATTCCTACGTCAAGGACGGCGTGCGCCATTACAGCAGCACCCCGCCGCGCGGCGCTGCCGCGAGCGGCGCCACGGCCATGCGCACCATCAGCTACAGCTTCATCGAGCAGTGCTTCGCGTGCGGATCCCCGGGGGTGAGCTTCGCCAACGTGCGCCTGAACACCGATGCCTTCAATGCGGAAGTGGCCGCCGCGGCGCGCGAGTTCGGGGTGGAAGAGGCCATCGTGCGTGCGGTCATGCATGCCGAATCGGCGTTCAACCCCAAAGCGCTTTCCCGCGCGGGTGCACAGGGGTTGATGCAGTTGATGCCGGCCACCGCGGCGCGGTTCGGGGTAACCGATGCCTTCGACCCGGCGCAGAACATCCGCGGCGGGGTGCAGTACCTGGCCTGGCTGCTGCGGCGTTTCAACGGCGACCTGACCCTGGCCTCGGCCGGCTACAACGCCGGCGAGGGCGCGGTGGACCGCCACGGTGGCGTTCCGCCATATCGTGAGACGCAGACCTATGTGCAGCGGGTGGCGGTGCTGGCCGAGCGCTATCGCGGACAGCTGGCGGTGGCTTCCGCCAGCGGTGTTCACTGAAACCGGATCCGGTCGGCCCCATGCATGCAGACAGCTGTCAAGAGATTGTCGGTCGATTCAGCCATCCGTTACACTCCATTGTCTTTGGCGGCCGGTCCGACGTTCGGGTGGGCCGCTTGAATCGATTTTCAACAGCTAGCGATCAGGTTTGCGGAGTGCCGGATGGCCAATGAAGCGGTGATCGATCCTGCCAGCGGCGAGGATCCAGTCAACACGGGCAGGCGCAGGTTCCTGACCGCCACCACGGCAGTGGTCGGCGCGGTCGGGGTCGGCGCAGCGGCAATCCCGTTCATCAAGTCGTGGAATCCCAGCGCGCGGGCGTTGACCGCCGGTGCGCCGGTGACGGTCGATATCAGCGGCCTGCAGACGGGCCAGCGCATGATCGTGGAGTGGCGCGGCCAGCCGGTGTGGGTGGTACGCCGCACCCAGCAGATCCTGGATCTGCTGCCCACCCTGGACAGCCTGCTCAGCGATCCGCTGTCAAAGAACGCCGATCAGCAGCCCGACTACGTGCTCGAAGGCGACCCGGAGCTGCGTTCGCTGCGCCCCGAGGTGCTGGTGCTGGTGGGAATCTGCACCCATCTGGGCTGCTCCCCGGAGATGGTGGCCGAAATCGGCCCCGCGCCATTCGATGCCGACTGGAAGGGCGGGTATTTCTGCCCGTGCCACAAATCCAAGTTCGACATGTCCGGTCGCGTCTACGCCGGGATGCCGGCGCCGGCCAACCTGGTCGTTCCTCCGCATCACTATGTCGATGACAACACCATCGTCGTCGGCGTCGACCCTGAAGGAGCGGCTTGAACATGTCCAACATCTTCACCCGTAGCGCCAATGGCGTAATGGACTGGGTCAACGAGCGGGCGCCGGCGCTGATGCCGATGTACCGCAAGCACATGACCGAGTACTACGCACCGAAGAACTTCAACATCTGGTACATCTTCGGCGTGCTGTCCACGGTGATCCTGGTCAACCAGATCGTCACCGGCATCTTCCTGACGATGCACTACAAGCCCTCGGCCGCCGAGGCGTTCCACTCCGTCGAATACATCATGCGCGACGTGGAGTGGGGCTGGCTGATCCGGTACATGCATTCCACCGGAGCGTCGTTCTTCTTCATCGCCGTGTACCTGCACATGTTCCGCGGGCTGATGTACGGCAGTTACCAGAAGCCGCGCGAGCTGGTGTGGATCCTCGGCATGCTGATCTACCTGGTGCTGATGGCCGAGGCGTTCCTGGGCTACGTGCTGCCGTGGGGCCAGATGTCGTTCTGGGGCGCGAAGGTGATCATCTCGCTGTTCGGCGCGATCCCGATCATCGGCGGTGGCCTGGTCGAGTGGATCATGGGCGACTACCTGCCCAGCGATGCCACCCTGAACCGCTTCTTCGCCCTGCACGTGATCGCCCTGCCGCTGGTGCTGCTGCTGCTGGTGGTGCTGCACCTGGGCGCACTGCACGAGGTCGGCTCCAACAACCCCGACGGCGTGGAGATCAAGCAGGGCCCGAAGGGCAACCGCTGGTCGCCGACCGCTCCGAGGGATGGCGTGCCGTTCCACCCGTACTACACGGTCAAGGACACGTTCTACGTCGCGGCGATGCTGTTCCTGGCGGCGTTCGTGATCTTCTTCGTGCCCGAGTTCGGCGGCTGGTTCATCGAGCACGACAACTTCGTTGAAGCCAATCCGATGGTCACCCCCGAGCTGATCAAGCCGGTGTGGTACTACACGCCGTACTACGCGATGCTGCGGGTGATTCCTGACAAGCTCGGCGGCGTGATGGTCATGTTCGGTGCCATCGCGATCCTGTTCGCGGTGCCGTGGCTTGACCGGGCCAAGGTCAAGTCCTACCGCTACCGCGGCCTGATGTCGAAGGTGCTGCTTGGCCTGTTTGCGATCACCTTCGTGTGGCTGGGCAAGATCGGCGCCGGCCCCGGTACCGATCCGGTCGAGACCATCGTTGGCCGTATCCTGACCTTCTACTACTTCGCTTTCTTCATCACCATGCCGATATGGACGAAGATGGACAGCACCAAGCCTGTGCCGGAACGGGTGACGACACATGACTAAGAATCTCTTCGCCCGCACGACCGCGATCCTCGCCGGCCTGCTGCTGTCCTTCTCTGCATTGGCGGCCGGTGGTTCGACCGGGCTGATGCAGTCGGGCACCGACCTGAGTGACCGTGGGTCGCTGCAGCGCGGCGCCAAGCTGTTCATGAACTACTGCTCGGCCTGTCATTCCTTGGAGCACCTGCGCTACTCGCGCATGGCTGAGGACCTGGGACTGAGCGAAGAAGAGGTGATGGAAAACCTCAACTTCACCGGCGCGCCGTTCGGCGAGCACATCGTTTCGGCCATGCCGGCCGACGGCGCTGCGGAATGGTTCGGCGTTGCCCCGCCAGACCTGTCGCTCACCGTGCGCTCCAAGATCGGCGGCCCGGACTGGGTCTATACCTTCCTGATGAGCTTCTATCAGGATGACTCGAGCGCGCTGGGCTGGAACAACACCTGGTTCCCTGATGTGTCCATGCCCAATCCGCTGTGGAACCTGCAGGGCCCGCAGCGGCCCGTGCTGGGGCCGGCGGACGAGATGGGCGCACCGACCATCGAGCGTCTGGAGCTGGCCCAGCCTGGCAGCCAGAGCGCCGAGGAGTTCCAGCGCAGCGTCCGCGACATCACCGCTTTTCTCGAGTACGCCGCGGAGCCGGCGGCACTCAAGCGCCAGGGCATCGGCGTCTGGGTCCTCCTGTTCCTGGCGTTCTTCACGCTTCTGACCTGGTTGCTCAAGCAGGAGTACTGGCGGGACGTGAAGTAAGCCGCAGGATGTTCAGCGGATCCGGCTGGGATGCCGGGTCCGCATTGCCGGGCGCGCTCTGCGCGGTACCCGGCAGACGCGGATGAAAACCCGGGGAACCGTGGCGACCGCACGCAAGGGGTGGGCGGCGCCTGATGTAGCCGGCGGAATCCGGCGACTGGAGAGGGCCAAATGACGGCTGCGAGTCCACGTATGCGCAATGCGCTTACCCTGTTTTCATCCGATGACGATGTGCTGTGCCATCGGGTCCGCCTGGTCCTGGCGGTCAAGGGAGTCACCCACGACCTGATCTCCGTGGATCCACAGGATCCGCCCGAGGACCTGATTGATCTCAATCCCTACCATTCCGTGCCCACCCTGGTGGAGCGGGAAATGGTGCTGTACGCGGCCAGCGTAGTCTGCGAATACCTGGACGAGCGCTACCCGCATCCGCCGCTGATGCCGATTGAACCGCTGGCCCGGGCGCGCCTGCGCCTGGCCATGCTGCGCCTGGAGCACGACTGGGTGCCGCAGATCCAGAAGATCCAGCGCGGCACCAAGCGCGAAGCAGATGACGCGCGCAAGCGGCTGAGAGAGCTGGTGACCGCCTCGGTCCCGCTGTTCAAGGCGCACAAGTTCTATCTCAACGGCGAGATGAGCCTGGCCGACTGCGCCATGGCGCCGATCGTGTGGCGACTGCCTGCGTTGGGCGTTCCCTTGCCCAGGGATGGCAAGGCAATCGAGGATTACGGTGGCCGGCTGTTCCGCAACCCGGCCTTCGAGCGCAGCCTGACCGCCGCCGAGCGCAAGCTCAACGAGCTTCCGGGCTGAGCCCGGGGGTCGCCGCGGGCCCGCAGCGGTTAAACTGGCCGCATGAGCAATGAAGAAGACTTCCCGGCGATGACCAGCCACCGCCCGTACCTGTTACGGGCGTTGTACGAATGGATCGCTGACAACGGCATGACCCCCCACCTGCTGGTGGATGCGGAGCAGCCCGGCGTGCGCGTCCCTCTCCATTCCGTCAAGGACGGCAGGGTGGTGCTGAACGTGGCAGAGCGTGCCGTGGCGCGCCTGCAGATGGACAATGACTCGGTGCGCTTTTCCGCCCGCTTTGGCGGGGTCAGCCAGCCGGTTGACGTGCCCATGGCGGCGGTGATTGCCATCTATGCGCGTGAAACAGGACAGGGGATGGTGCTGCCGGAAGACGTGGGGGGCCCGCAACCCGGTCCCGAGGGCGTGCCTCCGTCATCGCCGGATGATGGCGGCAATGGCAATGGTGGTAGCGATGGTCCGGGGCCAGAGTCCACGCCGCCCAAGCGCGGGCACCTTCGCGTGGTGAAGTAGGCCCGGGTGCAGCGCTCCGCGTGCGGGCCTGATCAGACCCCGGTTCCGGTTCCGGGCAAGGGGCCGCTGAACCCCACCAGCTTCTCGCCCTGCAAGACCATGCGGCCGACGTGGCGCTGTACGCCATCGTCAGACCAGTAGAAGCGGAAGCTGTACTCGAGGCCCAGGCGCCCGTCGTCGCGCCGGCGCACGCGCAGCCGTTCCGCATGCACGCTGTGGTCCAGCAGCTGTACCCCCGCACGCTTGCAGGCGTCGCGGCCCAGCTCAGTGGCCCGCTCGGCGGCCGCGCGCGAGGCGCTCCAGAAAGCAGCGCCCGCGGCGCCCAGGATCATCGCCAGCGTCATCCATTCCATGGCGCCATTGTGGCCCATAGGACACGGCCAGCGGGCGGCTCAGGCCGGTGGCGGGCCGAGTTTCATGGACAAATCAATGGCGTGCACATGCTTGGTCAGCGCGCCGATGGAAACGAAGTCCACACCGTCCCCGGCTACCGCACGCAGGCTGTCCAGATCAACGTTGCCCGATACCTCGAGCGGGATCCCTCCGCTGAACGGCTCGCCGCCGGCGATCCGCACTGCCTCGCGCCGGTCGGCGGCGGCGAAGTTGTCGATCAGGATGCGATCGCACCCTGCCTCCAGCGCTTCGCGCAGCTGCACGAGGGTTTCCACCTCGACGATCAGCGGAAGGGCAGGGTGCAGCTCGCGTGCGCGAGCAATGGCGGCGCTGACTGAGCCGGCCACGCGCACATGGTTTTCCTTCAGCATGACCGCATCGTACAGCCCCATTCGGTGGTTGAACCCACCGCCAGCCTGCACGGCATATTTCTGCGCCAGCCGCAGGCCGGGCAGGGTCTTGCGCGTGTCCAGGATCCGGGCTTTGGTGCCGCGCACCGCGCCCACATGGGCGGCGGTGGTGGTGGCCGTGCCGCTGAGCGTCTGCATGAAATTCAGTGCCGTGCGTTCGGCGCTGACCAGGGCGCGGGCGCGCCCCTCAAGGGTCGCCAGCACGGTGCCGGCCGATACCCGGTCTCCCTCGGCCACCCGCCAGTCGATCCGCACCGCGGGATCAAGCGCCCGGTGGCAGGCCTCGAACCAGGGGCGGCCGCAGACCACCGCATCTTCCTTGCACAGCAGATAGGCGCTGTCCGCGGTGTCGGGCAGCAGGGCAGCGGTCACGTCGCCATCGCCCAGGTCCTCGGCCAATGCGCGAGCCACATCGGCCTCGATCATGGCCTGAGGAGGTGGTTGCAGGGCCATGGCTCAGGTTTCCGTGAAGCCGGCCACGTTGGAAGTGGGGATGGCCTCGTCGGCCAGCAGCACCGGGATGCCTTCGTCGATGCGGTACACCAGCTTGCGGTCGCGGGTCACCAGCGCCTCGCGCAGCGGAACGGTTTCGGGAGTGTCGTCGGAGCGGTTCACCTGGCCGGCCGTGATCGCCGCGTTGAGCGCCTGCATGCCGTGCTTTTCAAGCACGGACAGCGACTGGCGGGTGGCCGGGCAGACGAGGATGTCCAGCAGTTTGCGGTCCATGAATACCTTTTCTGTCGAAAGATGTAGGGGCTGGGGAAAAGCGTAACACCTGTGCCGCAGGCCCGGCCCGAACCGGCTAAAATGGCGCTTTGCCGACGAGGAACCGCATGTCAGCCACGCCAGCAGATTCCGCAGCGCCGATTGTTGGCGTTGTCATGGGTTCGCGTTCTGATTGGGACACGATGCAGCACGCCGTCGAGAAGCTCGAAGCGCTCGGCGTGCCGCACGAGGTGCGGGTGGTTTCCGCGCACCGCACGCCCGATGTCATGTTCGACTACGCGGCCACTGCTGCTGATCGTGGCCTGCGCGCAATCATCGCCGGCGCCGGCGGGGCGGCCCATCTGCCCGGCATGCTGGCGTCCAAGACCGCGGTGCCGGTGCTGGGCGTGCCAGTGCAATCCCGGGCGCTCAACGGAATGGACTCGCTGCTGTCCATCGTGCAGATGCCCTCCGGTGTACCGGTGGCCACCTTTTCCATTGGCGCGGCCGGGGCGGCCAACGCCGCGCTGTTTGCAGCTGCCATGGTGGCCGGCACCGATGCCCGCATCGCCGCAGCGCTGGATGCTTTCCGCCGCCGGCAGACCGAGGCGGTCGTCCTCGACAGCGATCCGCGCAAGTGACCACCAAGGGTAAAAGGCCGGTGGTGGGGATCCTGGGCGGCGGGCAGCTGGCCAGGATGCTTGCGCTGGCAGGGGTGCCTCTGGGGCTGCGGTTCCAGGTGCTGGATCCGGCCGCCGACGCCTGTGCCGGACAGATCGTGCCCCAGCTTGCTGCCGGCTACGATGACCAGGCGGCGCTGGCCGACTTCGCCGCCAAGGTGGACGTGGCCACGTTTGATTTCGAAAACGTGCCGGCCGACTCCGCCAGGCGCCTGGCCGAACGGGTCAAGGTGTTCCCCAACCCGGAGGCGCTGGCTGCTGCCCAGGACCGGCTGACGGAGAAAACCCTGTTCCAGCAGCTGGACATTCCAGTGCCCGCGTTTGAAGACGTGGCATCGCGCGAAGGGCTGGACACGGCGATTGCCCGTATTGGCACGCCATGCATTCTCAAGACCCGGCGCCTTGGTTATGACGGCAAGGGCCAGTTCCGCATCCACGGCCCCGACGACGCTGCGCAGGCCTGGGAGGCACTGGGTACGCAGGCGCAGAAGGTCGGGCTGATCCTGGAAGCCTTCGTGCCTTTCGACCGCGAGCTGAGCGTGGTGGCGGTGCGCGGGCGCGACGGCGAGTTCCGCACCTGGCCGCTGACCTGGAACTGGCATGTGGACGGCGTGCTGTCAGCCAGCCTCGCACCCGCGCCCGGGGTTGATCCGGCGTTGGCCGAGACTGCATCCGGCTATGCGCGGCGGCTGGCGGAAGAGCTCGACTACGTAGGCGTGTTCGCGCTGGAGCTGTTCTGCTGCGGCAGCGGGCTGATGGCCAACGAGATGGCGCCGCGGGTGCACAACTCCGGTCACTGGACGATCGAGGGTGCGCAGACTTCGCAGTTCGAAAACCATCTGCGCTCGGTGCTGGGGCTGCCGCTGGGCGCGACGGACGCGATTGGTCATTCCTGCATGCTCAACTGGATCGGCGACATGCCGGATCCGGCGCCGGTGCTGCGTGAGGCGGGTGGCCACTGGCACGACTATGGGAAACAGGCACGTGCGGGCCGCAAGGTGGGCCACGCCACGCTGCGCGCCGATGTGCCGCAGACCCTGGCGGCGTCCCTGCAGCGCGTCGGCGACGCCCTCGGCCGCCAGTCGCAGGCGAGCCCGGTCATCGCCGCGCTGCACGACTCCTCCCTGTAGGAGCGCGCCATGCGCGCGAAGCCGCGTGATCCATGATCGCGCGGCGTAATTTCGGTACCGGTGCCGGTGGTGCTCCCGAAGCTCCACCGCGTTGCTCGATGTCACGCGGCTTCGCGCGCATGGCGCGCTCCTACAACGGACGGGTCATCCAGTAGCGCCGGGTCATGTACCAGCCCGGTCAGGCCATCCGGCCGGTGACGGCGTCCCAGTCGACCAGCTGCCAGAACGCTTCCAGGTATTTCCCGCGGTCGTCGCGGTAGTCCAGCACGTAGGCGTGTTCCCAAAGGCTGCAGGCCAGCAGAACCCGGTCCGGTCCAGTGAGCGGGGTGACCGAGTGGGGGGTGACGGCGATCGCCAGGCGTCCGTCAGTGCGCTGCAGCAGCCAGGCCCAGCCGGGGCCAAAGTTCCGCAGTGAGGCCTGGTTGAAGTGCTTTCGCAGCCCGGCCAGGCTGCCGAACGCCGTGTTGATCGCGTCGGCCAGCTTGCCTTCCGGCTCGCCGCCGCTGTCAACGGCTGAGGCCTTCAGGCCATTCCAGTAAAGACCCATCGCCCAGGCCTGGGCCGCGCATTCGGCCATCGCGCCCTGGGCCTTGCGGGTGATCTCTTCCAGCGGCATCTCCGCAAACACGGTGCCGGCGGCAAGCGTATCCAGCCGTTCCAGATGCCCACGCTGCAGGTGCCCGTGATGCAGGTCCAGGGTCTCCCCCGAAAGGTGCGGTTCCAGAGCGGTACGTTCGTAAGGCAGTGCTGGCAGTTCGAAGGGCATGCGCGGCCGATGCAAGGATTACAATGGTCCGGATTCTAACCCCCAGACAGTGACGCCGGTCCCGGAACCCCCGCGACCGGCTTCGCAGGAGTTGTTCATGGCAGTCATGCAGCGCATCCGGGACGAGGTGGAGCAGCACCCAATCGTCCTTTTCATGAAGGGAACCCCGCAGTTCCCCATGTGCGGGTTTTCCAACCGCGCGACCCAGGCGCTCCTTCAGTCCGGCGTGCAGGAGCTGCATACGGTCAACGTGCTGGAGGATCCGGAAATCCGCGCCAACCTGCCGCGCTACTCCAACTGGCCCACCTTCCCGCAGCTGTTCATCAACGGTGAGCTGATCGGCGGCAGCGATATCACGCTTGAGTTGCATGAATCCGGAGAACTGGCCCGAATGGTGGCGGAGATCGACAAGCCGTGACCGCGACGGCATCTTCCGCCTCTGCACCGGTCGAAGCGGCTCCGCTGGCCGGACGTGTCGTACTGGTGGTTGGAGCGCACGGCGGACTGGGCCGCGAGGCCTCGCTGGCCTGTGCCGCAGCGGGTGCCAGGCTGGTGCTGCTCGGGCGCAAGGTGCCCCGGCTCAACCGGGTGCACGATGCCATCGCCAAAAGCGGCGGGGAGGCGGCCCTGTATCCGCTGGACCTGGAGGGAGCGGGTCCGGATGACTACGCCGAGATGGCCGGGCGGATTGAAGAAGCGTTCGGCCAGCTGGATGGCGTGCTCCACTGCGCCGCGGACTTTCCCGGACTGACACCGCTGGAGCACACCGACCCGGCCGCCTTCGCGCGTGCCATCCACGTCAATCTCACCGCCCGTTGGTGGCTGACCCAGGCCTGCCTTCCGCTGCTGCGCCGGTCCGAAGACGGCGCGGTGGTGTTTGCGATCGACGATCCGGCGCGCACCTCGCAGGCTTATTGGGGTGGCTACGGCATCGCCCAGGGCGGGTTGGAGGTGCTGGTGCCCATGCTGCACAGCGAGCTTGCCAGCACCACGGTACGGGTCTGCGGGCTGCGCCCCGGCCCCATGCGCACTCCGCTGCGGGCCCAGGCCTACATGGATCGGGAAGGGCCCGAAGCGGCCGATCCCGCTGCGTACGCCCAGGCTTGCGTGAACCTGCTTTCAGCCGCCGGCAATGCGCATCGCGGCCGCATCTGGGGCGGCGCCGGATCAAGCCTGTAGTAGGGGTCTTGCTGCCGCGGATGACCTGTGTGCAAGCACTTGCAGCACCTTGTTCGAATTCCGCATGAAATCGCCGGCCATCCAGCAGGTTGCAGTACTTCGCAGACCGTCATATTGCTGTCATACACGGCGGCTACCGTGTTAATCTCTTGTTAACAGGCTGGCCCGCGAACGCGCGTCGGCCTGTCTCCCCACCCCCAATGGATTTCCCATCTGCCGCGCCGGACTGCGCGGCAATCATCCACGTACGTATCGAGGCCATTGAACATGACTCCCAAGCACCGCGTCCGACTCTCGAAGCTGTCGCTCGGTTTGATTGTCGCGCTTGCCGCGGCTCCCGCGTTTGCCCAGAGCACCTCTGCTGGTATTGGCGGACAGGTTGTTGGTTCCGATGGCCAGCCGGTAGCTGGCGCCGAAGTGACCATCCTGCACACGGAGTCCGGCACGGTCAGTCGTGTTAGCACGGACGCCAGTGGCCGTTACAACGCCCGCGGCCTGCGCGTGGGTGGTCCTTACTCCGTCACCGTCACCAAGCCGGGTGAGGGCACCCGGACCGAAGACGATGTGTACCTCAACCTGAGCCAGGTCAACACCGTCAACGCCATTCTGGTGGGTGACGTGACCACCCTGGACCGCGTGGTGGCCACCGGTACCTACGTGGGCTCCGACATCTTCAGCTCCACCAAGATGGGTACCGGCACCAACGTTGACCAGCGCACCATCGAAGCGCTGCCTTCGGCCACCCGCAACATCCAGGACTACATCCGCCTGGACCCGCGCATCTCCCAGATCAGCAAGGCAGACGGTGCGATTTCGGCCGGTGGCCAGAACTCGCGCTTCAACGTGATCCGCATCGACGGCATCAGCAGCAGCGATCCGTTCGGCCTCGAAGCCAACAACATGCCGACCCAGCGCCAGCCGGTGTCGATGGACGCGATCGAGGAAATCCAGATCGACCTGGCCAACTACGACGTGACCATCTCCGGTGGCACCGGCGCCGTGGTCAACGCGGTGACCAAGTCGGGCACCAACGAATTCAGCGGCACGATGTACTACAACCTGCGCGACGGCGACTGGGTGCGCAGCGACCTGCAGGGCATCGACTTCAACGGCTTCGACAAGGAAGAAACCTACGGCATGACCTTCGGTGGTCCGCTGATCAAGGACCGCCTGTTCTTCTTCGCCAACTACGAGAAGTTCACCCGCAGCGCCCCGGGCACCAGCCTGGCAGGTACCCCGTACGGCCGCGGCGACATCACCGATGCACATATCGACCGCATCCAGGCTGCCGCGCAGTCGTTCGGTTTCGACGCCGGCACCTTCGAACTCCCCGAGTCCAGCAAGACCGACATCGAGGAGTACGCGATCAAGCTGGACTGGAACATCAGCGACGACCACCGCGCCGCGTTCCGCTACAGCAAGATGGAGCAGGTGGAGCCGCGCATTCCGGGCATCGGCAACGGCAGCATCTCGCTGAGCAGCTACTGGTTCAACCAGAACAAGAACTTCGAAAGCTACATGTTCGAGCTGTTCAGCGACTGGGGCGACAACCTGTCCACCGAGTTCAAGGTGTCGCAGCGCGACTATGATTCCGTCGCCGCGCCGTTCGCCAACCTGCCGGGCGTGATCATCAACAACGCCGGCGGCGTGGGCCAGAGCACGGTGAACCTCGGCACCGAGCGCAACCGCCACATCAACGTGGTCGAGACGTCGCAGCTCTCGCTGTTCGGCGCTGCCAACTGGTATGTGGGCGACCACACCTTCAAGTTCGGCTTCGACTACGAAGACAACGACGTCCTCAACTTCTACGGCCGCGACCTGAACGGTGTGTACACCTTCGACAGCCTGGAAGAGTTCGAGGCCGGCAATGCGTTCCGTTACGACCTGCGCGCCCCGCGTCCGGGTGGCGACTTCAGCGACATCCCGGCCGCGTACACCTTCCGCAACCTCGGCCTGTTCGTGCAGGACACGTGGGCGGTCAACTACAACCTGACCCTGACCGCCGGCCTGCGCGTGGACATGCCGGACTTCGGCGACAGCCCGATCTTCAACCAGCGCCTGCTGGACATCTACGGCTACGACAACAGGGTCACCGTGGACAAGAAGCTGTGGCAGCCGCGCTTCGGCTTCAACTACACCTTCGACAGTGATCGTCCGACCCAGCTGCGCGGTGGCGTGGGCCTGTTCCAGGGTGGCAACCCGAACGTGTGGCTGGCTGGTCCGTTCTCGAACACCGGCCTGAACTTCGACACCTACGACCTGCGTGACGATAACGTTCCGGCGTTCAGCCCGAACCTGCCGCCGGCGATCCCGGCCGGCAGCGCTGCTCCGCCCCTGATCACCGCCGACATGATCGAGCCCGGCCTGGCCCTGCCTTCGATCTGGAAGGCCAACCTGGCGTTCGATCACGAGCTGCCGTGGTACGGCGTGGTGGCGTCGGCCGAGCTGCTGCTGACCAAGAACAAGAACGCGCTGTGGTTTGACCGCATCGACGTGGGTACGCCGACGGCGTTTGGCCAGGACGGCCGTGCCATTTACTGGAACGAGGCGGGCCGTGACCCGACCAACGCCGGTCGCTTTGGCATGACCCACGGCCAGGAAGGCGCGGGCAACCGTGCCAACAAGCATCCGGAAGTGGCCCAGGCCATCGTGATCCGCAACACCGATGAAGGCTCGGCCCGTCAGCTCACCCTGGCGCTGTCCAAGCCGATGCAGGACGAGTGGGGCTGGTCGATGGGGTACACCTACACCCACGCCACCGAGTTCAGCCCGGCCACCAGCTCGCAGAACTCGTCGAACTGGAATAACCAGATGGTGTTCCAGGCCAATCAGCCGGTCGACTACAACTCGCGTTACGCGATCAAGGACCGTTTCACCGGTTCGCTGACCTGGCAGAAGGCGCTGTTCGGCGACAACTACACCCGCGTTGGCGTGTTCTATGAAGGTCGTGCCGGCCGTCCTTACAGCTACATCTTCTACAACGACGTCAACGGCGACAGCGCCAACACCAACGACCTGTTCTACGTTCCGAATGGTCCGGGTGACGTGCTGTTCACCGGCGGCGCGGAGATGGAAGCCGACTTCTTCGAATGGCTCAACCAGAACCCGCACCTGAAGAGCTACCAGGGCGGCGTGGTGCCGGCCAACTCGCACCGTGCGGGCTGGACCAACACCTTCGACCTGCGCGTGAGCCAGGAGATCCCGATGTTCTTCGGCCACAAGGCCGAGGTGGCCCTGGACGTGATGAACGTGGGCAACCTGATCAACAAGGACTGGGGCCTGATCGAGGACTACGGCTTCTACGCGACCCGTCGCGTGGCCAACTACGCGGGTATTGACCCGGCAACCGGCAAGTACGTCTACAACTTCACCGGTTCCACTGACAGTTCCGGCATCCAGGAAAACAACGGTGATGGCATCAACACCGGCGTTTCCCGCTGGTCGGTCATGCTGAGCCTGAAGTACAAGTTCTGACCTGCACTACGCAACACGCTTGAAGGAAACGGCCGGGCTTGTCCCGGCCGTTTCTATTTGTGGGGCCCCCTGCCGGGGCAAATACCGTAAAGTTCCAGCCTGGATAAAACGACAAGAACAGGAAGATATGACCGAAGAATTGAAGGCGCCGAAGGCGGTGCCGGTACAGAGCGCCCGCATCTACCCCCATGGCGGTCTGGACATCCTCTCGCACAAGGAAGTGGCGCGGCTGAAGGACGCCTCGCGCGGAGGCCTGCACGACCTGCTGCGCCGCTGCGCGCTGGCCGTGCTGACCAGCGGCAGCGCCAGCGACGACCCGCGCGCTGCGCAGGAGCTGTATCCCACTTTCGACATCCAGGTGCTGCAGCACGACCGCGGCCTGCGCCTGGACCTGACCGACGCGCCGGCCATGGCCTTCGTCGATGGCCAGATCATCCAGGGCATCGCCGAACTGCTGTTTGCCGTGGTCCGCGACCTGGCCTGGACCGCGATCGAGCGTGACGAGGACGCGGGCCACCCGCCCGGGACCTCCGAGGAAATCACCGACGAGGTCTTCGGCCACCTGCGCAACGCCCGCGTATTGCAGCCGGGCGAGCCGAACCTGGTGGTGTGCTGGGGCGGCCACTCCATCACCCGCGCCGAGTACGACTACACCAAACTGGTCGGCTACGAGCTGGGGCTGCGTGGTTTTGATATCTGCACCGGCTGTGGCCCGGGCGCCATGAAGGGCCCGATGAAGGGCGCCAACGTGGCCCACGCCAAGCAGCGGCGCTACAAGTCGCGCTATCTGGGCATCACCGAGCCGGGCATCATCGCCGCTGAGTCGCCCAATCCGATCGTCAACCACCTGGTGATCATGCCGGACATCGAGAAGCGCCTGGAGGCCTTCCTGCGCACCGGCCACGGTGTGATCGTGTTCCCCGGTGGCGTCGGCACCGCCGAGGAGATCCTCTACCTGCTGGGCCTGCTGCTGCGCGAGGAGAACCAGGGCCTGGCCATGCCGGTCATCTTCACCGGCCCCACCTCGGCCGCGCCGTACTTCGAGCAGATCGACCAGTTCATTCGCCTCACGCTGGGCGAAGAGGCCGCCGGGCTCTACGAGATCATCATCGACGACCCGGAGCAGGTGGCCCGCAGCATGGTGCAGGGCGTGCGCCAGGTGCGTCAGCGCCGGATCGAACGCAAGGACTCGTTCTTCTTCAACTGGTCACTGCACATCCCGCTGGAATTCCAGCAGCCCTTCATCCCCACCCACGAGGCCATGGCCGGCCTGGACCTGCACCACGGCCGCAAGTCCTACGCACTGGCCGCCGACCTGCGCCGCGCGTTCTCCGGCATCGTCGCCGGCAACGTGAAGGAAGAGGGCATGCGCCGGGTGGAAGAGCACGGACCGTTCAAGATCCATGGCGACAAGGACATGATGGAGGCCCTGGATGCGCTGCTGCGCGCGTTTGTGCAGCAGCGGCGGATGAAGATTTCTGGGCAGTATCGGCCTTGTTATGAGGTGGTGACCTGAGGCGTGGAGGGCGATCTCAACGGAGCGGTAATCGTCGCTGCGTAGCGCCCGTCCTCAATCAAGGTGGTCAATGATCCCTGGCCGCCCGTCATCGCCTCGATCCGGCTGGCGACCGAAGGCTGGCCCACACCATGGCCTTTGCCCGTGCCGACTGCCACCCCGGTGGGCAGGTCATTGTGCACGGTGATCCGCAAGTGGTTCCCGGCGTGAGTCAGCATCACGTCGATGCGTCCGCCTTCCCGGCGCGGCTCGATGCCATGGCGCACCGCGTTCTCGACCAGCGGCTGGATCGATAGCGCCGGGACGTCCACCTCGGGCAGGGGGGAAGGCAGGTCCCAGCGCACGTTCAGGCGCGCACCAAGCCGGAGGCTCTCGATCTCCAGGTAGCGCCGCGCCAGGTCAAGCTCTTCGGCAAGAGGGATGAAGCGCGGCCCGGCAAGGGCGCTGCGGAACAGGTCGGAAAGATCAAGCAGCACGCGCTCCGCCTCATCCGGTCGCTGGTGCAGCAGAGCGAGCGCGGTGTTGAGGCTGTTGAACAGGAAGTGTGGGTGCGTGCGTGCCTGCAGCGCCTCCAGCTCCGCCTGCTTGGCCCGGACCGCCGCCTGGCGGGCACGCCAGTGGTTGTGGAAGGCGGCGAGGCCGAGGGTGCCGACTGCCAGCGCGATTCCCGTCACCCGGGCCATCGGCCCCAGCCAGTCCGATCCGCTGCCCAGCAGGGCCGGACCCACCAGCCCCCGCGCGGTGCCGGTGACGATCCACGTCCAGCCCAGCATCATCAGCAGCGCGAGCAGCGCCACCCGGTATGGGCTGAGCCTGCCAATCGGCCGGCGCAGCGCGTACAGGCTGCCCAGGGTCAGCAGGATCACCCACTGGATCAGGAACGAGGCCAGCCCGAACACCACCAACCGGTTGTCCTCCACGCCCGGCGAAAAGGTCAATACCAATGCCAGGCACAGCCCGGCCAGGATCGACCAGACAATGGCGGGAGCCTGCCAGAGGGCGTCAAGGGGTTGGCTGGTGGCGGCGTGGTTCATGGGTGAATCATAGGTGCTGTGGGCACCGCTCGGTCCTTCTCGCGGGCCACTGGTCGGGGAAAGCTGGTGCCTCCAGCCCGTACCACGTACCTTCAGCGTGTCGATAGTGCCGGGGAGGGCACATGGTCACAGCAGGGTCCGGGCATAGTCACGCGGTTCCGCGGAGCGTGAGCGGCTTCACGCTGATCGAATTGATGGTGACCGTTGCGGTATTGGCGATCTTGGCCACCTTGGCGGCCCCCAGTTTCACCACCCTTATCAACTCCAACCGCCTGGCGGGTGCAGCCAACGACATGGTAGCCGCGCTCCAGATGGCGCGCATGGAGGCCATCCGGCGCGGCGAGAGCGTCGTATTGTGTCCTTCAACTGACGGTGCTGATTGCGACGGCAGTGACTGGTCACGGTTGATCGTCTTCTCAGATCGCGACGGAAGCCGGAACGTTGGTGCCGTAGATATCGTGTTGAGGGATATCACCCTGACCGCTTCCGGTATCTCGGTAAACCCCAGCCCGAACGTCAGCGGAACGGACTGGATCAGGTTCGCGGCTGACGGGATGGTCTGGGTTGGCAGTGACCGGCAGGGTGCAATCAGTATTTGCAGTTCCAAGGTCCCCGTAGACCGCAATACCCGTGATATCCACGCAGTCGTCAGCCGTATTTCCGTGTCAACGCGTAACGGAACCACTGCCTGTGACGCGCCAACGGACAATTGAAATGCCTATGCACCTCCATACCTTTCGCCCAGATCGCCGACACCAAGGCGGCAGTTCATTACTTGAGGTTCTGATCGCCGTGTTGGTGTTGGCGATCGGCCTGCTCGGGCTGGCGGCGATGTCCGCGACGACCCTGAAAAACAGCAACAGTTCAGCGGCACGCTCGCAGGCGGTGGTGCACATCTACTCCCTGTACGACACGTTGCGACTTGAGCGCCAAAGGGCGATGGACGGCGAGTTCAACGTAAATGCCTGGACCCGCGAAGCAACTGCCGCCAACGCCGACGACACGGTGGAGTACGGCGTCTTCAACGCGTGGTTGGGTCAAGTGCAGAAAAGTCTTGGTGATCCTGATGCGCGCGGACGGTTGGTGTGTGATCACGACTCTTGTGTTGCCGGTATCCGTTGGAATGACAGCCGAGCGACCGGTGGCGAAACCGAACTTGAAATCGAGACCGAGAGCAGGCTCTGACATGCCATACCAGCGTATCCCGAAGATTAACCTTTCTCGCCTCGCGCATCGCGAGCGCGGCGCGACCTTGATCGAACTGATGATTGCGTTGCTGCTTGGGCTGGTGGTGGTTGCGGCTGCCAGCGGCCTGTTCCTGACCAACAAGCGGGTTTATGCATCAACGGAAACGCTCAACCGGATCCAAGAGAACACCCGCGCCGCGTTCGAAATCATGGCCCGGGACATCCGGGAGGCGGGTGGCAATCCGTGCGGGATCAGGTCCAGGCCCGTTAGCCAACTGGTATCGGGAGAAACGGGTTGGTGGCCTGATTACTTCAGTGGACTGCATGGTTATGGCCCGGGGGCGGCTTCACCTGCGGGTACAGCCATTGCGGCCGGGACGGACGCCCTTGACCTGCACCTTGCCGGTGGAGGGGAGATCTACGTCACCGATCACAGCAACCCGGGCGCCGACCTGGACGTGACTGACGTCGGTGACATCGCGAATGACGACCTGCTCATGGTGTGTAATGAGGAGTTTTCGCTGGTATTCCAGGCGACAAACGTCATGTCAAGCTCGCTCAAGATCGTCCACGGCAGCGGTAGCTCGCAGAACTGCACGCAGCGTTTCCGAACCGAATACGATTGCAGCAACGGCAACAGTCCCCACGACTACTGCATGTACGTCCCGCCCGGGGGGAACCCCGCGGCATGCAATGGCCGTTACAGTTCCAATCCCGCCCGGATCGTGAGAATCCAGTCGTATCGCTGGTACGTCGCGGAGAACGGACGGGGTGGGGACTCGCTGTATCGCGCGACACTACTCCACGATCCTGCCGGCGGCACTCCCTCTATCGAAACCACCGCAGAGATTGCCGAAGGCATCAGTAATCTCAGCCTGGCTTATCGTTCCACGGGATCTACCGCCTGGCAGCTCGCATCCGGCGTCACTGACTGGTCGCGGGTCAATGCGGTCAGGGTCCAGTTCACCGCGACGGGAACCGATGGCGCGGTGCGAGGCGGTTATCTGGAGGGCACGGATGGAGACGTGCTGAGCCGCACGACCGCCCACGTCGTGGCGCTGCGGAACCGGGAAGGCGTGCTATGAGCCGCGGGAACGCCCAGCGGGGCGCCTCCCTCATCGTGGTCCTGCTGCTCCTGCTCGTGGTGACGCTGCTGGGGCTTGCGTCGCTGCGAAGCACGCTTTTGCAGGAGCGCATGGCCGGTAACCTCGCAGCCCGCAGCAACACGTTCCATGTTGCCGAAGCGGTTCTGCGTGAGGCGGAGGGCTGGGCCGCGTCCAAACCAACCGCGCCGACCAACGGCTGCGTCAACGGTGTTTGTGCACGCTTCCAGCCCACCGTTAAAAACCCTACCAGGGCGCCATGGGAGCAGGACGGATTCTGGGAAACGGGTGGTAGCGGCTTCAAGCTGGCCAGCGAAGACATCAACGGAGTTCGCGCCCAGTACGTCGTTGAAGATTTCGGTATGGGCGTGGATACCAGCTGTACAGCGTCGATCGACATGTCCGCGGCCGAATGCGAACCAGAATCCCAGATGTATCGAATCACCGTACGCAGCAAGGCCCCGGACGGCGCAGCCGTCATGCTGCAGTCCCTGTACGAAGTCCCGTGAGGAACCAGTTCATGAAACGCAAGCCGACGATTGGAAGAGAGCGGATCCTGGCGATCGCCATGGGCTTTTTGGCAGTCTGCATTGGCGGCTCGGGGCACGCCGCGTCGTTCCCGGAGTACCCGCTGCAAACCGGGACGGGGTCGATTCCGCCGAACATCATGTTCATTCTCGATGACTCGGGCTCCATGGCGGAGACATTGATGACCGATGCGAACAGCGTCGGTCCCAGCGAGAACTCAATCCGTCGTCGTTCAAGCAACTACAACAGGCTCCATTACGATCCTCAAGTAACTTATCGGCCATGGATGCAGCATGATGGAACTCGCCACAGTGGTGGTGAAGGTCCTGGCAACGTGTATAGCAATACGACCCTGCTGTCTGGCGGCGATGAACTGGGTGATCTTGATCGGGACAACGAACGCACGTTCTATGTGCCCATTGAGGGAGCCTCCGATCTTACGGATAGATCTCAGTACTACCGTTACCAGGTCGTCAATGTAATTGGTGATGGCACGAGTGACCTGAGGATTGTGCGCAGTCGATACATGGAAGTCAGCGGTACGAATGAAGGGGTGGCGGGCGCGGGCTGTTACTCGTCAAGCCAGTATGACTGGCGGAACTGTGAATATGAGACTCCCACGACGACCCGTGACGAGTCCGCGGAAGTAGCAAATTTCTCCACTTGGTACTCATACCATCGCACACGAGCAAAGGTTGCGAAGGCGGGGGCCGCAGAAGCGTTCGGCCAGCTTGGCGAAAACTTCAGAGTTGGTTACGACTCGATCTGGAACCGAAATGGCCCCTCCTCGGTTTCTGGAAACCTGCCGGCGTACCCGATTCCAGTCGTCGGGAACGACGGTGGGCTGTTCAAGGGGAAGAACCGGGAAGACTGGTTTGACTATCTTTATCGGGCTAATGCGAACGGGTGGACGCCGCTTCACGGTGCCCTGCAGCGGACCGGTGACTACTTTGAACATGAAGCCGGAGCCAAAGGCCCATGGGGCCCGGAGACCGGAGCAGCTCAGCTCAGCTGCCGGCAGAACTACGCGATCTTAACCTCGGACGGCTACTGGAACGACAATAGCGGCTTCTCAAGCGTCGGCAATGCGGACGGTAGGGACGGGCCGGAGATAACGTCGGCAGACGGACAGAAAAAGTATCAGTACAAGGCTGCCCGGCCTTTCTCTGATGGACAGGCAGATACGCTTGCAGATATCGCGATGCACTATTGGAAGCGCGACTTGAGGCCCGGAGATCCGGCTGATGGCGGGCTGGCGAATAACGTGCCTTCTACGTCGACGCGTCAATACGGGGCTTTCTGGCAACATCTGACGACCTTTGCGGTCTCCATCGGATTGCAGGGAACCATGGTTCCCGACGATGTGCAGATGATCGAGCAGGGATCGCTGCCCTGGCTAAACCCGTGGCGTAAGTCGGGCAATGATCCGATTGACGTACCAACTAGCAACAGCGATTGGCGGACCGCCGAGTCGGCGCGGCGAATCGACGACATGCTGCATGCGGCAGTAAACACCGGGGGAAGCTTTGTTGCCGCTACCAATCCGCAGGAGTTCGCCGAGGCGCTGAAAGGCAGCCTGGCGGCGATTGCGAGCAGGCGCGCATCGGGGTCCAACGTGGCATCGAACGGGCCGTCTCTCAACAATGGTTCGCACCTGTTCCAGGCAACATATACGTCGGGTGAGTGGTCCGGCGATGTTGTCGGAATCAGTATCGCCGGTGGCATGATCAACGATCCGCCGGCCTGGAGCATGGCATCCGTCGCCTTGGCGGATCCCGATGCGTTCAAGGCACGGGAGGTATATACGTGGGACGGATCAGGCACGGATTTCCCGACACTTGGGGAATCTGGTCAAGAAAATGACTTGGCCAGAAACGTCGGCACCCCGAACGTGGTGACGGGTGCCCAGAACGCCAAATACATCATGGGTAACCGCGCTGGGGAGGGGAGCGCGCCTGGAATGCTCCGTCGCCGAGCCTCTCCTATTGGTGACATCGTTAACTCGTCGCCGTTCTACGTTCCCGAGACGGATCACCTGTTCATCGGGGCGAATGACGGCATGCTGCATGGGGTTGATGCCGCGGACGGCACCACGTTGTTCTCTTACGTCCCGGCGGGGCTGGACTTCGAAAAACTGGCCATGCTGAGCAGCCAGGATTACACCCATCATTTCTTCGTGGACGGTGGAATCGATGTGACCACCAAGGACCAGGGTGGTGACAGGAATATCCTGGTTGCCAGCTTGGGGCGCGGCGGCAAGGGTGTGTTTGCGCTTGACGTCACCAGTGCGGAAACGCCGAACGCGAGCATGGTGCGCTGGGACGAAACATTTCAGGGAGATAACGGCGACGGCAATATGGGGCATGTGCTGGGAGCCCCGCTCGTGAGGAAGGGTAACAACGGTGAGACGCTGGCGTTTATTGGCAACGGAATCGACAGCGAAAATGGAAGCGCGACGCTGTTCATTTACAACGCGTGGACCGGTGCGGAGGTCAAGAGGATCACGGTTGATTCGGGTGGTGGTAACGGGCTTGCAGAAGTGCGCGCTGCGGACCTCAATGGCGACGGCAAGGCCGATGTCCTGTATGCCGGCGACCTGAAGGGTAACGTCTGGAAATTCGACGTCCAGAGTACGAGCGTGGATAAGTGGGGAATTGCACACGAATCCGGAAAAACCGCCGTTCCGATCTTCCGGGCAACTGACCCCTCCGGCAATCCCCAGCCGATCACCGCGGCGGTAGCGCTCGCCCGGGACTTCGTTTCCAACCAGACCTTCGTACTGTTCGGGACCGGCTCCTACATCACGAACGGAGACCTCACCGATACGCAGACCCAGTCTGTCTATGCGCTGATTGATTCGGGAAAAAAATTTCCCATAACCAAGGCTGAGCTTCAGGAGCGGGGGATTCCAATTACCGGTGTTGACTCGCTCGGTCGCCCCGCCAGGGCCTGGGAGTCGTGGTCGGCGTTGGATGATGGTAAGCGCGGCTGGTATGTGAATCTTGGCGTGCCGACGGAGGGAGAGCGCGTGGTAACGGCTCCGTTCGTCCGTGGGAACGCGCTGTGGTTCTCCAGCATCATTCCGCAGCCGGGCAGCGGTTGTGACTCAGGCGGTACGGGGTACCTGAATGCCGTCGATGTGTTTACTGGCACCAATCCGCGCGCGCCGGGCGGCAGCGGCACCATGACCTTCATCGACGTTGATGGAGACGGTCAGGGCAACGACCGGATCGCGGGAAGCCCGAGCGATGGTGAGGCGGGCTTCATCACGTCCGTGGACCTTGGGATCGGCATGCCTTCGCAGGGCCTGAGCGTGGGGAACTCGATTTACGTCTGCGGATCGGATGCGGAGTGCGGCCGGGCGCCAATTCCGCCCTCGGGATTTGGGCCGAACAGGCTCCGCTGGCATGAACTGGTTGGCAAGGAGTAGGCGTGATGATGCGAATGTCCCCCAAAACGGTGGGTTTCACGCTGATCGAACTGATGGTGACGGTAGCCATCGTCGCCATCCTTGCCGCTATCGCGTACCCCAGTTACATGAATCACATAACCAAGACCAGGCGCGGGGCTGCCGCCGCCTGCGCGATGGAGGCCGCGCACTTCATGGAGCGTCACCACACCACCAACCTCACGTACGCGGGGGCGGCGCTGCCAAGTACCGCCTGCATGGCGGAGATCAACGATTTCTATACCATCCGGCTGGCAGCGGATCCGGCATTGACGGCTTCCACCTTCTCGGTGGAAGCCGTACCGAAGGGGGGGCAGGACAGCCGCGACAAGCTTTGCGGCACGCTGACGCTCAACCAGTCCGGAACGAAGACTCACTCGGGAACGGCATCCGATGTGAGCCGATGCTGGTAGCGCCACTGCTCGTCCGTTTCAGTGCGGGGGCGCGCCTGTCTTAGGCCGTGTGGAGCACACGCGGCCGACGTTTTTGATGACGGTCTCGCCGGTCAGTCGGTCGGCGGTGCAGATGCGGATGGTCTGGTTGCTGTGCGCGCTGCGGCTATCGTGCTGGCAGCGTCGACGTACATCTTCTGGTCAAATCTCAAGGCTTGCAGGACGAGTCAGTCACTGCGGAACGGGCAGGCGGCGGGAGTCGTCTGCCGACTCGTCCGCGGCCGCCCGCCGTTGTTGACAATGACGCTGCCAAGGTGACCGTCGTCCCCCGTCCGGCACAGGTGGATGCTGAGATTGCTGCCATACGCCCAGCCGCCCGGAAGGAACCGCACGCGCAAGCGACCCGCGGTGCTGCGCAAGTGCAGTCCCGTGGGCACAGCGTCGAAGCGCTGGAGTACGGCGTCATCGGTAGCCGGTTGCCGGTCTCGCCCCGGATCGCGGTAGATGATCCAGCCGTCGCTCCAGATGGTGTCATTGCGGCAACGGCGGCCATCGGTGCTCGGGCACACCGTCACGGGCGCGTTGTCCTTCACGGCGCTCAGCCGCGCGGAGGCCAGTGAAGTCGTCAGCAGGTGATAGGTGGTTGTTTCGCGATTGCTTTGCAGCAACGCAGCGAACGACGGCACGGCGATCGACAGGGTGATCGCGAGTACCGCCATCGTGGTGACCAGTTCGACCAGTGTAAGCCCCACTTCCTTGTGGTCCATGCTCGGCTCCGTGCCAGGTGAGCGAGCAGGTTAGGCTGTGCTTTCAGGCCGTCATACCGGCATGTGTCGCGAGTTGGCGTCGGGAAAACCTGAAGTCCGTGTCGGGCGTTTCCTCGCCTGGCCCCGCCTGACTTCTCGCAGGGCTGCCCACGACTGCAAACGGAGGCCACCTGCTTCCTGGGATATTCTTGCAGGCCTTGTCACGGGTCTACACGGTTTGCTCTGGCCTGGGAATGGTCGACGCAAGTTCACCGCATTCGGCTCGATACGCCTACTGCTGCGGCTTGATTGTGCACTTGCACGTGGCCGTATGGAGCGAGCACGAAGTTCTGGCGCGGCGGCAAACGCGTTGGGCCACGGGGTTGCAATTTAGACGTATATGTCAAATAATCGACGGAACACCCCATTATTTGATGTATAGATCAAATGCAAACAGTCTTGGAGCTCGGTGAGGCAGTAGCTATGAGGCGGCGCTCCCTTGGCTTGAAGCAAGGGTACGTTGCCGCCAGCGCGGGTGTTTCCCAGGAGTCCCTGTCCCGCTTCGAGCGCGGCAAAGTGGCCGAGTTCGGCTCCCGCAAACTTCTGGCGGTGCTGGCCGCGCTGGGCATGGAACTGGAGTTCGTCGAAGTCGGTGCTTCCGGCTCGCTGGACGAGCTTCGGCGTGAGCGCGGGGGCGGCGAGTGAGCCTGTCCGTCCACGTACTCGGCCGTGAGGTTGCCACGCTCGAAGCAGAAGGCGACTTCAAGAGTTCGATGATCTATCACGACGGTGTGGGTACGGATGACTTCGTCTCCCTGACCATGCATGTGCGGCCTGAACCCTATATCTGGGACGACGTTCTGCACCCGGTCTTTCAGATGAACTTGCCCGAGGGGTACCTGTTGCAGGTGCTGCAGGAGCAATTTGGCCCGGTCATTGGCGCCAGTCCGATGGCGCTCCTGTCGGTCATCGGCCGCAACATGATTGGACGCATCCAGGTAGCTCCGTCGGGAGCAAGCCTGGACGTGCCTGCGCAAGCCGTAGACGTCGCAGGTTTGCTGCAAGGCGACAACTCCGAGGAGGCTTTCGCCGAGCTGGTTCGCCGCCATGCCACCAGCGGCGTATCGGGCGTTGTGCCGAAGTTCCTGGACAACGCGACCGTGAAGACCGGCACCGGCCCGCACACCAAGACCACGCTGCTCACGCACAAACACATCATCAAGGGATCATCCCGGCTCTTGCCGTTCGTGTCCCTCAACGAGCACCTGTGCATGCAGGTAACCCGCCGTGTGATGCCTGCCGCGGAGACCGAAGTATCCCGAGACGGCCAGGCTTTGGTCGTCCACCGTTTCGACGTGGACGAGAACGGTGCCCGCCTTTGGGGCATGGAGGACTTCTGCACCTTGCTGGGTCTGCGCCCTGCCGCCAAGTACGAAACCACCTGGGAGCGCATCGCCAAAGCAGTCCGCGATCACGTCCCAGTCGCAAATCGGGTGGGCGTCTTCCGCGAAATGGCGACCATGCTGCTGCTGACCTACGCCCTGCGTAATGCCGACTGTCATGCCAAGAACGTGGCTCTGCGTTACACCCGCCGAGAAGATGTCCATCTGGCGCCGGCCTACGACATGATCACAACCGCCGCCTATCCGGACTACGCCAGGAATCCGCCGGGCATCTCGTTGATGGGTAAGAAGACCTGGGACCCTGGCCGGAATCTGCAGACCTTCCTGACCGCGGCTTTCGGACTGTCGGCGCGCGACCAGGTGGAGATCGTCGAGAAGATTGCTACGGCTATGGCCGAAGTAGGCCCCAAGGTCCGCGAAGCAATGGACGAACATCCGGGCTTCGTGGAGATAGGAAAACGCATGCTGCTTGCTTGGCAGGAGGGAATCGGCGGCCTGCGGCACAATCGTATCTACGCCATAGGGGAGGCTGAGCTGGGTGAGGCGTTCACCAACTTCTCAGATCCCCAACCCGTCAAGACAGGGCGCCAGGTGATCGGCCGCTCCGGGTTGCTGGGCAAACACTGAGTAGTGCTTCGGGGCCACGAACATGCGAAATCCCTCCCGGAACGGGAGGCTGGTTTTATCATCTGACATGGGTGTTCCCCGGACTTCCGCGAAGAACCAAAAAGGGCCCGCGATTCGCATCGCAGGCCCTTGAATTCTTTGGCGCCCGAAGCTGGACTCGAACCAGCGACCCCCTGATTAACAGTTTCCTTGTAAAACACTAGGTTAGTGATTCTTAGTGTTGATGTGTATCAACCTGTGCAGAGTGAAATCAATTAAGAATCATCAACTTACGTCAACTTGGGTTGATGCGTGAAATCTGCTGGTTGTACCTGTGCTGTACCTCATGAATGACACCGCGCCCCCTTTCCTGACTACCGTAGAATATTCCGACAGGTCCGCCAAGTGAGCCCAAGAGTGATGGTACTGCGACATCACGCCACTTGGAGTAGGCTGTACCCATGACACAGCTTGATCCCCGCGTTTCCGAGTTCGAGACCACTGAGGCCGCCGAGAGTTACGATCGGTGGTTCCGGGCGAAGGTCGAGCGCGCCATGGCCGACACGCGGCCGACGATTCCACATGACCAGGTGATGGCGGAGATGGAGGCGATCATCGTCGCGGCCGAACGTCGCCGCGCATGACGCTTCCGGTCGAGTGGCAGTCGGCCGCTCGGCATGATCTCGCCGAGATCATCGCCTTCATCGCCAGCAACAACCCCTACGCCGCCCGCGCTCTGAAAGACCAGGTCGAGGCCGCACCGCTTCCCTTGAGCGATCACCCCTACCTTGGGCGCGCGGGGCGCGTGGCAGGCACGCGCGAGCTTCTGGCACACCCTAACTACTGGCTCGTCTACCGCGTTGGCTCGATCAGCGTGGAGATCCTCGCCGTCTTGCACGCTCGCCAGCAGTACCCCTAAGCGTCCCAAGCGCCAGGAAAGACGGGAGCTTCCAGAAGGCGGCGTTCAGTCTTGACTTGCGGTATCTCTTGTGTTCGAAGAGCTACTAGGTACGTCGCCGCTTCCGTCGGAACCGGAGGTCGATCTCCGGTTCGCCTAATGTTACGTGCCCTGTTACGGGGCAAAGAAAAAAGGGCCCGCGATTTGCATCGCAAGCCCTTGAAATCTTTGGCGCCCGAAGCTGGACTCGAACCAGCGACCCCCTGATTAACAGTCAAGTGCTCTAACCAGCTGAGCTATTCGGGCGGGGAGATCGGCCATTCTAAGGAATTGCGGCAGTTGGTCAAGCCACTTCGACGTGCAGGCGGACGCCGAGGGCGCGGATCACGCGGAACAGCGTGTCAGCACGTGGCTTGGCGCCTGGACTCAGGGCCTTGTAAAGGCTTTCGCGGCCCAGTCCCGCATCCCGTGCGACCTGGGCCATCCCGCGCGCCCTTGCGACGTAACCAAGCGCCCGCAGGAGCTCGTTGCCGTCACCGTCATCCAGCACCTGGTTCAGGTACTCGGCGATCGCTTCCGGGCTGTCCAGGTGGGCAGCCATGTCAATGGGAAGCGTTCCTGGGTTCATGATTTGTTCTCCTTCGCCAAGTGTTGCGCGCGCTGGATATCCAGTCTCTGCGTCCGCTTGTCACCGCCACAGAGCAGAGTTGCCAGAACTCGCTCTCGCTGGGTGAAGTACACCCGGGTGTTGTATTCATTTGGATACGGCCCTGCAATCTGCTTGGACCTTGGTCGGGGATGCCGTTCAGCCTCGCGGGCAGGGCGTCTCCAGCGCCGGCCTGGCGCTCCGCACCCGCCCGAGGTTATTGACCACCACGGTGCCGGCCAGGCGTTCACCGGTGAACACCATCCAGCCTTGGCCCCAGTCGCTGTCATTCCGGCAGCGGTAGTCGGCCGTGCGCGGGCAGACGACGACCTGGGCGCGGCGCATGATGGCGGTGCTGCGGGCCATGGCCAGGTCTGCGCTGACCTGGTGCATGGCGGTGGAGACGCGGGTGCGCTCCAGGGTGCCGCTGAAGGCGGGCAGGCCGATGGTCAGGGTGATAGCGGCGATGGTGGAGCGTGGTGAGGAGTTCGATAAGGGTCAGACCAGCGTCCTTGCGGGTCATGGGGCGGCTCCGGGAGGGTTGGGAACAGTCTGGGGGCGGGGTTCAGCGCTGGGCATCGCCGGAGGAGGCGTTGGGTGGTAGGGGGGGGATTGCTGAAATCAGGGTCGGGCTGGGACTGAGGGGGCACGCGGCTTCGCGCCCATGGGGCGCTCCTACGGGGCGTGGTCAGGGGGCGTTGATGAGGAGGGTTTAGACTTGGGGGTTTCCCCTGCTGCGCCGCCTTGCCAATGAGTGACCACCTCGAATCACGTCCCTTCCAGCTGGCCTCGCCCTTCGAGCCGGCCGGCGATCAGCCGCAGGCGATCGAGAAGCTGACCGAGGGATTCGAGGCTGGCCTGGCGAAGCAGACGCTGCTGGGGGTGACCGGCTCGGGCAAGACGTTCACCATCGCCAACGTGATCCAGCGCGTCCAGAGGCCGACTCTGGTGATGGCGCCCAACAAGACCCTGGCGGCGCAGTTATACGGGGAGTTCAAGCAGTTCTTCCCGCACAACGCGGTGGAGTATTTCGTCAGCTACTACGACTACTACCAGCCTGAGGCCTACGTGCCGTCGTCGGACACGTACATCGAGAAGGACAGCTCGATCAACGACCACATCGAGCAGATGCGGCTGGCGGCGACCAAGGCGCTGCTGTCGCGGCCGGATGCGCTGATCGTGGCGTCGGTGTCGGCGATCTACGGCCTGGGCGATCCGGACGATTACCTGAAGATGCGCCTGATCCTGTCCGTGGGAGAGCGGATCGACCAGCGTGCGTTGATCCGGCACCTGACCCAGCTGCAGTACAGCCGCAACGACATCGAACTGCGCCGCGGTACCTATCGGGTACGGGGCGAGGTGATCGATGTGCACCCGGCCGAGTCGGACGCGGAGGCGCTGCGGATCGAGCTGTTCGACGGGGAGATCGAGGCCCTCAGCCTGTTCGACCCGCTCACCGGGGCGGTGCAGCGCCGGGTGCCGCGCTTCACGGTGTACCCCAAGACACATTACGCCAGCACCCGCGAGAGCGTGCTCAACGCGATCGAGACGATCAAGGCGGAGCTGAAGGAACACCTGGAGTTCCTGTACTCGCAGAACAAGCTGGTGGAAGCCCAGCGACTGTCGCAGCGCACCCAGTTCGACCTGGAGATGATGGCCGAGGTGGGGTACTGCAACGGGATCGAGAACTACTCCCGGCACATGACCCGCAGCCTGCCGGGCGAGCCGCCGCCGACGCTGTTCGACTACCTGCCGGCGGATGCCTTGCTGGTGGTGGACGAGTCGCACGTAACAGTTCCGCAGATCGGGGCCATGTTCAAGGGCGACCGCTCGCGCAAGGAAACGCTGGTGGAATTCGGCTTCCGGCTGCCGTCGGCGCTGGACAACCGCCCGCTGCGCTTCGAGGAGTGGGAGGAGCGGGCGCCGCGGACCATCTTTGTTTCAGCCACGCCGGGTAAATATGAGCTTGAGCACGCCGAGAACGAGATCACCGAACTGGTGGTCCGGCCCACGGGGCTGATCGACCCGGAGGTGGAGATCCGTCCGGTGGCAACCCAGGTTGATGACGTGTTGTCGGAGATAAACAAGCGCGTTGCTATGGGCGACCGGGTGTTGATCACCACGCTCACCAAGCGCATGTCGGAGAACCTCACCGAATACCTGGCCGAACACGGGGTCCGGGTGCGCTACCTGCACTCTGACATCGAAACGGTGGAGCGGGTGGAAATCATCCGTGACCTGCGCCTGGGTGAGTTCGACGTGGTGGTGGGGATCAACCTGCTGCGCGAGGGCCTGGACATGCCGGAGGTGTCGCTGGTCGCGATCCTGGACGCGGACAAGGAGGGCTTCCTGCGCTCCACCGGCTCGCTGATCCAGACCATCGGCCGCGCCGCCCGCAACGTGCGCGGAAAGGCGATCCTCTACGCCGACCGGATCACCCGGTCGATGCAGGCGGCAATTGAGGAGACCGACCGCCGCCGGCAGCGCCAGGTCGAGTACAACGAAAAGCACGGCATCACCCCAACGACTGTGGCCCGGGCGGTGATGGACGTCATGGAGGGCGCGCGATCCGAGCCGGCGCTGGAGAAACGCGGGCGGGGCAAATCGCGTCAGCAGGTGGCTGAGGAGGTCGAGGACTATGCCTCCATGGCGCCGGCACAGCTTGCTGTGAAGCTGGCGGAGCTGGAGCAGCAGATGTACCGCCACGCCCGCGACCTCGAATTCGAGGAGGCCGCCCAGGTCCGCGACCGGATCCGCCGGCTGAAGGACGCGTCGCTGAAGTGAGGTCCCCCAAGCCTCTCGCCACCGTTGGGAGGATCCACCCGCCCCAGCCGGCTTGCGTAGGAGCGCGCCATGCGCGCGAAGCCGCGTGAATTCAACCCGAACCCGCAGGGTCACTTCCCCGCTTGTCGGGATGGAAAGGGGAAGGTAGAATTCCCGGTCTTGTCCGTCAGCTGACGGCAAGGCGATACGGGCGGTTAGCTCAGTGGTAGAGCACTACCTTGACATGGTAGGGGTCGGGGGTTCGAAACCCTCACCGCCCACCACTCAGGTCCCTGTCAACAACAGGTTCTGAGTGAAGACAGATAGCCCGGCCAGCGCGCCGGGTTTTTTGTGCGCGCGCCTCGGGCAGCCTCATCAGCCCCACCTGCGACGCCGGACCAAGAAGATGAGTTGTTCAGGTTTCCCTGTCACCAAACCGCAATAGAGCGGATCTGTGACACCTGTCCTTCAAGTGGTGCGCGTAATGCAGCAGCATCACTCGTTATCGCTGCGTTCATAAAATACCGCACCGGCGTGGACGCGGCCGGAGTGAGGGGGACATCGCCTCTTCGCCTCGAAATTCAGATCTAAAGGGAGATTGACGGCGATGAACGCAACGATCGTGGTGAAAGCGACCGGTGAGACCAAAGAGGTCTCCCAGCAAGGACCTATCGAGCTTGCGGAGGCGGCGGTTGTCACTTTGCCCCTCAGCAGCAATCAGGTCCGTTCTGTTGAGAGGACCGGTGAAAACGGCCGCGATCTTGCGCTGATCACACAGGCGGGCGAAAGAATCCTGATCACCAACTTCTATTCTGAAGACGAGGAAGAGCAGAGCGACCTCGTGCTGCAGGACGAAAACGGTGCATGGCTGTTGCAGGGTGACCCTGCTGCAGGCGAATGGGCCTTCGTGGCCGACCCCGCGGCCGCTGGAGCAATGGCACCTGAAGCTGCAGCCTTGGACAAGTCGGATGCTGGCGCGATCGCTCTGGGAGTTCTTGGCGCCGGCTTGCTGATTGCCGCTGCCGGAAGCGGCGGCGGCGGCGGAGGGGGCGGACGCAGCCAGCCCAACCCGGTCCCCCCGCCCACGCCTTCAACCCCAGCTCCCCCAACAGCGGAAATCAACGACGCCGGTGACACCGTCAGTGGTACCGCGGAACCTGGCACGACTGTCACCATCTATGACGAAGACGGCGCTGTTATCGCTACCGGTGAGGCCGGTGCCGATGGCAGCTTCTCAGTGACCCTGGATCCGGCCGTGACTGACGGTGAAACGTTGACGGTGACGGCGACGAATGAGGCCGGAAACGAATCCGACCCCACGTCCATCACGGCGCCAGTTCTCGATACCACGCCACCTGATGCGCCGACCGCCGAGATCAGCGCCGGAGGTGATGCGGTCTCCGGCTCGGCCGAACCGGGCTCCACGGTCACGATTTACGACGAAGACGGGACTGTGCTCGCCACGGGCCAGGCCGACGCCGAGGGTAACTACTCGGTGGAGCTTGATCCGCCCATGACGGGTGGTGAATCGCTTTCCGCCACGGCGACGGACGACGCTGGGAATGAGTCTGCCCCCACCTTCATCATGGCGCCCGATCTCGGAGATGACGGCGACGCGGATGCGGACGCCGACGCTGACGCCGATGCGGACGCAGATGCCGATGCCGACGCAGATGCCGATGCTGACGCGGACGCGGATGCAGATGCAGATGCAGATGCAGATGCAGATGCCGATGCCGATGCCGATGCGGACGCCGACGCGGATGCTGATGCGGATGCGGATGCCGACGCTGATGCCGATGCCGATGCGGATGCCGACGCCGACGCCGACGCGGACGCTGATGCGGATGCCGACGCCGATGCGGATGCCGACGCCGATGCGGATGCTGACGCCGATGCGGACGCTGACGCCGACGCCGACGCCGACGCCGACGCCGACGCGGATGCCGACGCTGATGCGGATGCGGATGCGGATGCGGATGCCGATGCCGATGCCGACGCGGACGCCGACGCGGATGCCGACGCCGATGCGGACGCTGATGCGGACGCTGACGCCGACGCCGATGCCGATGCGGATGCCGACGCCGATGCGGACGCTGACGCCGACGCCGACGCCGACGCGGATGCCGACGCCGACGCCGACGCCGACGCGGATGCGGATGCTGACGCGGACGCGGACGCGGACGCTGATGCGGATGCGGATGCGGATGCGGATGCGGACGCCGACGCGGATGCCGATGCCGACGCGGATGCCGACGCTGACGCTGACGCCGACGCGGATGCGGATGCGGATGCGGATGCGGATGCTGACGCCGATGCGGATGCTGACGCCGACGCCGACGCCGACGCCGACGCCGACGCCGACGCGGATGCCGACGCCGATGCGGACGCGGACGCGGACGCGGATGCGGATGCGGATGCTGACGCCGATGCCGATGCCGATGCCGATGCCGATGCGGATGCTGACGCCGACGCGGATGCGGATGCGGATGCGGATGCGGATGCTGACGCCGATGCGGACGCCGACGCCGACGCCGATGCTGACGCGGATGCCGACGCGGACGCCGACGCAGATGCGGATGCCGATGCGGATGCCGATGCCGACGCCGACGCCGACGCTGATCTCGAGGCGTACGACGATGTGGCAACGGCAAGCGTCAACATCACCCCTGCCACCGACGACGTCGATCACGGCAGCGTGAGTTACCTGCTCGGTGTAGGCGTTTCGCTCCTGGATCTGGACCTGCAGGCCACTGTGCTTGGCACAAATTTCCTGAGTTTCGAGGTTGAGCCTGGACACGCCCAGGACCTGACATTCACCTTCAACGCGCTGCTCGATCTCAGCTTGCTGGGCGACTACCAGGTAGTTGTCCAGAAGTGGGATCAGGACACCGGCCTGTGGACCGACATCGGAGGGTCCGGGGAAGCGTCGCTGCTCACGATCGGGTTGCTGGACGGCGACGTCTACGGCGTCGAACAGGAGCTTGAGTCAGGCGAATATCGCGCCTTCCTCACCTATGAAGGGGTTGGTCTTTCGATTCTCAGCTCCCTCGTCGTGGCCGGTACGGACTACGACTTCACCGACGCCGACTACCAGTCGGTCTCTGTGGCCGGCAACGTCATCACCGACGCGAATGGAGACGGCGACAGCGACGTGGTCACCGATACCACTGTCGTCCAGAGCGTCAATGGAGTGTCGATCGGCGCCGGAGGTACGGATGTCGCGGGGGCGCATGGGACGCTGACGATCAATTCCGACGGCTCCTATATCTACGAGCCCAATGCGGATGGGTCGGGCATCGGCCAGGTCGAGCAGTTCGAGTACACGCTGCTCGATCCGGAGACTGGTAATACCGCTGCGGCGACCCTGTATGTCCAGATCGACAGCGACAGCGTCGAGATGACCTGGGATCCCGACAACCCGGGTGAGCCCGCAACGATGGGGTTTGGTGCTGGCGACGATGTCGGCGACGCCGCGGTCGAATGGACCAATGTGGTCGATGAAGACTATTTCACCGACACAAACGGGTCGTTGGTCGGGGTTGGGGGTCAGACCTACACCAGCGAGACGTTCGTCATTTCGGACAACATGGAGGTGGCTGGAAGTATTGAAGCTTCGTTGTTGTTAGGGCTGCTGCCTAGCGGCGGAGTGTTCCTGGAGCGACAGACAAGCTCCGGAGAGTGGGAAATTGTTGCCCAGGATTCGTATGGCTCCTTGATTGGGTCCGGCGTTGTGGCGTCAATTGATCTTTCTGATGTCACCTTTACCGCAGGCGTCTACCGTGTCCGTGCGACTAGTAGCAGCGTGTTGGGAGTCACGGTCAATATCGCGTCGGATGTCGATGTGACTTACCTCGATCAATTTGAGGTGGCTAGTGCTACCAGCGCCACGGGCAACTTGTTGGCCAATGACGACACCGGTTCCAGCTTCACCACGCTGCAAATCTTCAACGGGACGGAGTTCGTAGACGTCACCGGTAGTGTGACGGTGGATGGCACCTACGGCACGCTGACCGTAAACGCAGAGGGAGGCTATACCTTCACACCACACGCTGAACAGGATCACTTCGTCGACGCCTCGCAGGATGTCTTCGAGTACCAGCTGGTGCATCCAAGCGGTGCGGTGTCCGGGGGCACGCTGACGGTGACGGTGGATCCGTCGGGAGCCGGAGTATTGGCGACCGAGATCGACCTGGATTCGATCATTGCCGACGCTGATGGCACAGCGGTGGATAGCGAGGCGATTTCGTCCGAGGAAGGCCGTAGTGAGGTTGAGGAGATGCTCTCTGAAGCCAACCAGGAAGCCCCACTCCAGGTACGCGGTGCCGGCGATGAAATCCTCACCATGGACAGTGGCGATGTGGCTGCCTCTTCCGCAGGTGTGGCGATGGAGATCGAGCAGCTCGCAGTCCTGCGTCAGGAGGATGAGCTGGATATGCTGCTGAGCCAGCAGGCCAGCAGTCCCCTGTAAGGCTTCCAGACGCAATGGAAGCTTCCGGAGGGCCGGCCACTGCGGTGGCCGGCTTTCCAGCGGTGGTGACCATTGTTGCCGGGGTTTTGGAACAGGGACGTTCCCGGGCCGGCAGTTGCAGGAGATGGGTTTGAAGGGCAGGGCAGTATTGTGCGGCGTCTGTATGTCGCTGTTTGTTTCGGCGGTCCACGCCGGCCTTCAGGTCCAGAGCGCTGACGTAAGGAACATCCTGATAGAAGCCCCCGCGGATCCATCGCGCTCTTGCGTGTCGCCGGCGGGATCAGAAGTGGGAACAGAGGCCGCGCCAGCGGCGGAGCTGACGTGGCATGAAGCTGTCCGGATCGCGGTCACGCGGCATCCAAGCGTGCTTGCAGCCCAGGCCACGGTGCAACAGCAGTCCAGCTTGATTGATGCAGCCCGGGCCGGGTACCGGCCACGGGTGCAGGCGGAGGTGACCGCCGGGGAACAGGGCGAATTCGGTACCGGTCAGGTGGCGACTGTCGGCCTGACCCAGATGCTGTACGACTTCGGCAAAACATCCAGTGCGGTGGAGCGTGAGCGTGCCGGGGAGCGGCGTGAGCAGGCTGCGTTGCTGCAGGCCGTGGATGAGGTGCTGGAAAGCACAGTGCAGGCGCTGATCGAAATCCATCGTCATGAAGCGCTGCGCGCGCTGATCCAGGAACAACTGGAATCGTTGGGAAAGGTGGTGGAGATCACCGAGCTTCGCGCGGAGGCCGGTGCGGCCACGCGCAGTGATCCGCTGCAGGCGCGCTCCCGGGTGGAAGCCGTTCGTGCCCGGCTTCTGGCCGTTGATTCCCAGCTGAGGCAATGGCGTACGCGGCTGGGCACGTATGTAGGCGCCCGTGGCGGGGCGCCGGTTGCGAGCGCACCGGAGGCGGCGTTGCAGTGGGCCTCTACCGACGCGGATATCGAAAGATTGCCGGCGCTGCAGGTGGCGTCGGCACAGCGGGAAGCGGCCCATGCGGACCACCGCAACGCTCGTGCGCAGCGCTACCCCACCGTGGCGCTGGAGGCCAATGCGAACAGGCGGCTGGGGCAGGCCGGCGACCGCTATGAGGATATGTACGGCAGGAACAGCTACACCACTACGTTCCTCTCTGTAAGGGGTTCGTTGTACGAAGGCGGGGAGATGTCGGCGCGGGCAAGGGCGGGAGCGAGCGCAGTCGAAGCGGCGGAAGGGCGGGTCCAGGCGGAGCGTCTTGCTGCGCTGGACGATCTGCATTCCTATCGCGAGCAGATCGAAGGGCTTGGGCGCCGTCTGGGGGTGCTGCAGCAGCGGGTGTCGAGCATCACCGAAACAAGGGATCTTTACTGGGAGCAGTACCTGGCACTGGGTACACGCAATGCGCTTGACCTGCTGAATGCAGAGCAGGAAATCGGACAGTCCCGGGAAGATCTGGAAAACGCGCGCCATGACCTGTGGGTCGCGCAGTTGGGCCATCTCCTGTCGGCCGGGCGCGCACGTCAGGCGTTTGACCTGGAGACACCATGAAGGACGACATCGCCACAGCACCGGAAGGCAGCCATGAGCCGTGGCTGGAGGCGTTGCTCGGGATCGCCCGGCACTACCGGATTGATGGTTCGGAAGAGCGTGTGCGGGTGGAAGCCGACTGGCGCAGCCGGGACCAGGAGCTGGACGATGTTGTCCAGCACATGGCCCGGCAGCTGGGGCTGGTGGCGGTATTCGAGCAGCTGAGTCCGGAGATGCTGGACCCGTGGCGCCTGCCGATGATTGCCGATCTGGGAGATGGCCAGGTCGGCCTTGTCGAGCAGGTCGATGCCGATGGACAGGTGGTATTGCGGCTCAGCGGTGATCGCGGATTGACCACCACTGTGGATCGCCAGGAAGCAGTGCGGCGGATCCGCCGGGTCCTGCTGGCGAAACCCCAGTCGGCGGTACCGGATGCCCGGGTTGACGAGTACATCCGGCCTTGGAAGGCCAACTGGCTGGTGGGCATCGTGCTCAAGGAATGGCCACGCTACCTGGATGTGATGCTCGCATCGCTGGTGGCCAATGTGCTCACCCTGGCCGCGATCATTTACACCATGCAGGTGTATGACCGGGTGATCCCGGCCCAGTCCATTCCAACGCTCTGGGTGCTCTTCGGCGGGCTGCTGATCGCCCTCACGTTTGCTTTCGTGATGCGCGTGTTGCGCACGCATATCTCCGACCTTGCGGGTAGGCGGGCAGATCTGCGGATTTCCGACAGGGTGTTCGGGCATGCCTTGCGGATCCGCAACGATGCGAAGCCAAGGTCGACGGGCAGCCTGATCGCCCAGCTGCGCGAGCTGGAGCAGATCCGCGACCTGGTGGCCTCGACTACCGTCGGGGCCATTGCCGATCTGCCATTCTTCCTGCTGTTCCTGGGCGTGATCTGGCTGATTGGAGGGCACCTGGTGCTGGTGCCGCTGGCCGCGCTGCCCCTGCTGCTTGTGCCCGGACTCCTCGCGCAACGACCGCTGGCAAAGCTGTCCAGGGCGGGAATGCGGGAGGCATCCATCCGCAGCGCGATGCTGGTGGAGAGCGTGCACAACCTGGATGACATCAAGCTGCTCCGCGCCGAACCCAGGTTCCAGAACCAGTGGAACCACATCAATGAGACCACTGCCGGCATCGGGGTCAAAACCCGCGGGCTGATCGGTGCCTTGACGGCCTGGACCCAGGAGGTGCAACAGCTGGTGTACACCACCGTGGTGCTCGTGGGCGCATACGCGGTGATGGATGGTGAGCTGTCGGTGGGCGTGCTGGTGGCCTGTTCGATGCTTGCTTCCAGGATGGTGGCGCCGCTGGGCCAGATGACCGGCGTCATGGCCCGCTGGCAGCAGGCCAAGGTCGCGCGGGAAGGGCTGGACGAGCTGATGAAGCGGCCCGTGGACCAGCCCGAGCGCTCTGTCCGTGTGCACCGTTCGGTGCTCCGGGGTGATTACCGGATCAGCAATCTGAAATTCAGCTACGAGGACGGCGGCCGACAGGTGCTCGCAGTTGAGCAACTGGGGATCGCTGCGGGCGAAAAAGTGGCCCTGCTGGGGCGGAACGGCGCGGGAAAATCCACATTGCTGCAGCTGCTGGCCGGGATGCGACTGCCGCAGGAAGGTGAGCTGATGCTGGATGGGCTGCGGATGTCCGTGCTTGATCCCATGGATGTCCGGCGCGACATCGCCTTGCTCAATCAGCACTCGGCATTGTTCTACGGGACCCTCCGCGACAACCTGACCATGGGCCTGCCGCATGCAAGTGACGAGGAGCTTGTTCGCGCACTGACGCTGAGTGGCGCGTCTGCCGTGGTGCGCTCCCTGCCTGATGGGATGGACCACATGGTGCAGGAAGGAGGGCGGGGGCTGTCGGGAGGCCAGCGCCAGCTGCTGCTGCTGGCCCGCACGCTGATCCGGGAGCCCAACGTGCTCCTGCTCGACGAGCCAACCGCGTGGCTTGATGAGAGCAGTGAACGCCGCTTCATCCGGGGGCTGAAAGGCTGGCTGGAGTCCCGCACCCTGGTGGTGGCCACCCACCGTCCGGCGGTGCTTGAATGGGTCGACCGGATCATCGTTGTGGATCAGGGGCGGATCGTGCGCGACGGCTCGCCGGCGGAAGTCCTGGTCAAGCCAGGTCGTGCGACGGGTAAAACCAGGCCTGGCGATGGGGGTAAAGCATGAGCCTGGGCGGACTCCGATCAGAGATGGGGCTGGAGCGAAGCCGCACCCCGCTGGCGTCCTGGGTGGTGTGGGCGCTTGTCCTGTGCCTGATCTGCCTCGGGGTGTGGGCGAGCATCTTCGAGCTGGATGAGGTGACGACGGGCCCGGGCAAAGTCATCCCCACTTCCCGCGAGCAGGTGATCCAGTCGCAGGAGGGCGGGATCGTGGCCAGGCTCCATGTGCGCGAGGGCGACCTGGTGGAAGCGGACCAGGTACTGGCAAGCCTGGATCCCACACGATTGGAGGCCACCGTGGACGAAAGTGCATCACGCATGCGTGCTGCACTTGCCAGCGCAGCCAGGTTGCGGGCCGAGGTAACCGGCAAAACGCTGGAATTTCCAGACGAGTTGCATACAAACCCCGATCTGGTGCTGTCCGAGACCGCGCTGTATCACTCACGGCGGGAAAGCCTGCGGGAAAGCTCCGAGGGTCTCCGGCGCGCGCTGTCACTGGTCAACCAGGAGATCGGGCTCACCGAGCCGCTGGTGGCCCGAGGAGCCGCAAGTGACGTTGAGTTGCTGCGCCTGCGACGGCAGGCAACCGAGCTGCAGAACAAGCTGACCGACCTGCGGACCCAGTACATCGTCAACGCACGCGAAGAGCTGGCCCGTGCCAATGCCCAGGTCCTCGAGCAGCAATCCGTCACCCGTGGCCGCGCCGACACGTTGGCACGTTCGACGATCGTGTCTCCGGTCAAGGGCATCGTAAAGAACGTGGAGGTCACCACCGTCGGCGGCGTTATTCCGCCCAATGGCAAGCTGATGGAGATCGTGCCGCTGGATGACCAGCTGCTGATCGAGACGAGGATCTCACCGCGGGACGTGGCGTTCCTGCATCCCGGCCAGCGCGCGGTGGTGAAGGTGACCGCTTACGATTACCACATCTATGGCGGCCTTGAAGGCGAAGTCGTCATGATCTCGCCCGACACGATCCAGGATGAGGTCAGTCCCGATGTTTTCTATTACCGGGTCTATATCCGCACTGGGAAAGATCATCTGGTCAACAAGGCCGGGGCCACGTTTGCGATATTCCCGGGCATGGTGACCACGGCTGACATCCACACGGGCAGCAAGACGGTGATGAACTACCTGATGAAGCCGTTGAATCGCGCGCAAGAGGCGCTCCGGGAGCGATGATGGAAAGACCAGTGGCCGTGCCAGCATGACCACCGATCCCGATCCCGATCCCGAAGGCGACACGGCGGGTCACCACCTCCCGGTGCCAAGTGACTCCGCAGCAGCTTCTTTGCCAGAGCTCGCGCCGCTGCTCGGTCGGGCAAAGCAGGTGATGGAGCGGATCTGGCAGAAGTCCGTGGCCGACGGATTGGCTGGACCCGATGCGTGCGTTCTGTTTTTCGCCAGCAGCAGCGGAGCCGAACGCGCCATCGTGTTTACCGCCCGCGGCGGCAATTTCGCGGAAGCCTGGGAAAGCGGCGCCGCTGAGCTGCATGCGCGCTGGCACCGCCGGGGTCTCAAACCACGCTGGCTGCGGGTGGAGGCCGCTTGCTCAGTCCAGGTCACCACCTGGGGAGATATCTGCAAGCAGCTTGCTGCGACCAAACGCAATTACTGGCGGCGATGCATCGCGTTCGATGCGGATCTGGAAACGGCCCTCCTGGCCCAGGAATGTGCCGGCGCCGCGCTGCTGTATGACAGCAAACAGCCGGTAGCGACACCCAACAGCAACAATCTGCGCGTGTATGCCCGCCGCCGCTTTCAACGCGATCTGGCCTGGCCGGATGATCCGTCACAGCCGATGTGGCTGTTCGACACCCGTGCAGTCTTCACCGACGGCGAGGGGGTTGAGGAGATCGAGCACGCCGGCCGCAATCGCGGCTATCGCAGGATCAAGGATTGGGGGCCGGAGGTTGATCTGGATGTAATACGCCGGAGCACCGGTTACCTTGCGCGACAAGTCAAAGCGGAGGGGCGCTACGAGTATGGCTGTTTCCCCTGTTTTGACCGTGCCATCCCCACCTACAACGCGCTGCGCCATGCCAGTTCCACCTACGCGTTGCTTGAGGGATGGGAGCTGACCGGAGATCCCGGCCACGAAGCCGCCGCCTGTCGCGCCTTGGATCATCTGTGCAAAGACCTGATCCGTGAGGCCGATCTGCTGGATGGAACCCGGGCGGCTTTCCTCGTTGATACAGGCAATGAGGTCAAGCTCGGTGGCAACGGCGTGTGTCTGCTGGCCCTGAGCAAATACACCGAGCTGACCGGTGACCGCCGCTACCTTCCGTTGCTGGAGAAGCTCGCATTGGGGGTCCTGCACATGCAGGACGCTTCAAGCGGAAGCTTCGTCCATGTCCTCCACTGGCCAAGCCTGCAGGTCAAGAATGAGCATCGCATCATCTACTACGACGGCGAGGCCGCGTTTGGACTGATGCGTCTGTACGGCCTGACGCGTGATGCGCGCTGGCTGTCTGCCGTTGAAAAAGCGTTCGAACACTTCATCGCCGCCGAGCACTGGCGCGCGCACGATCACTGGCTGTCGTATTGCGTCAACGAGTTGACCCTGTACCGCTCGGACCCGCGCTACTACCAGTTCGGTCTGGACAACGTGCGCGATCACCTGGATTTCGTGCGCACCCGCATCACCACCTTCCCGACGCTGCTGGAATTGATGATGGCGGCGCGGAAGATGATCGACAGGATCAAGTCCGACCCGGAACATGCGCATCTGCTGGACGGGTTTGACCTGGACAAGTTCCAGGACGCACTGGAGTGGCGCGCGCGCTACCTGCTCTCAGGATTCTTCTGGCCTGAAGTGGCCATGTTCTTCCGTAACCCGGAACGTATCCTCGACGGCTTTTTCATCCGGCACCACGGCTTCAGGGTGCGCATCGATGATGTGGAGCATTATCTGTCAGGGTATGTAGCTTATTGGAAGTGGCTGACATCCCCAGTCGGCAACGTCTCTCGACCTGTAGCGACGAGAGCGCCGTGTGACGAAGAATCCCACTTCCCTGCGGACCTGCAAGGCCAAAAAAACGGTGAGCTCGACGATCTTCTTCTGCAGCCGATCATCGGGGGATGGTTGCATTGGCGGGCGGCACAGGCGTGGGCGGCCATGCGCGCTGCCGCGTTGGCGGACGGGGTATTGCTTGAGCCAACCTGTTACCACGATACCTATCGACCTCTGGCGATACAGGAGCGGGTTTTCCTTGCGCACTATCAGGACCAGCCGGTCGCGGGGGCGGAGCCTGTTGCCTGGCAGGAAAAACACTGGTGGCTGAAGCCCGGGCGCGCGTCGGTCATGGTGCCTGGGAGCTCGCGACATGGCCTGGGCCTCGCGGTTGATATTCACGGGTCCGGGAATCCAGCACGGATGGACTGGCTCAAGGCCAATGCCCCCCGTTTTGGATGGCGCTGGACCGTGCCAAGCGAATCCTGGCATATCGAATATCTGGCCGGAGACGTTCCCCCCACGGCCGTTGTCGACCACTTGGGAACGCTGGCGAGGGCAAACGACCGAAGACCCCATGGCTGGACGAAAGAGGCCGTGCGGATTGCTACCGGCGGAACCTGGTTGCGGGCGCCCCTGGCCCCGGACTGGATAGCCACCGGCCTCTGTATCTGGGCGCCCTCGATGGCACCCGGGCAGCTGGTTGTTTCGCGTTTTGACGAGCAGCCTCTTGGCCTGAAACCCGCAGTGCTGGCAACCCTCCGGGACCCTCCCGGAGGCGTCATCATGGAAGACGATCGGCAAGCCGAGGTAGCCGAAAGGCTCCCCGTGCTGCGGGTGGAAAATCGCAAGCAGGCGGTGCTGCGTCTGGGGGCCTATGCGCGCTCGCAGATGAGCGGGAAAGTGCTCGCGGTGACCGGCAGTTCGGGAAAGACAACCACGGTGGGGATGCTTGCCGATGTGCTTGAAGGCTATGGTCCCACCAACCGGACGCAACACAATGCCAACCTGCCGCCGGGAGTGGCCTGGAACCTTGCCTCGATGGATTGGAGGGCGCCCTTTACGGTGCTGGAGCTCGCTATTGGTCGGATGGGCGAAAGTGCCCGGATGACACAGCCTGACGTCGCCTTGGTCATCAACGTTGGCGAGGCACACCTGCGGTATCACGGCAACGTCGATGAGATTGCCCGACGGAAAGCGAGGATCTTCAGTGGCATGCTGCCGGGCAGCTTGGCAGTGCTTAACCGGGATTTGCCCCAGTGGCGCATATTCGCCTCCCAGGCCGCGCGCTTCGGGCTCAGGACGATCAGCTTTGGTCGCAGCGCGGGTGCCCAGGCGCGTTTTTTGGACCACAGTCCGGCTACTGGTGAGGTTCACGCCCGAATTCTAGGACAGGAAGTGCGCTACGTACTGGGTGTGGCCGGTGAGCACATGGCGATAAACAGCCTGGCCTGCCTGGCGGCAGTTGCCGGAATGGGCCTCCCTTTGGAGAAAGCACTATCCCGACTGGCGCATGCCGCAGCTTTGCCTGGCAGGGGTGAAATCCTCAATTTGGAAGTAGAAGGCAAGCCTCTTCGGATCATCGACGATGCCTACAATGCAAACCCCATTTCAATGGCCGCTGCGCTGCGTCTGATACGTGATACGGAGCCCCCGCTGCCGGAAGGGCGCAGGGTGCTGGTGCTTGGTGACATGCGTGAGCTGGAGCCCAGGGCGGAAGAACTGCACGCCGCCTTGGCATCCGAGGTAGGTGCGGCCCAGCCGGATCTGCTGTTGCTTTGCGGTGAATACATGAGCCACTTGCAGGAGGCAATGGCGGGTGAAGCCCCCTCCCACTGGTTCCCGGATGTGGAAGCGCTTCAAGTCCGGCTGCTGGAGTTCTTGGAGCCGGGAGATCTCGTCCTGGTAAAAAGCTCGGCCGGGACCCGGCTTTCTGAGCTGGTGCGGTATCTGCAGCAGTTGCACGCGCCTTCGGTCACCCCAATGGAGAGGTGAGCTCCAAGCGGTGATCGTGGGAAATGGCCGGCAGGATCGTCCCGCTGGCGGCTATATCGCGGCTTACGCTACCATGCTGAATTGACTCTTCCAGACTGGAAAGGTGGCCCGCGGAAGCGCCGGCCGAGTGTGCGACATGGCAACTACCAGCGACCAGTGTTGATTGAACCGCGGGGCCCATCCGCCAACGGCGCCCTTGCGGCGCTTTTTTTATGCTGCCGGGTTTCACGCGGCTTCGCGCGCATGGCGCGCTCCTACAGGTACTGATTCACCGAAGGCTTTCCCCATGATCACGATTACCCTCCCAGACGGCAGCAAGCGCGAGTTCGACGGTCCTGTCAGCGTCATGCAGGTGGCCGAATCCATCGGTCCGGGCCTGGCCAAAGCCACCGTGGCCGGCAAGGTTGATGGCCGGCTGGTGGATGCCAGCGACCTGATCAGCCAGGACGCGCAGCTGCAGATCATCACGCCGAAGGACCAGGAGGGCGTGGAAATCATCCGCCACTCCAGCGCCCACCTGGTGGGGCACGCGGTCAAGCAGCTGTACCCGGACGCCAAGATGGTGATCGGGCCGGTGATCGACGATGGCTTCTACTACGATATCTGGTACGAGCGCCCGTTCACGCCCGAGGACATGGCTGCGATCGAGCAGCGCATGCGCGAGCTGATCGATACCAATTACGACGTGATCAAGCGCATGACCCCGCGCGAGGAAGCGATCGAGGTCTTCAGCCAGCGGGGCGAGGATTACAAGCTGCGCCTGATCGAGGACATGGGCCCGGAAGTCACCCAGATGGGCCTGTACCACCATCAGGAATACGTGGACATGTGCCGCGGCCCGCACGTGCCCAACACCCGCTTCCTCAAGGTGTTCAAGCTGCTGCGCATTTCCGGCGCCTACTGGCGCGGCGATGCCAAGAACGAGCAGCTGCAGCGCATCTACGGCACCGCGTGGGCCGACAAGAAGCAGCTCAACGCCTACGTACAGCGGATCGAGGAGGCCGAGAAGCGCGACCACCGCCGCATCGGCAAGCAGCAGGAGCTGTTCCACCTGCAGGAAGAGGCCCCCGGGCTGGTGTTCTGGCATCCGAAGGGCTGGGCGCTGTGGCAGGCGGTGGAGCAGTACATGCGCCAGGTCTATCGCGACAGCGGCTATGGCGAAGTGCGCTGCCCGCAAATCCTGGACGTGTCGCTGTGGAAGAAATCCGGCCACTGGGACAACTACCAGGAGAACATGTTCTTCACCGAATCGGAGAAGCGCACCTACGCGGTCAAGCCCATGAACTGCCCGGGCCACGTGCAGATTTTCAACCAGGGCCTGCACAGCTACCGCGACCTGCCGATCCGCTACGGCGAGTTCGGCAGCTGCCATCGCAACGAGCCGTCCGGAGCGCTGCACGGGATCCTGCGCGTGCGCGGCTTCACCCAGGACGACGGCCATATCTTCTGCACCGAGGAGCAGATCGAGTCCGAGGTCACCGCCTTCCACGCCCAGGCGATGAAGGTGTACTCGGACTTCGGATTTGAGGAGGTGCAGGTCAAGCTGGCGCTGCGCCCGGAGGCCCGCCTTGGCAATGACGCCGAGTGGGACAAGGCGGAAGCGGCGCTGCGATCTGCCCTGGGCGCGGCCGGAGTGGAGTGGGAAGAACTGCCCGGCGAGGGCGCTTTCTACGGCCCCAAGGTTGAGTACCACCTGCGCGACGCCATCGGCCGCACCTGGCAGCTGGGCACCGTGCAGGTCGATTTCATGATGCCGGGCCGCTTGGACGCCGAGTACGTAGACGAGCACAGCCAGCGGCAGACGCCGGTCATGCTGCATCGGGCCATCGTTGGCTCGATGGAGCGCTTCATCGGCATCCTGATCGAACACCATGCCGGTGCGTATCCGGCCTGGCTGGCGCCGGTGCAGGCGGTGGTGATGAACATCACCGACGCCCAGGCCGACCACGTGGAAGAGGTGCGCAAAACCCTTGTGAATCAAGGCTTCCGGGTCGAATCCGATTTGCGCAACGAGAAAATCGGCTATAAGATCAGGGAGCACACACTGCAGCGGGTGCCGTACCTGCTCGTGGTGGGGGACCGCGAAAAGGAAAATGGCGCGGTTGCTGTACGCACGAGGGCGGGGGAGGATCTTGGGAGCATGCCGATATCCGGCGTTGCCTCACTTCTCCGTGACGGGCTCGCGCAGGCATAATGTGTGTACCGGCGCTTCGCGCGCCGGCAGTCCCGGACGCTGACGAGCGGCCGGCTTTATCGATCTTGGAGATTGCAATATCAGCACCCCGGACAAGCAGAATCGCAGAAATCAGGACATCCGCGTACCCCGCGTACGCGTAATTGGATCCGATGGCGAGATGATTGGCGTACTTTCGCGCGACGAGGCCCTTGGCCAGGCGCAGGAAGAAGGACTCGATCTGGTTGAGATCCAGCCCAACGCCGATCCCCCGGTATGCCGGATCATGGATTACGGCAAATTCCGGTTCGACCTGCAGAAAAAGGCCAACCTGGCCAAAAAGAAGCAGAAGCAGGTCGAGATCAAGGAAGTCAAGTTCCGCCCGGTCACCGATTCCGGTGACTACGCGATCAAGATGCGCAAGATGCGCGGCTTCCTGGAAGAAGGCGACAAGGTCAAGGTGAACATCCGTTTCCGTGGCCGCGAAATGAGCCATCAGGAACTCGGCCGCGGCATGCTGCAGCGGATCGAAGCCGACCTTGGCGAAGACATCGTGATCGAGTCGCGCCCGCGCATGGAAGGGCGCCAGATGGTCATGATGATCGCTCCGAAAAAGAAGTAGGTCGGGGCTGTGCCCCCGACGGCCCGCGGGTTCCGGCATCGCCGGGTCGGCCTGCGGGATCCGGATTGCATGGCACGCGGCGACGCGGCATAATGGTCGGCTCCGGTTCGCCGGAGCGATCACGATCCTGTGAGCCGCCTCTGTTTCCAGCTGTGGATCGCTCCACCTGTGGAGCAGGGGCTTGTAACCGGTCTGGGGCATCCAAGTGCGGCAGCGTCCGCCTCCCAGCCAGAAAGAGACCAAAGGACATCCAAATGCCCAAGATCAAGACCCATCGGGGCGCGGCCAAACGCTTCCGGAAGACCGCTTCCGGCAAGTACAAGGCTGGCCACGCCAACCGCAGCCACATCCTCACCAAGATGACGACGAAGCGGAAGCGCAACCTCCGCCGGACGAACCACATCTCGGCAGCCGACAGTGGTCGTCTCGACCGCATGTTGCCGTATCTCTGAGGAGGACTGAACAATGGCACGAGTCAAACGCGGTGTTCAGGCCCGCCGTCGTCACAAGAAGGTCCTGAGTCAGGCCAAGGGTTACTACAACGCACGCCGCAAGGTATTCCGCGTTGCCAACCAGGCTGTGATCAAGGCCCAGCAGTACGCCTATATCCACCGCAAGCACAAGAAGCGTAATTTCCGCTCGCTGTGGATCGTCCGTATCAACGCCGCGGCCCGCATCAACGGTCTGAGCTACAGCCGTTTCATGAACGGCCTGGGCAAGGCTGGCATCACCCTGGACCGCAAGGTGCTGGCGGACATCGCCGTGCACGATGCGTCCGGTTTTGCCGCGCTGGCAGAGAAGGCGAAGGGCGCGCTCGCAGCGTAAGTGTGTCCCGTGCCGCGCACGCCTTGAACGGCGGGCGCGACCGGACATCGATGTACACGCATGGGGAAGGGCGCAAGTCCTTCCCCATTGTTTTTTGCGTTGGGGGTAATGGGGCCCATGGCTGATATCGAACAGATCAACCGGCAGGCGCTGGCGGAGATTGCCGCCGCGTCGACCCCCGAGGCGCTCGAAGCGCTGCGGGTGGCGTTGCTGGGCAAGCAGGGCAGCGTGACCGCGCTGCTGAAAGGGCTGGGCGCGCTGCCCGCTGGTGAGCGCAAGGCCGCTGGCGCCGGGATCAACAAGGTCCGTGACGCCTTGGGCATGGCGCTGGCCGAACGCCGCCAGGTGCTCGAGGACGCCGCGCTGGACGCGCGTCTGGCCACCGAGGCGATCGATGTGACCCTGCCGGGGCGCGACGCCGAACGTGGTGGCGTGCACCCGATCAGCCGCACCATCGAACGCATCGCCGACATCTTCGGTCGGCTCGGTTACGAACGTGCAGAAGGTCCTGAAATCGAGGACGACTGGCACAACTTCGAAGCGCTCAACTTCCCGCCCCACCATCCGGCGCGGGCGATGCACGACACTTTCTACACCGCCGATGACGGCAGCGGCGAGCGCCGTGTGCTGCGCACCCATACCTCGGGCGTGCAGGTGCGCTACATGGGCGAACACAAGCCGCCGCTGCGCATGATCGCGCTGGGCAAGGTGTACCGCTCCGACTCCGACCAGACCCACTCGCCGATGTTCCACCAGTGCGAGGGCCTGCTGGTGGACGAGCGCGCCAACTTCGCCGACCTCAAGGGCACCCTGGCCGAGTTCGTGCGGGCGTTCTTCGAGCGCGATTTCGAGATGCGTTTCCGTCCCAGCTACTTTCCTTTCACCGAGCCTTCGGCAGAGGTGGATATCGCTTGGCAGCAGCCTGATGGTTCCACCCGCTGGCTGGAGGTGCTGGGCTGCGGGATGGTGCATCCAAACGTGCTGCGCAACGTGGGCATCGATCCGGAGAAGTACACCGGCTTTGCCTTCGGCATGGGCGTGGAGCGGCTGGCGATGCTGCGTTACGGGGTGACCGACCTGCGCGCGTTCTTTGAGAACGATGTGCGATTCCTCAGGCAGTTCGCCTAGTACCGCAATGGCCCACCGGGTGGCGCCCGCCGGGCGCGCATCGGATCAACTGGATTGGCGGGGCAGGCCCCGCCCGACGGATTACGAACGATGAAGTTTTCGGAAAACTGGCTGCGCCAACACGTCTCCCTGGATGCCGACAGCGCCGCGCTGGAGCAGCGGCTGACCGCCATCGGCCTTGAGGTCGAGGCAGTGGAGCGGCTGGGCGAGGAGCTGGATGGGCTGGTGGTTGCCCGCATCCTGTCCTGTGAAAAGCATCCCCAGGCCGATCGCCTGCAGGTGTGCCAGGTGGATGCCGGGCAGGGCGAACCGCTGCAGATCGTGTGCGGCGCCCCCAACGCCCGTCCCGGCCTGCTGGCTCCGCTGGCCATGGTGGGCGCCCAGCTGGGCGAGATCACCATTAGAAGCGCCAAGCTGCGCGGCGTCGAATCCAACGGCATGCTGTGCTCGGCCAAGGAGCTCGGCGTGGATGCCGATGCTTCCGGTTTGATGGAACTGCCCGAAGACGCGACGGTGGGCACGCCGCTGGCCGATTATCTGGGTCTGCCCGACAACGTGATCGAGCTGGGCCTGACCCCCAACCGCGCCGACTGCCTGGGCCTGCGCGGCTTGGCTTTTGACGTGGCCGCTGCGTTCGGGGCCGCGGTGTCCGGGTTTGATCCCGAGCCGGTGCCCGCCGCCAGCGGGTCGGCGCTTGAGGTGGAACTGCATGCCGGCGCCGATGCGCCGCGCTATCTGGGCCGGGTGATCGAAGGCGTGGACGCCAGCGTCGCCACCCCGGTGTGGATGGCCGAGCGCCTGCGCCGCGGTGGCATCCGCCCGGTCAGCTTCCTGGTCGACGTGACCCAGTACGTGATGCTGGAACTGGGCCAGCCCATGCATGCCTTCGATCGCGACCTGCTGACGGGCCCGGTGGGCGTGCGCCGCGCTCGCGCCGGCGAGAAGCTGGTGCTGCTGGACGGGCGTGAAGTGGATCTGGACCCCGAATTCCTGGCGGTAACCGACGCCGACCGCGTCGTGGCGCTGGCCGGACTCATGGGTGGTCAGGACACCCGGGTGACCGACACCACCCGCAACGTATTCCTCGAGTCCGCCCACTTTGCACCTGCCGCGATTGCCGGGCGCAGCCGTCGGCTGGGTCTGCATACCGATGCGGCACACCGGTTCGAGCGTGGGGTGGATCCGGAGCTCCCTCGTGCGGCGATGGAGGCCGCCACACGCCTGATCCTTGAGGTGGCCGGTGGGGTTCCAGGGCCGGTCACCGAAGCAGTGCTGCCCGAGTACCTGCCGAAGCCGCCGGCGATCCCGCTCCGGCGCGAGCGCCTGGCCCGAGTGCTGGGCGTACAGGTCGAAGATGCCGAAGTGGGCCGCATCCTGCGCGCGCTTGGCATGAGTGTGGAAGAGACCGGCGAAGGCTGGCTGGCCACGCCCCCGAGCCGCCGCTTCGACCTGGCGATCGAGGAAGACCTGATCGAAGAAGTTGCCCGCATCCACGGCTATGACAACGTGCCCACCACGCTGCCCAGCGGCGCGACCCGGGTGGTTGCGGATTCCGAAGGGTGCGTGACGGAGGCGGATCTGCGCCGCCACATGGTGGGGCGTGATTGGCTTGAAGCCGTGAACTTCGCCTTCGTGGAGGCGGACCTGCTGGCCAGCTGGCAGCTGCAGGAAGGCGCCGTGCCCTTGGCCAACCCCCTCAGCGCGGAACTGGGGGTGATGCGCACCGCGCTGCTGCCCGGCCTGGTGGATGCGCTTGCCCGCAACGCTGCCCGCCAGCAGTCGCGGGTCCGGCTGTTCGAGATCGGCAGGGCCTTTGCCGCCTCCAGTCCGGGCAGCGCGCCCGGTGAAACACCACGAATCGCCGCGGCGGCAATTGGCGATGCGCGGGTTGAACAGTGGAGCGGAGATTCGCGCGCGGTCGACTTCCACGACCTGAAGGGCGATCTGGACAGCCTGGCGGCGTGCGTAGGTGCGCGGCTGGAATACCGTCCTTCGCAGGCAGCGCACGGGCACCCGGGCCGCTCGGCCGATGTCTACCGGGATGGCGAGTGCATCGGCTGGATCGGCGAGCTGCATCCACGCCTGCTGCGCGCGCTGGACCTGGACCATGCGGTGATCAGCTTTGAGGTGGACCTGGAAGCGCTGCGTCGCCGCGAGCTGCCACAGGTGCAGTCGCTGGGACGCTTCCCCTCGGTCCGCCGCGACCTGGCCTTCGTGGTTCCGGAGCAAGTCACCTGGGCTGCGCTGGAGGCTTCCATCCGCGCCGTCGCAGGGCCGCTGCTGGTCGGGCTTGGGCTGTTTGACGTCTATCAGGGCAAGGGCGTAGAAATCGGGTTCAAGAGCCTTGCTATGGGCTTGATCCTTCAGGAAAAATCGCGCACCCTGACTGAGCGTGACGTGGAAGAGGTGGTGCAGGGTGTGACCCGTGCACTGCAGCAGGAACACGGCGCGCACATTCGCAGTTGAGGATCCGGTAAGCGGCATGGCACTGACCAAGGCACAAATGGCCGAACGGCTGTACGAGGAAGTCGGCCTGAACAAGCGCGAGGCGAAGGAATTCGTCGACGCGTTTTTCGAAGTGCTGCGCGAAGCGCTGCAACAGGGGCGCCAAGTCAAGCTGTCGGGCTTCGGCAACTTCGACCTGCGGCGCAAGAATGAGCGTCCGGGCCGCAACCCGAAGACGGGCGAGGAAATTCCGATTTCCGCGCGTACGGTGGTCACCTTCCGTCCGGGGCAGAAGCTCAAGGAGCGGGTCGAGGCGTATACGCCGGGAGAGGACAATGCTTGATCCAGGAAGCAACCGGGAGCTGCCGCCTATTCCCGCCAAGCGCTATTTCACCATCGGTGAAGTCAGCGAGCTGTGCGATGTGAAGCCGCACGTGCTGCGCTACTGGGAGACCGAATTCCCGGGCCTGAACCCGGTGAAGCGCCGCGGCAACCGTCGTTACTACCAGCGTCATGATGTGCTGATGGTGCGGCAGATCCGCGGGCTGCTGTACGAACAGGGCTACACCATCGGCGGTGCCCGCCAGCGCCTGGAGGGTGATGATGCCCGCCAGGAATCCTCGATGAGCGGTCAGATCCTGCGCCAGGTGCGGGCCGAACTGGAAGAAGTTCTGCAGACTCTGCGGCGCTGATCCGGGTATAATGTTTCGATCAACGGGGTGTAGCGCAGCCTGGTAGCGCACTTGTCTGGGGGACAAGTGGTCGTCGGTTCGAATCCGGCCACCCCGACCAATATCCAGTTTGAAAACAGCGGCTTACGAGGACTCCTCGGAGCCGCTTTTTCTTTGCAACCCGGTGCAGAGCAGTGGGCACCTTTCGACGTTGCTCTAGCGATCGGTGCCTGTGGCCATTGCGTCCCGCTGCACGGCAACGCGGTTGCGCCCGGCGCGCTTGGCCCGGTACAGGGCCGCGTCGGCACGTTCGATCCACTGCTCCAGACTGGCACAGTCGATGGCTGCACGGCCGAGGCCCACGCTGATGCTTATCCGTGCGTCCGGCGCCGCCGGCAGGGAGATGGACTCTACCTGCGCGCGGATCAGCTCCGCGATACGGCCGGCCGCGTCCTGGTCCATGTCGGGCAGCAGCACGGTGAATTCGTCGCCGCCGTAGCGGCCGGCTTCGCCGATCGCCACGGTGTGCATGCGGATCGCCTCGGCGACCGAACACAACACTTCATCGCCGAACCCGTGTCCGTAGCGGTCGTTGTAGCTCTTGAAATTGTCCAGGTCGAGCACGAGCAGGACTGCCGGCGTGCCTGCTTGCTGGTGCCGTCGCAACGCGTGACTGGCCAGGTCCTGCCAGTGGCGGCGGTTGTGTAATCCAGTGAGCATGTCGACACGGCTGAGCTGGTCCAGCTGGCGGTTCTTGTCCTGGATCCGGTGGACCAGGCGGTTGCTTCCCAGGCTGACTGCGATGGTGTGGATCATCAGCATGGGAAGACTGGCCACAATCACGGACATGCTGGTGGTCGGCTGGATGGCAAAACCGGTGAGCAGCCCGGTGACCAGCAGTCCGCCCAGCATTGCCGGCAGTGACCACAACCACAGTCGCGGGATGCCGGTGTTGATCTTGTCTACCGTGACCAGGGTCAGCAGTAATACGCTGGGCAGCAGGTTGAACTGCAGCAGAGGGACCCATATGCCTACCTGGGCCGAATCCAGCAGCAGGTTGCGTATCTCGACGCGATAGGGAACGGCGCTGCGGGTGGCCAGCAGGAAGGCGAGGTGCGGCCAGAGGATACCGGTGAAAAACCACAGCAGCCACAGGGGCAGCGGCGCGTCGTTTTCCAGCAGCACCGCACCGATGCCCACGCTGCCCAGGCCCATGCCAAGGATCCGATAGCGGTAGGTCCGCCAGGGAAGCCGGGCGAACGCATGCTGCATCCGCTCCGCACCCGGTGGCGCCTGCGTGGAGATCCTGTCCTTGGAGCGCTGTGGCGTCCGCACGCATTTCCCCCTGGCTGCGCGGTGATGGACAACCGGAGATGATAAACCTGCGCAGCGGCGGAAACGTTAATCCGGCTCCGGCGGGGTCGTCAGGCTCCGCCGACGGCGGCGCGCGCCTGCGATCCGGGGTGCTGCAGGTCGGGCCAGCGGGCAAGCACGGCGGCGCGGATGCCGGCTTCGTCCAGTCCGGCCTCCGCCAGCAGGTCTTCGCGGCTGGCGTGGTGCTGGAACGCGTCGGGCAGACCGAGCTGCAGCATGGGCAGGGTGATGCCCTCGGCATGCAGCAGCTCGCCCACGGCAGAGCCGGCGCCGCCCATCACCACATTGTCTTCCAGGGTGACGAAACCTTCGTGCGTCCTGGCCAGTTCCACAAGCAGGTCGCGATCGAGCGGCTTGATGAAGCGCATGTTGACCACGGTCAGGCCAAGTTCCGCGCCCACGCGCTCTGCTGCCGGCACGATGGCGCCGAAGGCGAGCAGGGCCAAGCGGCTGCCCTGGTGGCGCAGCTGGGCCCTGCCGATCGGCAAGGTTTCCAGGCTGCCCTGGATCTCGACGCCGGGGCCGGTGCCGCGGGGATAGCGCACCGCGGCCGGTCCTGGATGCCTGAAGCCGGTGGTCAGCAACTTCCGGCACTCGTCTTCGTCTGCCGGGGCCATGAGCACCATGTTGGGCACGCAGCGCAGGAAGCTGAGGTCCAGGTTGCCGGCGTGGGTGGCACCATCCGGGCCAACCACGCCGCCGCGATCAATGGCGAAAGTCACGTCCAGGTTCTGGATGGCCACGTCGTGTACCAGCTGGTCGTAGCCGCGCTGCAGGAAGGTGGAGTAGATCGCCACCACCGGCTTGGCGCCCTCGGTGGCCATGCCGGCGGCCAGGGTGACCGCGTGCTGTTCGGCGATCGCCACGTCGAAATAGCGCTCCGGGTATTCCTTGCTGAAGCGGACCAGACCGGAGCCCTCGCGCATCGCCGGAGTGATGGCCATCAGCCTGTCGTCGGCGGCGGCCATGTCGCACAGCCACGCGCCAAAGACATCGGTGTAGGTGGGTTTCTTTGCGCCAGGCTTGGAGACCACGCCCTTGGCCGGGTCGAACGGCGAGACGGCGTGGTAGCCGATCTGGTCGTCCTCGGCCAGTTCGAATCCCTTGCCCTTGGTGGTGATCACGTGCAGCAGCTGGGGACCCTTCAGGCCCTTGAGCGTGCGCAGCGCGCCTACCAGCGCCTTCGTATCGTGGCCGTCGATCGGGCCGGTGTAGTGGAAGCCCATTTCCTCGAACAGGGTGGACGGCACGAACATGCCTTTCCACTGGCCTTCCCAGCGCTTGACGAAGCGCGCGGACGGGCTGTTCTTGTCGCCCAGCAGCTTCTTGCCACCTTCGCGCAGGGCGTTGAGGGTGCTGCTGCCGCTCATGCGCCCGAGCATGCGGGTCAGGCCGCCAACCGCCTCGGAGATGGACATGCGGTTGTCGTTGAGGATCACCAGAACATCGGGCTCGGTATCCATGCCGCCGGCGTGGTTGAGCGCCTCGTAGGCCATGCCCGCGGTCATCGCGCCGTCGCCGATCACGGCGATCACCTTGCGCTCGTTGCCGGCCTGGGCGTTGGCAATCGCCATTCCCAGGGCGGCGGAAATCGAGGTGCTGGAATGACCGACGCCGAAGGTGTCGAATTCGCTTTCCTCACGCTTGGGGAAAGGCGCCACGCCGTCCTTCTGCTTGACGGTATGGATGGCGTCGCGGCGGCCGGTGAGGATCTTGTGCGGATAGCACTGGTGGCCCACGTCCCAGACGATGCGGTCGTCGGGCGTGTTGTAAAGCCAGTGCAGGGCGGTGGTCAGTTCAACCACGCCCAGGCCGGCGCCGAAGTGGCCGCCGGATTTTCCAACCGATTCGATCAGGTAGGCACGCAGTTCGTCGGCGATCTGCGGGAGCTCGGCTTCGTCGAAGCCGCGCAGGTCGGCCGGTGAATCAATCCGCGCAAGCCGCGGATAGCGTTTGATGTCGATCATGCAGGCATTTTCGCCCCCCGGGTCGCGGGGGGCAAGGCGACGCCCAGGGGCGTGGGGTGCAGTGCGTTCAGGATCTGCTGCGCAGGCGCCGGAAAAAGCCGGTGGGGCGCGGTGGCGCCTCGGCTTCGGGCTCCGGTTCGGGTACGAATTCGGCAAAGCCCGTTGCAAGGTTGGCGTTGAGGAAATCCGCCACTTCGTCCGTTTCTGCGCCGCTGGCCTCGGCGATCTCGGCCAACGTGACCGGGCCTTTCATCATGGCGGTGGCGATGCGGAAGTGGCGGGCGAACTCGCGTTCGGTCTGCTGCCACTTGGTGAGCCGGTAGCGGCCGTCCGGGTCATGCCCGGGCAAAAGCGTGCCCTGGCCTGCCAGCAGGCCCCCGAGCCACTGCAGGCGCTGCAGGGGCTGGGCGGGACCGGCAGCGGCGCTGCCTGAGTTCCAGGTGGCTTCATCGACGGGGCTGAAGTCCGCGCGACCGACGGAGCCTTCGAAATAGCTGGTCAGCGGCTTGAGCAGCTGGGGTCCGTGATACTGGCGGGCATCGGCATCAATCCACAGTTCGGGGCCGTTATCCCGGCTGAAGCGCAGGCGGCCCTGCAGTGCGTGGGGGGCCATCCAGTCGGCGAACACCGGGTCACGCGGCGGTGGGGCGGGTTCGGGTTCGGGCTGCGGTTCCGGCTCGGGTTCAGGCGCAACGTCGGGCACATCGGGAGCCTGTTCCCGCGTAGCGGGAGCGTCGGCTGGAGTCGAAGTTGCAGCAGCAGTTTCTTCCGCGGCCGGGGGAACCGCCAGCCGGACGGCAAGTGGAATGGGGTCCGCTGGGGCGGCCGGTTCGGCCTCTGCCACTGCCTCGACAACGGTTGCTTCGGCTTCCGTTTGCGGATCTGCGGCAGGACCGGCAGCGTCGGTGATCTCCTGCAGCAGCTGCGCCATGGCATCGGTATCGAACGGGCGGCCGAGGCGGAAGTCGGCCTGGGTCCGGGCAGCTGCGGTCAGTCCGATCACATGCTTGCCGGCGGCATGCAGGCGCAGCCACCCCATCGGGCCGTACAGGCTGTCCATGTCGATGATGACGTAGTCGGCCGCGTCGCTGTCGGTCAGCGTGAACCGCCCGGGGAACCTTTCGCTGGCTTTGGAGAACGCGGCGCCAAGCGCGGTTTCCGTGGCCTGGTCCATGCTGGTGAAACCAAGAGTCAAAGCCATGCTGCAGCGATACCGTGATGAAAGTCCCGAGTTTAGCCGGATTCACGATCAGGCTACCCGGTGACTCCGTGCGCTGGCTGGATCAGCCCCGTTGCCGCGGGTTTCTGGGCAGCTGGGACTTCAGGAAAGCCATCTGGTCGGCGAGGATGTTGCGGTTGGACAGGATCAGATGTTCGATCCAGCTCGGCCGGTAGGGCACGGCCAGCAACGGCATCGAGGCCTGGGCCGGGGTGCGGCCGCCCTTGCGCGAGTTGCAGTGGTAACAGGCGGTGACCACGTTTTCCCACAGGTCGCGGCCGCCCTGGGATTGGGGGATCACATGGTCCCGGGTGAGCTTGCTGCGTGCATAACCGCTGCCGCAGTACAGACACAGGTGCTGGTCGCGGGCGAACAGGGCCGGGTTGGTCAGCGCAGGGGTGGGGTTGAGCGCGGCGCCGGAGGCGTGGCCCCGTGCGGCGATGATCGGGTGCAGCGCCAGGGTGCTGCGCCTGCCGGTGATCCGGTTGATGCCGCCGTGCACCCGCAGGCAGGGCTCACCCAGGGTCCAGGTAACGGCGTCGCGTGCGTAGAGGCAGGCCGCGTCCTGCCAGCTGATCCAGTCGAGTACGCGGCCATGCGCATCCAGCGATAGCAGGCGTACGCTGCCCAACGGCAGGGGGCGAGCCGCGATCTGAGGATGTCCCAGGGGTGTTGTCGGCGAAGCATTGGCGACCGGTGTGCCAGGTCCGGCGGGGAGCAGGCGAAGCTTCGCTCTGTCGTCCTTCATCAAGGAAACAGCATATACCCGATTTATGACGCTGTGGGTATTGCTCAGAAGGCCACGGAGTCCAATGACATCAGCGAGTCGGCGCCGCTTTCGATCGCGGCCTTGTGGGCCCGGGTGCGCGGGAGGATCCGGGCGAAGTAGAAACGTGCCGTTTCCAGCTTGGACTGCTTGAAGCTTTCGGGCTGGGTGCTGTCACGGGCGGAGGCCACGCTGCGGGCCCACCAGTACGCCAGGGCCACGTAGCCGGAATAGAACAGGTAATCCCAGGAAGCCGCACCGATTTCCTCCGGGTTGCCGGCGGCACGCTTGGCGATGTCACCGGTGAGCGCCTGCCATTCGGTCGCGGCCGCCTGCAGCGGACCGATGAACTCGGCCATGGCGTCGTCGTCGGCATGGGCGTTGCAGAACTCACCGATCATGCCCAGGAACAGGCGCAGGCCGGCGGCCTCCAGCTGCATGGTCTTGCGCCCCATCAGGTCCAGCGCCTGGATGCCGGTGGTGCCTTCATAGAGCGTGGTGATGCGGGCGTCGCGAGCCAGCTGTTCCATGCCGTGCTCGGCGATGTAGCCGTGGCCGCCGAAACACTGCAGGGCGTTGTAGGTGCACTCGATCCCCCACTCGGTCAGGCAGCCCTTGACGATGGGGGTGAGGAAGCCGAGCAGGGCGTCGGCCTGCTCGCGCTCGGCTGCGTCGCTGGTGTGGGCAATGGTGTCCACCAGGGTGCCGGCGTGGGTGCCGAGCAGGCGGCCGCCTTCCACCAGCGCCTTGCAGGTGAGCAGCATGCGGCGCACGTCGGGATGGACGATGATCGGGTCGGCGGGCTTGTCCGGTGCCTTGGGGCCGGACAGCGAGCGCATCTGCAGCCGCTCACGGGCATAGGCCAGGGCGTTCTGGTAGGCGCGTTCCGACAGGCCCAGGCCCTGTAGGCCGACGGCCACGCGCGCGGAGTTCATCATGGTGAACATCGCCATCAGGCCGCGGTTGGGTTCGCCCACCAGCCAGCCCTGAGCGTCGTCGAGGTTCAACACGCAGGTGGCCGAACCGTGGATTCCCATCTTGTGTTCGAGCGCGCCGCAACGCACACCGTTGGCTTCACCGGAGTTGCCGTCCTGGTCCACCTTGCGCTTGGGCACCACGAACAGGGAAATGCCCCGCGAGCCTTCCGGCGCGTCGGGCAGGCGTGCCAGCACCAGATGCACGATGTTGTCGGTGAAATCGTGCTCGCCAGCGGTGATGAAGATCTTGGTGCCGTTGATCTGGTAGCTGCCGTCCGCGTTCGGCGCGGCACGGGTCTTGAGCAGGCCCAGATCGGTGCCACAGTGCGGCTCGGTCAGGCACATGGTGCCGGTCCAGCGGCCGTCCACCAGCGGCTTGAGGAAGGTTTCCTGCTGCCAGTCGTCACCGTGGTGCAGCAGGGCCTCCACCGCGCCGTGCGAAAGCAGCGGGAAGTTGCCCCAGGCCAGGTTGGCGGCGTCGATCATTTCCTTCAGCGACATGCCCAACGTGTGCGGCAGGCCCTGGCCGCCGAACTCCGGCGGCGCGTTGAGCGCCGGCCAGCCGCCGTCGACGTATTGCTCATAGGCCTCGCGGAAGCCGGGCGGGGTGGTGACCGCGCCGGTGGCCTTGTCGAAGCTGCAGCCGATCTCGTCGCCCACGCTGTTGAGCGGTGCCAGCACGGCTTCGGTGAAGCGCGCGCCTTCCTCGAGGATCGCATCCACCACATCGCGGCTCGCATCGCCCAGGCCGAGGCGCTGGAACAGCGGTTCCACATTGAGCACATCGTGGAGGACGAAGCGGATATCGGTCAGGGGAGCTTTGTAGCTGGACATGGCATTCCGTTGGCTGGGAAGGGGGGGAACAGGCTGGACGACAGCCGCCGTCAGCGCAGCACGCCCGGCAGGCCGGGCATCGGACTCAGTACGCCTTCGCGCTTGATCGGGTATTCGCGAACGCTGCCGCGATCGACAGGCGCAGCGCTGGCGCTGCCCTGGAGGGAATAGGACACTCCACGCCCCGCGGCCAGCGTATCGGCCAGCAGCAGCCGCGCCTGCGCAGAGGGGATCAGGTCGACGCTGATCACGTCCGCCGACTCCTGCGAGATCTGCAGCTGCGGACTGGCTTGCAGGCTGCCAGCGGCCTCGCCGTTGACCTGCATTTCAAGCTGCAGGTGATCAAAGCGCATGGCGATGCTGCTGTAGTTCTGCACCCGCAGGTCGATCGACCAGCTGCCATCGGCTTCGACGGTCAGCTGCTGGATGCGGGCGGCCGGTTCGGATACCCGGCGCGCCGGCCCGGTGCTGCACGCGGTCACCAGTGCGGCGGTGAACAGGATCAGGAAGGGCAGAAATTTCTTCATGCGGCGTAATCTCCGGGAAGCTGCGCGGACGGCATGCGGCCAGAATACTACGACGCCATCAGTGAGGCGGATCGCCCGGAAAAGGCGTCAGACAAGCCGCAGTGCGATCCCCAGACCCTGGCTGTCCTCGGCCTCGCTTTCCAGGTCGGCGCGCAGCAGCGGGTGTGCGTCAAGCCAGTCCGGGTCTACCTGCAGACGCAGCGCCGGACCGTTGGCGATGAGCTTGGGCAGCGGCATCGACTCGTCTTCGCCGGAGTGGTGCAACAGCGCCGCCAGTCGCAGCAACATGCCCAGGCGGAGCGCGGCATCCAGCAGGCGGTCGGGCAGCATATCGAAGGCGCTGCGCGAGACCTTGCGCCGGTGACTCTGTACCAGGGCCGCCAGGAAGCGCTGCTCCTGCTGTGAGAAACCCGGGATATCCGAGTGCGCCAGGATGTAGGCCCCGTGCACATGGTGCTGGCTGTGGGCGATGGTCAGGCCGATCTCATGCAGGCGGGCGGCCCATCCCAGCATCAGCCGGTCGTCCGGGCCCAGCTGCCATTCTTCCGCCACCTGGTCAAATAGCCGCAGCGAAGTGGCGTGGACGCGCGCTGCCTGGGTTTCGTCGATGCCGTAACGCTGGGTGAGGGCCTGGATCGCCGCTTCGCGTGGATCATGTTCACCGCCGCGGCCCAACATGTCGTACAGCACGCCCTCGCGCATGGCGGCCTTGCTGATTGCCATGCGCTCCAGTCCAAGCACGGCGAACGCCGCTTCCAGTGCCAGCAGGCCGCCGGCGATGACCGGGCGGCGATCCTCCGACAGACCCGGCAGGTCCAGCGCATCGATATGCCCGGCGTCGATCAGCCGGTCGCGCACGACGGGCAGCGCCTCCGCCGTCACCGCGCCCTTGGTCAGGCCCATGGCCGCGCATATTCCGCCGATGGCCTTGTTGGTACCGGACGAGCCCAGGGTTTCCTGCCAGCCGATGCTGCGGAAGGTCGAGGCAAACTGCTGGAACTCCGCCGCGACCTCGTTGAATGCGCTCTGCCATTTTTCCCGGGTGAGCTTGCCGGTGGGGAAGAACCGCTGGGTGCTGGAGATGCATCCGACCTGCAGGCTCTCGCGCTCCAACGTCTCCAGGCCGCGGCCGATGATGCACTCGGTCGAACCACCGCCGATGTCGATCACCATCCGCCGCTCGCCCGGCTTGGGCGGCTGCACGTGGGATACGCCCTGGTAGATCAGGCGGGCTTCCTCGCGTCCGGAAATCACTTCGATCGCATGGCCCAGTGCATATTCGGCCGGGACCAGGAAGTCCCGCGGCACCGCCATGCGGCGCACCGCGTTGGTCGCCAGGGCGCGCACGTGGTGTGGCGGAACGCGGCGGATCCTCTGGCCGAAGCGTTCCAGGCAGGTCAGGGCGCGATCGCGCACGTCCACCTGCAGCCGGCCCTTGCCGTACAGGCCTTCGCCCAGGCGCACGGTTTCGCGCAGGCGGTCCACCACCCGCAGTTGGCCCAGGGTGACCCGCGCCACGATCATGTGGAAGCTGTTGGAGCCCATGTCGATCGCGGCCAGGGTGTCGCCCTCCTGGATGGACTGGGCGATCGCGCCGGGCAGCACCAGGGAGCGGGTGGTCTTCATCCGCAGATTTTCTCCAGCAGCCAGATCTGCGCCGAGTGGGGCGCGGCTCCTTCTTCCGGTTCCAGCCTGCGGTAGCTGCCATCGGCCTGCAGTTCCCAGGCGTCGAGGTTGTCGGCCAGGTAGTTGTCCAGCACTTCTTCGTGAATCCTTTGCACCAGGACTGGAGAGAGGATCGGGAAACAGGCCTCCACCCGGCGCAGCAGGTTGCGCTCCAGCCAGTCGGCGCTGGCGCAGAACAGCTCCGGGTCGCCGTCGTTGGCAAACCAGTACGCCCGATGGTGTTCAAGGAAACGGCCGACGATCGAAATCACCCGGATATTGTCGGAGACGCCGGGCACGCCGGGACGCAGGGTGCAGGCTCCGCGTACCATCAGGGTGATCCGTACGCCCGCCTGCGAAGCGGCATACAGCGCCCGGATCACGCGCGGCTCGTTGAGGGCGTTCATCTTGGCGATGATGCGGGCAGGCCTGCCGGCACGCGCATGTTCCGTTTCACGCCCGATCCGGTCCAGTACCCCGGGATGCAGGGTGAAGGGCGATTGCAGCATGTGCTGCAGCTCGATCGCAGGTGCCAGCCCCGACAGCTGCATGAAGATCTGATGCACGTCACTGCCGATGCCGGGGTGGTCGGTCATCAGCCCCAGGTCGGTATAGCCGCGGGCGTTGGCCGGGTGATAGTTGCCGGTGCCAAGATGCACGTAACGGCGCAGTTTGCGGCCTTCCCGGCGCACGATCAGCAGCATCTTGGCGTGGGTCTTGAAGCCGACCACGCCGTAGACCACCTGTACGCCGGCCTCCTGCAGGCGTCCGGCCAGGCCCAGGTTGGCTTCTTCATCAAAGCGCGCCAGCAGCTCCACCACCACGGTCACGTCCTTGCCGTTGCGAGCAGCCTGGACCAGGTGTTCGACAATCGGAGAATCCTTGCCGGTGCGGTAAAGGGTCTGCTTGATCGCCAGCACGTTCGGATCTTCGGCCGCCTGTTTGATCAGTTCCAGCACCGGATTGAAGCTGTCGAACGGGTGGTGGAGCAGCACGTCCTCGTCGGCGATCAGGTCGAACATGGCGTCGCTGCCTGGCAGCTGGCGCGGCTGGAACGCCGGATACTTCAGTTCCGGGCGCTGCACCAGGTCATACACCTGCACCACGCGGCTCAGGTTGACCGGGCCCTTGATGCGGTACACCGCATTGTCCGGCAGGCCGAAGTTCTCCAGCAGGATGCGCACGATCGGTCGCGGGCAGTCGGAGGCGATTTCCAGCCGCATGGGTCGCTGGTAGCCGCGGCCGGCCAGCTCCTCGCGCAGGGCCAGGGCGAGGTTTTCCACCTCGTCCTCGTCCATGATCAGCTCGGAGTTGCGGGTCACCCGGAACTGGTAGGCACCCTTGACTTCCATGCCGGGAAACAGGTGGTGGACGAACTCGGACAGCACCGCTGACAGGAATACGAAGTCGTCTTCACCGCCCGAAACACGCGGTGGCAGCTTGATGATGCGCGGCAGTGACCGCGGCGCGCGCACGATGGCCAGGTTGCCGATGCGGCCGAACGCGTCCTTGCCTTTCAGCACGACCACCACGTTCAGCGACTTGTTGAGGATGCGCGGAAAGGGGTGCGCTGGATCCAGCCCCAGCGGCGAGAGCACGGGCATGATCTCGCTGTGGAAGTACGCCGCCAGCCAGCGCCTGTGGCGCGCGTTCCACTCACTGCGGGCGATGATGCGCACGCCCACGTCCGTCAGCGCAGGGCGCAGCTCGTCGTTCCAGCATGCGTATTGTTCGTCTACCAGCTCCGAGGCGCGCTCATGGATGCGGCGCAGCGCATTGGCCGGGGCGAGGCCGTCGGTGCCCGCCGGCAGGCCAAGCTCGCCGGCGTGACGCACGGCAGCGGCACGGATTTCAAAGAACTCGTCCAGGTTGGTGCAGGAGATGCACAGGAAACGCAGCCGCTCCAGCAGCGGCACGCTTTCGTCCTGCGCCTGGGCCAGGACCCGGAAGTTGAAATCCAGCTGCGCCAGTTCGCGATTCAGGTACAGCGCGGGATCGGCCAGCGGATCCTGCTCTTCGGTGACCGGCCCCTGGGCGGGCTGTGCGGATCGTCGCCCCGGGTCACGGGCCGACGCCGTGCCCTTGCGCCGGGATGCAGGGTTGCGCGGAGTCATGGGTCGATATCCTCGGGCGCCGTCCGCTGCAGGGTGCGCCCCGCGGGGAAGCGGCAGGTGAACAGGCTGCCCTGTCCGACTTCGCTGGAGATCTCGAGCCGGGCCTGATGCAGCTGCAATACGTGTTTGACGATCGCCAGGCCCAGGCCGGTGCCGCCCAGGTCGCGCGAGCGACTGCTGGACACACGGTAGAAGCGCTCGGTCAGGCGTTCCAGGTGTGATTCGGGGATGCCGTAGCCGCTGTCGCGCACCGACAGCATCACCCCGCCTTCCTCATCCAGGTCAATGACGATCGAAATGCTCCCGTCCGCAGGCGTATAGCGCACCGCGTTGGACACCAGATTGGAGAACGCGCTGTGAAGCTCACGCGGTGAACCGAGCAGGTCCACGCCCGCGCGGTCTTCAACGCTGATCACGTGCCGGCCCTTGCCGAGTGCCTCGGCTTCGCGCCGCAGGGTGGCCAGGGTTGAATCCAGCGCAACCACCTCATCGTTGATCGAGTCCTGTGACTCGAGCCGCGACAGGGTGAGCAGGTCTTCCACCAGCTGGGTCATGCGCTGCGACTGGCGCTGCATCTCGACCAGGATGGGCGCCCACTCCGGCTGTTCGGAAGGGTCGAGCATCTCCAGGTAGCCGTGGATGACGGTCAGTGGCGTGCGCAGTTCGTGGGAAACGTTGGCCACGAAGTCGCGGCGGATGTGTTCCAGATGCATCAGCTTGGTCACGTCGCGCGCCACCAGCAGCCACAGCTCGTCGGAATAGGGGATCAGGCGCAGGCTCAGGCGTATGCCAGGGCTGACCGGGGAGGGCGCGTCGAGCAACGGCTCGGCGTTGCGGCCGGCCGCCAGCCAGTGGGCGATTGGCAGCGGCCGCAAGCGTTCCCCGAGTGGCGCCTGGATGTCTTCGGGATAGTGCAGGCCGAGCAGGTCGCTGGCGGCTTCGTTGAACCACTGCACGCGCTGGGTGTTGCGCTCCAGCACCACCACCGCGTCGGGCAGGGCGGCCGCGGCGGCGCGGTAGGCGCGCAGCATTTCCACCAGCCGCTGGGCGCGATGGCGCTGTTCATCCTGGTTGCGGTGCAGCAGCTGCTGCAGGTCGCTCCACGCGTCGGTGCCGTGGTCCAGGGCCACGCGCTGGCGGGAAGCCAGGCGCCGCACCAGCCGCCGCAACCGCAGCTGCTGCCAGGCCAGCAGGCCCAGCGCGGCAATCGCCAGCGCCGGCCAGGGATGGCCGAGCACAAGGCCCAGGGCCAACGCAACGGCCAGCACGACCAGCGGCCGGGCCAGGGTCCTGCTCAAGGGAGGGTGCGCATGGGCGGACATCTCCATCAGTCTAGGCGCCCAGGCGGTGAATCACACAGCGGTCGAGAAGCGGTAACCGGCGCCTCGCACGGTCTGCACCATGCCCGACAGGCCGCTCGGCTCCAGGGTCTTGCGCAGGCGGCGGATATGCACGTCGACGGTGCGCTCCTCAACGTACACGCTGCCACCCCAGACGTGATCAAGCAGCTGCGCGCGCGAGTAGACCCGCTCGGGGTGGGTCATGAAGAAGTGCAGCAGGCGGAATTCCGTAGGGCCGATGTTGATCGGCTCCTCGTTGGCAAATACCCGGTGGGCAGCGCCATCGATACGCAGGCCGCCCAGGCTGACGCTGCCATCCTCGTCGTCTTCGCGCGAGCGGCGCATGACCGCGCGGATCCGGGCCAGCAGCTCGCGGGCGGAGAAAGGCTTGACCACATAGTCGTCCACGCCGGCTTCCAGTCCGCCAACCCGGTCGTCTTCCTCACCGCGGGCAGTGAGCATGATGATGGGCACCTCCCGGGTCAGCTCGTCGCGGCGCCAGCGCCGGGCCAGCTCAAGGCCGCTGGTGCCGGGCAGCATCCAGTCAAGCAGGATCAGGTCGGGGACCTTGTCGGCGATTGCGGACTGCGCCTGGCGGGCGTCACCCGCATGGACCGGCTCGTATTCGCCTTTGCGCAAAGCGAAAGCCACCATCTCGCGGATGGCGGGCTCGTCGTCGACGATCAGGATCCGTTTCTGCATGTGTTTTGTCACAACCTGCCTGCTTGACCGTAGTCTGGATTAGACGACAGATTTGTGACCGCATCATGACATTGGGGTCCAGAGGATCAGCGGCGGCGCAGGTCGTCGTCGCGAATCCCCTGGCGCTGCAGTTCCAGTACCGTCGGCGTGATGGCGGCGATCCGTGCGTCGATCCGGGCCCGTGCGTAGTAGTCCAGGTCATCGCGCTGGCGCAGGTTGTTGAGCTGGACCAGTGCCTGCTCGGCGCGGCCGCTCAGGTAGGCGGCTTCGGCCCAGGCTTCGCCAGCCCGGACCATATCGCCGGCGATCTCACTGATGCGGGCGAAAGTACGCTGGAACACCGGATCGTCCGCGGCCGAGCGCAGCAGGGGCCGCAACAGCGCCTGGGCGCGGACGCCGGCCTCCGGGGTATCGCGCTCCACCAGCACGGCGGCATAGGCCAGGGCCACGGCACGGTCGTTGGGCAGGCGCCGGACCATGTTTTCAAAGCGCTCGTCGGCTTCGTCCAGACGCCCCGATTTGGCCAGCGCCTCGGCCAAGCCAAGGGACAGCCAGCGATCACCCGGGTGATCCTGCAGCAGGGCAGCGAACTCGGTGGCAGCGCGAGCGGCCTCGCCCGCGCGCATGCGCGCCAGGGCCAGGCCGTAGCGCTGGGCGTCGGTGAGCGGCTCGGCGCGGCGCATAGCCTCATATTCGGTAATGGCCTGGCGGATGGTGTTGGCACTGAGTACGCGCATGCGCTCGCGTGCCCAGCCGAAGATGACCGGGTCCGCCGCACCCAGGTGCAGTGCGGGCAGCTGCATGTTGCCTGGCAGCAGGGGATTGCTGGGACGTCCTGGCGCCGGCGCAGTGACGTCGCCGCTGGGAATCCGGATGCGTTCGGTCAGTACCGCATCCGGCGTGGAGGTGGTGGCCACCACGCTGCCGCGGCCTGCGTACTGTTCCGCGCGCTGGCGCGCTTCGGCGATACGGGTGGTGGTGACCGGGTGGGTACGCAGGTAGTCCGGCAGGCGCTCGCGTTCGGTGCCCTGGTTGACGCGCGAAACGGCCTGCATGCGCTCGAACATGGTGGCCATGGAGTCCACGTCGTAACCGCTGCGGGCCAGGGTGCGCATGCCGATGCGATCGGCTTCGGATTCGTTGGAGCGGGTGTAATCGATCTGCCGCTGCAGGGCCAGGCCCTGGATCGAGGCGATCGCCGCCATGCCGGCATCGCCCGAAGAGCTGCTGTCGGTGCTGGCGGCCAGCGCAATCGCCCCAAGCATCGCCAACAGCATCGGCATGCTGTCGCGCTGCGCGCGCTCAACGCTGCGCAGGACGTGGTTCTGGGTGACGTGGACGATCTCGTGCGACATCACCGCGGCCACTTCATCTTCGGTTTCCGCGGTGAGTACCAGCCCGACGTTGACGCCGATATAGCCGCCCAGGGTGGCGAAGGCGTTGATCGAGCGGTCGCGCATCATGAAGAAGGTGAACGACTGGCGCGGCTGGTCGCTGGCCGAAGCCAGGCGGTTGCCGGTGGTGCGCAGCCAGTGATCGACCAGCGGGTCCTCCAGCACCATGTCGTAGTGGCGCAGCTGGGCCAGCAGCATTTCGCCATATTCCTCCTGCTGCGAGGGGCTGAGCACCGTGCCGGCCGAGGAGCCGATATCAGGCAGCCTGTTGTCCTGCGCCGCGGCATGGCTGCCGGCGAAGACCAGGGTGAGGAGGGTGGCGATCAGGAAAGCGCGCATCTATGTTCGAATCGGATCCGGGGTTCAAGGTACTGAGGGAGGATGACGCCCGTGGCCGGGCAGCGAGTGAATCACCCGTTAATCTTCATCTGCAAGGGCGCGGCGAGGGGCTCTGCGCCGGCAGTGTACGAGCCCGCACTGGAAAAACCGTCCGGTCATACCCACACTTTGGACATCTTTCGCCGTATCAAGTTTCCGGAGCCTGCCTTGGACAACGCCCAGACCGCCGCCCAGCCCCCCATCACCCTCTATACCAGCGCCATCTGCGCCTACTGCAATGCGGCCAAGCAGTTCCTCAAGGGACGCGGCCTTGAGTGGACCGAGGTGCGGATCGACCAGGACCCGGCCGAGCGCGAGCGCATGGTCGAACGGACCGGTCGTACCTCGGTGCCGCAGATCTTTTTCGGCCAGGCCCACGTGGGCGGCTATGACGACATGATTGCGCTGCACCGCGCCGGCAAGCTGGACGCGCTGCTGTCCGGCGATGTGCCGCAGGACGGTGCATGAGCGCGGAGACCGAGGGCGACCGCGTCGCCGAGTTCACCGCCTTCCGTGAGCGCATGAACAAGCGCATCCTGGACGAGCCCAACCAGGTGGTGCGCCGGTTCTTCGCCCTGGACACCCAGGCCTATGCCGACGGCGCGCTGGATGTGAAGACCAAGGAGCTGCTGGGCCTGGTGGCTTCGCTGGTGCTGCGCTGCGATGACTGCATCAGCTATCACGTGGCCCAGTGCCGTGGTGCTGGCGCCACCCGCCAGGAGCTGTTCGAAACCTTCTCGATCGGCCTGGTGGTGGGTGGCTCCATCGTGATCCCGCACCTGCGGCGCGCGGTGGACTTCCTTGACCAGCTGGAACGCGGTGAGGCGGAGGCTCCTGCGGGACATTCGCACGACTGAGCCGGCCCGCACTGCAGGCGTCCGGGCGTTCCGGCATAATTGGCGGCTCACTTTCAATCACGCGCCGTGGGCTCGCTGCGGTGCCTTTCTGCACGGAAATCCCCCCCAATGTCCCAGAAAATCACGGTGATCCGCGGCGACGGCATCGGCCCGGAAATCATGGATGCCACCTTGTTTGTGCTCGACGCGATGGATCTCGGCCTGAGCTATGAAGAGGCCGACGCCGGCTTGGCCGCGATGGAAAAGCACGGCGAACTGCTGCCTGCGGCCACCCTGGAGTCGATCCAGCGCAACAAGGTTGCGCTCAAGAGCCCGCTGACCACGCCGGTCGGCGAGGGCTTCAGCTCGATCAACGTCGCCCTGCGCCGCCATTTCGACCTGTACGCCAACGTGCGTCCGGCCAAGAGCTACCCCAATACCCTTGCCCGCTTCCCGGGTGAGGTTGATCTGATCACCGTGCGTGAGAACACCGAAGGCGCCTACATCGGTGAAGGCCAGCAGATCACCGAGGACGGCGAGACCGCGACCCTGACCTCGAAGGTCACCCGCAAGGGTTCCGACCGCATCGTCCGCTACGCCTTTGAACTGGCCCGCAGCACCGGCCGCAAGAAGGTCACCGTGGTGCACAAGGCCAACATCCTCAAGACCACTTCGGGCCTGTTCCTGAAGGTGGCGCGCGAGGTGGCCGCCGAGTACCCGGACATCGAGTGCAGCGAGATGATCGTCGACAACGCCTGCATGCAGCTGGTGATGCGCCCGGAGCAGTTCGACGTCATCGTCACCACCAACCTGTTCGGCGACATCGTTTCCGACCTGTGTGCCGGTCTGATCGGTGGCCTGGGCCTGACCCCGGGCGCGAACATCGGCCATGAGGTTGCCATTTTCGAGGCCGTGCACGGCACCGCCCCGGACATCGCCGGGCAGGGCAAGGCCAACCCGGGCGCGCTGCTGCTGGGCGCAGCACAGATGCTTGACCATCTGGGCATGCCCGACCAGGCCGAGCGCCTGCGCCAGGCCATGGTGGCCACCCTGCAGGCCAAGGATTCGCTGACCGCGGACCTGGGCGGCACCGGCACCACCATGGGCTACGCCAAGGCCATCGTCAGCCGGCTCTGAGCCTGATGCTGCCGTGCCGGAACGCCTGCTGCGCTCCGGCACGGTTGGGGCGACGTTCCATTTTTCGCACGCGAGTGTCCCGGCGCGGTCAGTGACGCGCGCGGCCAAGCCGATCACAATCGGTGCCTTCGCTTTGGGGAACGCCTGTCCATGACCACCCGCGCAAGCGCGCTGGCGCTCACGCCGCTGCTGCTGTTTCTGGCCCTGTTTTTCGGAGCCGGCCTGTACTTCACCGCCCAGGGCGAGCCGATGGGCTTCTACCAGCTGCGTGCGCCGGTGGCGATCCTGCCGGCGCTGGCGCTGGCCGCCTGCCTGGCGCACTTCCGCGGGATCAAGGCGGTGGAAGTGCTGCTGCAAGGCATGGGCGATTCCAACATCGTGCTGATGTGCCTGATCTACCTGCTGGCAGGGGCGTTTGCCTATGTATCCAATGCGATTGGTGCGGTGGATGCGGTCGTGGCGCTCGGTCTGGGGGCATTGCCGGCTTCGCTGGTCATGCCTGGCCTGTTCCTGCTGGCCTGCTTCATCTCCCTTGCAATCGGCTCCTCGATGGGCACCGTCGCAGCGGTGGTGCCCATTGCACTGGGCGTGGCCGATGCTGCGGGGTTCGATCGGGCGCTGGTCGTGGGTGCGGTGATCGGAGGGGCGATGTTCGGGGACAACCTGTCGGTGATCTCGGATACCACCATCGCCGCGACCCGCACCCAGGGTGCACAGATGCGCGACAAGTTCCGGGAGAACTTCCGGATCGCGATGCCAGCTGCGCTGGCCACCATGGGCCTGCTGCTGTTCATGGGGGATGCGGCTCCGGTGGAGCATGTGGGCGCGGGGATTTCGCCATGGTTGGCGCTGCCTTATCTGGTGGTGCTGGTGCTGGCGGTGGCCGGCCTGGACGTGCTCGTGGTGCTGGCGATCGGCCTGGCGCTGGCAGGCGTGTTCGGGCTGGTGCTGGGAGATGGCTACGACGCGGTGGCCTACGTGGGCGATATCTGGATGGGCTTTGACAGCATGGTGGAGATCCTGCTGCTGTCGCTGCTGATCGGCGGGTTGAGCGCGTTGATGAAAGCCAGCGGCGGGCTGGCCTGGCTGACGCAGATGATCTCGCGCATCGCCCGCGGCCATCGCGGCCGGCGGACGGGGGAGTTCAGCATCGCGGCGCTGTCGGCCACCACCGATGCGTTCACCGCCAACAACACCGTGGCGATCCTGATCAGCGGCAGCGTTGCGAAGGATATCGCCGAGCAGCACGGGATCAGCCCACGTCGCTCGGCGAGCGTGCTGGATATCTTTGCCTGCGTGATGCAGGGGGTGTTGCCGTACGGCGCGCAGATCCTGCTGGCGGCCTCGCTGGCGGCGGTCTCGCCGCTGGCGCTGGCCGGGAAGGTCTATTACTGCTGGATCCTCGCGGTGGTGGCGATCGGATTCATGCTATGGCCGACGAAGCCGGCCCCCACTCCACAGGAGCGCGGCATCCCGTAGGAGCGCGCCACGCGCGCGAAGCCGCGTGAATCCTATCGGCAAGAAGAAGCTTCGGACGCTACGCCGGGACCGGCGCGCCACCGCGGCGCTCAACGTCACGCGGTGGCGCGCTCCTACCGTGCGGCGACGAAAAAAGGGCGCCACCGGGGCGCCCTTTTTTCATGAAGCCTGCGAAGTCCGTCAGTTGCGTGAGTTCAGCTTGGCCAGCAGGCGCAGGAACTCGATGTACAGCCACACCAGGGTGACCATCAGGGCGAAGGCGCCGTACCACTCCATGTATTTGGGCGCGCCGCGTTCCACCCCGGTTTCGATCAGGTCGAAGTCCAGCACCAGGTTCAGAGCCGCGATCACCACCACGAACAGGCTGAAGCCGATCCCGATCAGTCCCGACTCGTGGATCATCGGAATGTTGATGCCGAACAGGCCCAGCACGATCGAGGCCAGGTACACCAGCATGATCCCGCCGGTGGCCGCCACCACGCCCATCTTGAACTTCTCGGTGGGCTTGATCAGCCCCGAGCGGTAGGCGAAGAGCATGACGAACAGGGTGGCGAAGGTGAGCATCACCGCCTGCATCACAATGCCTTCGTACATGTGGTTGAACATCGCCGAGATCGCGCCGAGGAAAAAGCCCTCGACCAGTGCGTACAGCGGCGCGGTGACCGGCGCCCATTCCTTCTTGAACACCGTGACCAGGGCCAGCACGAAGCCGCCGATGAGGCCGCCCCACATGTACAGTCCGAGACCCGGAGCGGGCTCGCCGGTCGGGGTCAACGCCTGGCTCCATGCCCAGGCAGCGGTGAGCAGGGCGAGCAGCAACAGCAGGCCGGTCTTGTTGGCGGTGCCGTTGAGGGTCATCACCTGGTCAGGACGGGATACGACAGTGCCGCTGCCCAGGTCCAGGAATGTGGATTCCTTGAGGGCGGGATTTCCGCTACGCATGGATACCTCTTTGATTTGTTCGAATGGATGCTGGCGCAGAGGATACACGTGAAGGGGTGGATTCCTGATGGCGGCGCCCATAACAGGACAGGGCGGGAACTTGATTGACACCGGCCCGCACGCCCCGGACAATACGCGGTTCCCGAGCCGACGATGCAAGTCGCCGGCACATTCAGGAATGGACCGTTCGGCATCGCCGGGGTATAGCGCAGTCTGGTAGCGCGCCTGCTTTGGGAGCAGGATGTCGGGGGTTCGAATCCCTCTACCCCGACCACCGGTCGCCACGGACGGGAGTCGATGCGACAATTCCGGCGCGGGCGCCCGTAGCTCAACCGGATAGAGCACCGGCCTTCTAAGCCGGTGGTTGCAGGTTCGAGTCCTGCCGGGCGCGCCAATCCAGCGGCGCGAAGCGGTTCGTAAAGTGTTTCAGATGTGGTGGCTGTAGCTCAGATGGTTAGAGCACCGGATTGTGATTCCGGGGGTCGGGGGTTCGAATCCCCTCAGCCACCCCAGTTTTTCATGGCATCGGTGTTTTTCGATTGCCATCCGGGAAATGCGCCGTTACACTGCGCCACCCGATTTACCCGGGCCGTTAGCTCAGTTGGTAGAGCATCGGACTCTTAATCCGCTGGTCGATGGTTCGAATCCATCACGGCCCACCAGTTCCGAAGGCGCCCGGCACAGCCGGGCGTTTTTCGTTGTGGCGAAGGTAGAATCGGCACGTGATCGCGAAAGTGGCGGAATTGGTAGACGCACCAGATTTAGGTTCTGGCGGGTAGTCCCCGTGGGGGTTCGAGTCCCCCCTTTCGCACCATCCCCAAGGCAGGAACGGCGCATCCAGGCGCGGGTGGACCGGCCTCCGCGAGTCGCGCGGATCCCGCCACCCTGTAGCGTCCGCCCCCCGAATCCGCCACAATATCCCGTTCCGCTGGACCCCGGGCTGAGCTACGCCACCCCGGTTCCGGTACCCCAACAACGATGAAATTCCCGGCCCAGGGCCGCGGTGCAGGAGTGGTTATGCAAGTTTCGGTCGAATCCACCGGCAATCTCGAGCGCCGGATGACTTTCCAGGTTCCGGCAGAACAGTTGGAAAGCGATGTTGGCGGCCGCCTGCGCGAAATGGCCGGCACCGCCCGCATCAAGGGCTTCCGGCCGGGCAAGGTGCCTACCAGCGTGATCAAGCAGCGCTTTGGCGCGCAGGTCCGTGCCGAGGTACTGGACCGCCTGCTGCGCGAGCAGTTTGATGGCGCCATCCGTGCCAATGAGCTGCGCGTGGCCGGGAGCCCGCGCATCGAGCCCGCCGAAGGGGATGATGAGTTCTCCTATGTGGCCACCTTCGAAGTCGTTCCGGACTTCGGCGAGATCGACGTCTCCAAGCTGTCCGTGGTCCGTCATACCGGTGAAGTCGCCGACGAAGATATCGACCGCATGATCGACAACCTGCGCCAGCAGCGCAGGAGCTGGACCGCGGTGACCCGTCCGGCCGCCGAGGGTGACGCGGTGGACATCGAGACCTGGTCGCAGGCCGGCGACGAACGCCTGCCGGCGGAAGGCTCCGAAAAGGGCACGCTGGTGATCGGTTCGGGTGCGATGCTGCCGGCGCTGGAAGAGGCGCTGGTGGGCATGTCCGCCGGTGAGGAAAAGACCGTCGAGGTCGAGTTCCCGGCCGACTGGCGCGTGTCGCAACTGGCCGGCAAGATGGCCCAGGCCCACCTGAAGGTGGAGCGGGTGTCGGAAGAGATGCTGCCCGAGGTCGATGCCGACTTCATCAAGAGCTTCGGTGTGAAGAAGGGCGAACTGGAGCAGTTCCGCACCGAAATCCGCACCAACCTGGAGCGCGAGCTCAAGGGCGCCCTGATGAGCCGCCTGCGCCGCGAAGTTGGCGAGCAGCTGGTGGCCACCTGGGAGCATGTGGACCTGCCTCCGCGCCTGGTTGAAAACGAGGCCCGTGCCCTGGCCGAGGACGCGCTGCAGCAGGCCCGCCGCCAGGGTCGCCAGGAGCCTGACCTGGAAGCGGACGCGCACAAGCAGTTCATGGAAGTGGCGCGTCGGCGCGTTCTGATGGGCCTGCTGGTAGGCGAAGTCGCCCGCACCAACAAGCTGATGCTTGACCCCAAGCGCCTGAATGAAACCCTGCGCCTGATCGCTTCCACCTACGAGGAACCGGAGCAGGTCATTGAGTTGTACCGCAACGACCCCCAACTCATGACAGGATTGCAGAACCGGGTGATGGAAGAGCAGGTGATCGACTGGATCGCCGAGCGCGCCCAGCACACCGACGAGAAATTGACCTTCCAGGAAGCGATCGCGCCGCAGGCGTGACCGTTCCTTTCACGGCGGTAACCCCGCCTTTCCAAGCCGGATACCAGACAGCATGATCAACCAGCCCAAGGCCCTCAACCTCGTCCCGATGGTGGTCGAACAGACCAGCCGCGGAGAGCGCGCGTACGACATCTATTCGCGTTTGCTCAAGGAGCGGGTGATCTTCCTGGTTGGTCCGGTTGATGATCACGTGGCCAACGTGATCGTCGCCCAGCTGCTGTTCCTGGAGGCCGAGAATCCTGAGAAGGACATCAGCCTGTACATCAACTCGCCGGGCGGCATCGTCACCGCCGGGCTGGCGATCTACGACACCATGCAGTTCATCAAGCCGGACGTAAGCACCATCTGCGTCGGCCAGGCGGCCAGCATGGGCGCGCTGCTGCTGGCGGCCGGTGCCAAGGGCAAGCGCTACGCGTTGCCGAACTCCAGGATCATGATCCACCAGCCGCTGGGCGGCTTCCAGGGCCAGGCCACCGACATCGAGATCCATGCCCGCGAGATCCTCTCGCTCAAGCAGCGCTTGAACGAGATCCTCTCGCGCCACACCGGGCAGAGCATGGATACCATCTCGGCCGATACCGAGCGCGACAACTTCAAGAGCGCCGAGGGCGCGCGCGAGTACGGCCTGGTCGACGAAGTGCTCGAGCGTCGTCCCGAAGAGACCATCCAGCCTGGCTGAGATGTCTCCAGCTGTCTGTCTGCGTACTGGCAGTGCTACGCGTAAAGCACCGGCAAACAACAGGTTTCCGCGCGCCGGTGCGGCGCTGGCGTGGCGTAATCGCTATGCTATTCTCAAATCGATCCAGCGCCACAGGGCGCCGTACCAGCGGGTAAGCAACGCATGAGCAATGACTCCCAGGGCCGTTCCGGCGACAGCAGCAAGATCCTCTACTGTTCTTTCTGTGGAAAGAGCCAGCACGAGGTGCGCAAGCTGATTGCGGGCCCCAGCGTGTTCATCTGTGATGAGTGCGTGGAGCTGTGCAACGACATCATCCGCGAGGAGCTTGAGGAAAAGGCCCAGTCGGCGCGCAGCTCGCTGCCCAAGCCGAAGGAAATCCTCGAGGTGCTGGACGAATACGTGATCGGCCAGAAGCGGGCAAAGCGCACCTTGGCGGTGGCTGTCTACAACCACTACAAGCGCATCGAAAGCAGGCAGAAGAGTGACGAGGTCGAACTGGCCAAGTCCAACATCCTGCTGGTCGGCCCCACCGGTTCGGGCAAGACGCTGCTGGCCGAGACCCTGGCCCGCATGCTCAACGTGCCGTTCACCATGGCCGACGCCACCACGCTGACCGAAGCCGGTTACGTGGGTGAGGACGTTGAGAACATCATCCAGAAGCTGCTGCAGAAGTGCGACTACGACGTCGAGAAGGCGCAGCAGGGCATCGTGTACATCGACGAGATCGACAAGATCTCGCGCAAGAGCGAGAACCCATCGATCACCCGCGACGTGTCCGGCGAAGGCGTGCAGCAGGCGCTGCTCAAGCTGATCGAGGGCACCATGGCCAGCGTACCGCCGCAGGGTGGGCGCAAGCATCCGCAGCAGGAGTTCCTGCAGGTCGATACCAGCAACATCCTGTTCATCGTGGGTGGCGCATTCGCCGGCCTGGACAAGATCATCCAGCAGCGCACCAGCGACGGTGGCGGCATCGGTTTCTCGGCCAAGGTCAGGAGCAGCGAGCGCAAGGCCGACACCGGCAAGGTGTTGGCCGACGTGGAGCCCGAAGACCTGATCAAGTTCGGCCTGATCCCCGAGTTCGTCGGCCGCCTGCCGGTGGTCGCCACGCTCGAGGAACTGGATGAGGAAGCACTGATCAAGATCCTCACCGAGCCGAAGAACGCCATCACCAAACAGTTCAAGAAGCTGTTCGAGATGGAAGGCGCGGAACTGGAGTTCCGCGAGGACGCCCTGGCCGCCATCGCGCGCAAGGCGATCAAGCGCAAGACCGGTGCGCGCGGGCTGCGCACCATCGTCGAATCGGTGCTGCTGGACACCATGTACGAGCTGCCGTCACTTGAGAACGTGAGCAAGGTGGTAGTGGACGAGTCGGTGATCGAGCACAAGTCCGAGCCGTACCTCATCTACCAGAACCCGCCTTCGCAGAAGGTGGCCTCGGCCGAATAGCAGGAAGGATTCCCACGGCGGGCACAGGGCCCGCCGATCGTGCAAGGAGCGCATGATGGCAAGGAACTGGATCGTGGTCGGGGACCCGACCAGCAGCGGCGGCAGCGTCATCACCGGCTCGCCGTTCACCGATATCGACGGCATTCCCGTGGCCCGGGTCAACGACCAGGCCACCTGCCCAAGTCACAAGGGCGCCTTTCCCATAGTTGACGGCGACTCCACCCTGATCGTGGACGGCCAGCCCGTGGCCCTGCACGGCAGCTCGCTGGCCTGTGGCTGCAAGGTGCTGTCGGCGCAGCAGGTGCGGGTGTTTGTGGATGCGGGTGGAGGGGGAGCGAGCGGAACGGGTGGGCTGGCATCTTCAGCGGCGGTTGCAGGCGTTGCAGCAGCAGTTGCGAAACTGCGCAATGCCGCTGAGGAGACTGCGACGAGTGCCCCGGTGGGTGAGTTCGATCAGGGGCTGTGTCTCGTTGACGGGTCTGGGCGGGCGCTGTGCGGTACCGCCTATGCCCTTCACCTGGAGGATGGATCCTGTCTTGAAGGGCGGACGGATGATGCCGGGAACACGGCCCGCGTGGTCACGCAAACGCCACAGCGGATCGTCAAGGTCGTTTTGAATCCGGAAGATGTGGTGTGCTGCCCCGCGCATGCCCATCACTGCCCGGAGTCATTGGATCCGCTCGAGATCGCATTGGAAGGAGTGACGACCAGTGCGGAAGGGTTTGGAGTTTCGGTTCACCAGGTGACGACTCCCAAAGGTGAGGCGCGGGGACTGACCCAGGGGGAGATCGCGATGTCGCGTCTGGTATTTGGCGACGCCATCGATTATTCAAAAGTCCGGATCCACAACCAGGAATACCTGTGGTTCGGACTGCAGCCGGACGACACGGCGATGGCTCCGAATGGGCACATCTACTTCAATCCGAAGTACTTCAAGGAAGACTTTTCGTCGTCCACTCTTTCCGATCAGATGTGGCTCATGCACGAAATGACGCACGTTTGGCAGCATCAGCTCGGGTATCCCGTGAAGTGGCGGGGAGCCCTGAGAATGGGACTCTCCTACAGGTACAAGCTTGAGCCCGGTAAAAAGCTCGGCGACTTCAACATGGAGGCGCAGGGAAACATCCTTGCTGACTATTACGTCCTGAAGTTCAAGGGCCTGCCTGGCATGCTCGCGGAGGCCAATCACAGAAACGACCCCCAGGCCTTGGCATTGTTCGAACAGGTACTGGCTGAATTTATCGAGCGTCCCAGCGACAGGCGGAACCTGCCATGACAAAAAGCTTTTCCGGGTCTTGGAAATGGATACTCTCTGCGCTGATTGTGTTGAGCATGCCGACGGCTTGCCAGGCCAGCCTGAAGATGTGGGATGCGAAGGTTGAGAACAGGCAGGGCGTGCCGTGTTTTTCGCCGGCCGAGGTTCCAACAGGCGACAGGGAGCTCCTGCGCGTGGCGTTGATTTCCGTTTCAGAGATTCATGCGGATGGCTCGGAGGCAAGAATCGTATGGATGGCGAGTGCCGGATCCCCGGACGGAGCGGCCTTGTCCCAGGGGGGGTGCCTGGAGTACGGGCTCGAACCAGACATGGCCACCGACGTTGAGGCCAAGGCTTTGCAGGCCGGTAAGCGATACGAGGTTTTCCTGAATACAGACGTGGGGGAGCGCCGGGACAACATGCGCTTCCGCGCCTATTTCTGCCTCTCCGGCCGGGAAGAGGATCCCATTGTTCCCGTCCAATGGAATGAAGAGCTGGGCAGCTACCCATGGGAGAAGTGCAGGTCGGGACAGCCGGCCAGCGCTGGAAGATCGCGATAGTCCGAAGTTCGCTGACAACCTCCGCGGGGAGCGAAGTGGTATTCGCGTTTCGATCCTTCCGGACACAGTCCAGAGAGGGCAGATCAGTTGGTGAAGGAACGGGCGCGGGGTGCTTGCATCCTTACCCTGGGGGCCCCATAACGGAAGGCATGCCGGATGAAGCCGGCCCTGAACATGAATTTCCGGAGCCCTGATGAGCACTCCCACTACCGAAATCCTTGAACTGCCGGTGCTGCCGCTGCGCGACGTCGTGGTGTTTCCGCACATGGTGATCCCGCTGTTCGTTGGCCGGGACAAGTCCATCCGTGCGCTGGACATGGCCATGGAAGGCGACAAGCGCATCCTGTTGGTGGCGCAGAAGTCGGCCGATGTGGACGACCCCGCCGCCGACGACGTGTACGCCACCGGCACCCTGGCGCAGGTGCTGCAACTGCTGAAGCTGCCCGACGGCACCATCAAGGTGCTGGTGGAAGGCGTGTCCCGCGCTGCGATCAGCGAGGTGACCGAGCGCGATGGCAGCCTGGTGGGACAGGGCGTCGAAATCGAGACGAGCGACGGGCGCGAGGCGCGTGAGATCGAGGCGGTTGCCCGTTCGCTCATGACCCTGTTCGAGCAGTATGTGAAAACCAGCCGCAAGCTGCCGCCGGAGCTGCTGCAGACGGTCTCGGGCATCGACGAGCCGGGACGCCTGGCCGACACGATCGCCGCGCACCTGGGCGTGCGCCTGGCCGACAAGCAGAAGCTGCTGGAGACAGCAGAGATCGGTGACCGCCTGGAGGCCTTGGTGGGCCTGGTGGACGGTGAGATCGACGTGCAGCAGATGGAAAAGCGCATCCGCGGCCGCGTGAAGGGGCAGATGGAGAAGAGCCAGCGCGAGTACTACCTCAACGAGCAGATGAAGGCGATCCAGAAGGAGCTGGGCGAGATCGACGACGCGCCCAACGACATGGAAGAGATCGCCCGCAAGATTGCCGAGGCCGGCATGCCCAAGGAGGTCGAGGCCAAGGCGAAGAGCGAGTTCAACAAGCTCAAGCAGATGTCGCCCATGTCGGCCGAGGCCGCGGTGGTGCGCAACTACCTGGAATGGGTGCTCGGCGTGCCGTGGAAGAAGCGCAGCCGCGTGCGCAAGGACCTCAACGTAGCCCAGGAAGTGCTGGACGCCGACCACTACGGCCTTGAGAAGGTGAAGGAAAGGATCCTCGAATACCTGGCCGTGCAGACCCGGGTGAAGAACATGAAGGGCGCGATCCTGTGCCTGGTCGGCCCGCCGGGCGTGGGCAAGACCTCGCTTGGCCAGTCGATCGCCAAGGCCACGAACCGCAAGTTCGTGCGCATGAGCCTGGGTGGTGTGCGCGACGAGGCCGAGATCCGCGGTCACCGCCGCACCTACGTGGGTTCGATGCCGGGCCGCATCGTGCAGAACCTCACCAAGGCCGGCACCAAGAACCCGCTGTTCGTGCTCGATGAGATCGACAAGATGTCGATGGACTTCCGCGGCGATCCGTCCTCGGCACTGCTGGAGGTGCTGGACCCGGAGCAGAACGACGCCTTCAACGATCACTACCTGGAGGTGGACCTGGACCTGTCGGAGGTGATGTTCATCGCCACCGCCAACTCGCTCAACATCCCCGGCCCGCTGCTGGATCGTATGGAAGTGATCCGCATCCCCGGCTACACCGAGGAAGAGAAGCTCAACATTGCGATGCGCTACCTGCTGCGCAAGCAGTTCAAGGCCAACGGCCTGAAGGAAGAGGAGCTGAAGATTGCCGAAGGTGCGATCCGCGACATCGTGCGCTACTACACGCGCGAGTCCGGCGTGCGCAACCTGGAGCGCGAGATCGCCAAGATCTGCCGCAAGGTGGTCAAGGAAATTGCGCTGGCCGGTCCGAAGAAGAAGGTCAAGGCGATCAGCGTCACTTCGAAGAACCTGGAGAAGTACTTGGGCGTGCGCCGCTTCGACTTTGGCCGCGCAGAGCAGGACAACGAGGTCGGCATGGTCACCGGCCTGGCCTGGACCGAGGTGGGCGGCGATCTGCTGCAGATCGAAGCTACCCACATGCAGGGCAAGGGCAACCTGATCCTCACCGGCCAGCTGGGCGACGTGATGAAGGAATCCGCATCCGCTGCGCACTCCATCGTGCGCGCGCGCGCGGATCAGATCGACGTTGACATTGAATGGCTGCAGAAGCGCGACATCCACGTGCACGTGCCGGATGGCGCGACCCCGAAGGATGGTCCGAGCGCAGGCATTGCCATCACCACGGCGCTGGTCTCCATGCTGGCCAAGATCCCGGTGCGCTCGGATGTGGCCATGACCGGTGAGATCACCCTGCGTGGCAAGGTGACCGAGATCGGCGGGCTGAAAGAGAAGCTGCTGGCGGCCCTGCGCGGAGGCATCCGTACGGTCATCATTCCCGAGGACAACCGCAAGGACCTGACTGATCTGCCGAAAAACGTGACCGAAGACCTGGAGATCATTCCGGTGAAGTGGATCGAGGAAGTGCTCGACATTGCGTTGGAACGACCGCTGCCGCAGCGAGCGGCAAAGGCGGCGGAAGGCGTGATCGCCAAGCCGGCAAAAGCGCGTGAAAGGGCACCCGTCAGCAAGCATTGACGCATGCGCGAGGCTGTGGCAGGGAGGCTGAAAGTGGCGCGGTTGTGGGATTTTTCGGTTGCGTGCCGATGGCGCGCACTGGTATAAAGTCACCTGTCAGCGGCTTCATCCAGCGGGTTGGCCGCTCCGCATCGAGCGTTTGGCCGTTCGAAATCAACGCGACCCGGGTCGCATCAGGAGTTACGAAAGACATGACGAAGAAGAGTGACATCATCGAAGCCGTGGCCGCCAAGGCTGGCCTTACCCGCGCCGACGCGACCAGCGCCGTGGATACGGTGTTCGATACCATTACCAGCACCCTCGGCCGCGGCGACAGCGTTGCCATCGCCGGCTTCGGCACCTTCGAAGTGCGCGACCGCGCTGCACGTACCGGCCGCAACCCGCGCACCGGCGAAGAGATCCAGATCCCGGCCGCAAAGAATCCTGCATTCAAGGCTGGCAAAGCTCTGAAAGACGCTGTAAACTAATCGTCTTAGTCGGGGTGCTTAGCTCAGTGGTAGAGCGTCGCCCTTACAAGGCGAGGGTCGGGGGTTCGAAACCCTCAGCACCCACCACGCCAGGCTTCAAAAGGTTTCAAGTGCGGAGCGGTAGTTCAGTTGGTTAGAATGCTGGCCTGTCACGCCGGAGGTCGCGGGTTCGAGTCCCGTCCGCTCCGCCATTTACGACCCAAAAACCCCTGCTTCGGCAGGGGTTTTTGCTTTTAAGGATTTTCATCCACAGCGCATGATCGTGCCCTCCAGCAGCCCAGCGCCTGCGGTGGTGCAATCCGGTTTAAAATGCGCGGCTACCTCCAGGGTCTGTACATACAATGCTGCAAGCACTCAGAGACAAGATGACCGGTTGGATCGCGATTGGAATCGTGATCCTGCTGGCAATTCCGTTCGCCTTCTTCGGGATGGAGCAGTACCTGTTCCAGAGCGGCGCCAGTTACGCGGCCAAGGTGGAAGCCCCGCCTTCGTGGTGGCGCGGCGCTCCCGACCTGTGGCCGGTCCGCAAGCTGGTGTGGAGCAGCGAAACTATCGAGGCCGAAGACTTCCGGCGGGCATTCGAACAGGAGCGGCAGCAGCGCCGCATCCAGCTGGGCGACGCGTATGATCCGCGCAGCTTCGAATCCATCGAGAGCCGTCGCCAGGTGCTTGAGGGGCTGATCGACCAGACCGTGCTGAGGCTGACTGCCGACAGCCGTGGCATTGCGGTCGGCAATGCGCAGGTCGCTGCGCAGATCCAGCAGATCCCCGCATTCCAGGTGGATGGCCGGTTCGACCTGCAGCGTTACCAGGTGGCACTGCAGTCGCAGGTACCGGCGCAGAGCCCGGCCCAATTCGAGAATCTGGTCCGCGAGAGCCTGCAGCAGTCGCTGATCCCGGTGCAGGTAGCCGAGTCGGCATTCGTGACCCGGGCCAGGATCGACCGGTTGCTGGTACTGCTTGGCGAGCGCCGCGATGTGTCTTTTGCGGTGATCCCGGCGCCCGAGCCCGACGCGGAAGAGGTTGGCGACGAGGAGATCCAGGCCTGGTACCAGGCCAACAGCGCCGAGTATCGCGCGCCCGAGACGGTCACCATCGAATACATCGAAATGCAGGCCGCGGGCCTGGCGATCGAAGATGAGCCGACGGAAGAAGAATTGCGGGCTCATTTTGCGAGCGAGCGCGCGCGCTTTGCTGGCGATGAACAGCGTCTGGCATCGCACATCCTGATTGAAGTGCCGGCCGACGCCACAACCGCGGAGTCGCAGGCAGCGGAAGCCCGGGCGCGCGAGCTGGCCGAGCAGGCCGCGGCTGCGGATGCGGACTTCGCTGCGCTGGCCCGCGAGCATTCGGCGGACTTCGGTTCGGCCGAAATGGGCGGTGACCTGGGTTGGGTGCAGCCGGGTGAAATGGTGCCCGAGTTCGAGCAGGCGCTGTTCGAAATGGAGCCGGGCGACGTGCACGGACCGGTCAGGACCGACTTCGGCTGGCACGTATTGCAGCTGCGCGAAGTGCAGGGCGGCGGCGACACGGTCGCGTTTGAAGACGTGCGCGACCAGCTGCTGGAGGAGTTGTCGGGCAGCGCACGCGAGCGTGCCTACAGCAATCTGGTGGGGACCGTGGTGGATCAGGCCTACCGCGATCCGAACTCACTGGCGCCCGCAGCGGCGATCGGCGGGTTCGAGGTGAAGCAGGCCGGGCCGTTCGCCCGTGGCGAAGGAGAGGGCGTAATTGCCCATCCGGCGCTGCAGCGCGCTGCGTTCACGGAAAGCCTGATCGAGGACCAGACGGTCAGCGATCCGATCGATATCGGCCCAAACCACAGCGTCCTGATCCGCGTGACTGGACATTCCCCTGAGCGCGCCCGCCCGCTGGAGGAGGTCCGCGACGAGGTGATTACCGCGATCCGCGTGGACCGCGCCACCAACCGCGCCATCGCCCAGGCTGACGGCATGATCGAGCGCATGCGCCAGGGTGCCTCGCTGAGCGGGATTGCCGAGGAAGAAGAGCTGGCCGTGCAGGAAGTGCCTGGCGTGCCGCGTGGTACGCCGGTGCCGCATCCAGCCGCGGTTGAAGCCTACTTCTCCGCCGAAGCGCCGGCAGAGGGTGGCACCACTCCCGGCAAGGTGGTGCTGGATGACGGCCATATCGTGGTGTTTGAAGTGACCGCGGTGAACCCGGGCAATCCCGAGGACGCCAGTGAGCAGGAGCGCGCCATGCTGGCCCAGCAACTGCAGGTGGCTGCCGGCAACGATGCGGCGGAGTCGGTGCTGCGAGCCCTGCGCCAGCAGATGAAAGTGACGGTGATCGAATCCCAGCTCTGAGCGGGGCGGTCACGTAACGGCCTCCCGCGCCTGCTGGCGCAGGAGGCAAAAAAAGACCCGGGTGCGAGCCCGGGTCTTTTTTATTGCAGGAGTGTCAGGGGCATGGCCCCGTCCAGCTCATTCGATTCCGGTCATGCTGACGATGTTGTAGCCGCCGTCCACGTAGGTGACCTCGCCGGTGACCCCGGCTGCCAGGTCCGAGCTCAGGAACGCAGCAACGTTACCAACGTCCTCGATGCTCACCGTGCGCCGCAGCGGTGCCTCGGCTTCCACGTGGCCCAGGATCTTGCGGAAGCCGCCGATGCCGGCTGCGGCAAGGGTCTTGATCGGCCCGGCCGAGATGGCGTTCACGCGGATGCCCTCGGGCCCCAGGTTGTAGGCCAGGTAGCGCATGGTCGCTTCCAGGCTGGCCTTGGCCACACCCATCACGTTGTAGCTGGGCAGTGTACGCACGGCGCCCAGGTAGGTCAGCGTGAGCATGGAGCCATTGCGGCCCTGCATCAGCGGTCGGGCGCCCTTGGCCAGGGCCGCGAAGGAGTACGCGGAAATGTCATGGGCCGTCGCGAACGCTTCGCGCGAAAGCCCGTCCAGGAACTCGCCTGCGATGGCTTCGCGCGGGGCGAATGCGATGGCGTGGACGAGGATGTCGAAGCCGTCGGTCCAATGCTTGCCCAGGTCGGTGAAAAGGGCATCAATCTGGCCATCATCGGTGACATCAAGCGGGAACGAAGGCCCGCCACCCAGGCGCGAGGCGACGTCCTCCACGCGCGTTTTGAGCTTGTCATTCTGGTAAGTGAAGGCCAGCTCGGCCCCTTCCCGGTGCATCGCCTCGGCGATGCCATTGGCGATCGAACGCTGACTTGCGATGCCCGTGATCAGGGCGCGCTTGCCTTTCAGAAAACCCATGGATAGTGATCTCGCGGTTGAACAACCGTACTAGTTTGCCATGTGCGGCTGTTCACCGGGGCGGCCTTCGTCGATCTGCAGCACCATGCCGGGCTGGATCACGCTGCTGGCCTCAAGCCCGTTGCGCAGCAGCAACTGTGCCGCGCCCAGCCCATAGTGACGGGCGATGCGCCAGATCGACTCGCCCCGTGCCACCGTGTGCACCCGGGGCACGGACCGGGTAATTGCCGGCGGCATGGTGGCCCCAGTTGTCTCGTCCTCGACCAGGTCGCTGGCATCAGCGAGGAAGATCGGGCCGTCCTCCTTGGCCCGGCGGCCGGGTGCCACCTCGGGCAGCCGGGTGATCGGCGCCGGATCCACCCGCAGCGCAACCAGGGCGTGCTCGGCGGGGGCTGGTGCCAGCACCGACTGGCCGCGGTTGCCGCTGGCCACGTTGCCGTTGGCAAAGACCGGGTTGAAGTGCCTGACCAGCGCGGGATCCAGGCCCCTGCGGTTGGCCCAGGTGTCCAGCTGGCGCACATTGGCCGGCAACGAGGCGGCGGTCAGCACCGGCACCGTCTGGTCGATCGCTTCCAGCCACTCCTCGCGCTCTCCGGCCTCCACCAGCAGGCACGCCAGGGCCTGCAGCTTGCGTACGTAGGCGCGGGTGATGGGTGGCACGGACAGCTTCTCGGGTTCGGCATCCATGGCCCGCTGGCCGGCGTTGCGCAGTGCGCCGAAGATCCGGTATTCACCGGCGTTGTAGCCCATGACGGCCAGCCGCCAGTCGCCGGCGAACATGCCATGCAGGGTGCGCAGGTAGCGCACCGCGGCGGTGGTCGACTCCACCGGCGAGAGCCGGCCGTCGTACCCGGGCCGGATCGTGACCTCGTGGTTGCGGGCGGTGGCAGTGATGAACTGCCACAGGCCGGTCGGCCCGGATGGACTGCGCGCGCCGGGCCGGTAGCCGCTCTCGACGAACGGGATCAGCGCGTATTCGGTGGGCAGGTGGTACTCGCGTAACGCATCGACGACGTAGCCGAACAGCGGCAGCAGTCGTTCCGGGCGTTCGGCAAGATCACGCGGGACATGGGAGAAATGCTGTCGCCAGCGGTCGCTGGAGTCCACCGCGCATTCCTGGTCCGACAGCCCGTCGCGGAACTGGGTGTAGATGTCCCGTCCGCTGCGGGTGATGGGCTGCAGGGCGTCGGCTGTGTGTCCGGTGGAACCGGCAATGGCCGGCATCTGCAAGCCCATGGCCGCGCCGTGGGTGCTGGCGGCCCAGGCAGGCAGCGCACAAAGAGCGCCGAGCAGCGCGGCAGCAAGCACTCCTGCACCAAGCCGGCGTGCATAAGGGGTCCGTCTGGCAGTCATCCGCTGAAGGTGTCCTTCCAGGCACGCAGCGCAGCAAACAGGGCCACGCGGTCTTCGGCCTGGCCGGCGCCCACCCGGCCGGCAAGGGCAGCGCGCACCTGCGGCACGTCGATGCGCAGGAACGGGTTGCAGGCCAGTTCCTGGGCGAGGGTAGACGGCAATGTGGGCTGATCCTGGGCGCGCATGCGCTCGACTTCCTCACTGCGTTCGCGCAGCTCCGCATTCCCCGGCTCTACTGCCAAGGCGAAAGCGGCATTGCTGCGCGTGTATTCATGCCCGCAGCAGACCAGTGTCTGCGGCGGCAAGGCGGCCAGGCGATCCAGCGACTGGAGCATCTGTGCCGGGCTACCCTCGAACAGGCGCCCGCAACCCAGGCTGAATAACGTGTCTCCGGAGAACAACGTGCGGTGGCCGTGGAAGGCGATATGGCTGCGCGTGTGGCCCGGTACGGTGATCACTTCGAAGCGCCACGGACCGGGTTGGATCGTGTCCCCATCGCCCACCCGGATGGTCGCGTCGGGAATCCGCTCATCATCCGGAGCGTAGACCGGCAGCCCCGGCCAGCGCTCCAGCAGGGCCGGCACGCCGCCAACGTGGTCGTGGTGATGGTGGGTCAGCAGAATCGCGGCCGGCGTCCGGCCGCTGCGTGCGGCTTCTTCCAGCACCGGACCGGCCTCCCCGGGATCCACCACGAGCATGTGCCCGTCCAGCCCGTCCATGGTCCAGATGTAGTTGTCGGTCAAAGCCCTCAGAGGGGTGGCTTGCATCGCGAACCGGCTCCCCGGCACCCAGTAGAATGGGGACCATGCCCGCGAATTTACCAGCAGGTCAACCCGCCGCCCGCCGCTCCTGGTTTGATTCCGAGCCCGGCCAGGCGCTGATCGAAAGCGAAATCCCGCTGATCCGACGCACGCTGTCGGAGCGGCCGGCGCTGCCGTGGCTGTGGTTTTCGCCGGGTCCGGTCAAGACCGACGGCCCCGGTCGCGGCCTGTGCCTGGTGGCCAATGGCGGCGATTGGGAAGGCCAGGTGCGCTGTCGCCTGCCGCTTCCGCTGGCCAGTGAATCGGTCGCCACGGTGGTGCTGCAGCACGTGCCTGCCGGAGAGGGGCTTGCGGAGCTCCTGGGTGAATGCGCCAGGGTGCTGGTGGAGGGCGGGCGCCTGCACCTGTTCGCGCTGAACCCGCTGTCTCCCTATCGGCTGCGCTGGCAAGGTGCCGGTCTGCCCGCCAGTGAACCGCTGACCTGGCGTCGGTGCCTGCGTCGGGTGGGGCTGGAGCCCGATCCGGTCTCCCAGGGAGTGGGCCCGATCTGGCGCATCCAGGCGCGCCCCGGGGCAGGCAGCGGACCTGGCCTGCGCGCGGCCTATGCGCTGCGTGCGGAAAAGCGCGCCATGCCGCTGACGCCTACGCCCGGCGGCGTACGCCAGCTCCATTTCCAGCAAGGATTGAGTACAGGATGAGTACCCTCAAACAAGTCCAGATCCACACCGATGGCGCCTGCCTGGGCAATCCCGGGCCGGGCGGCTGGGCCGCGCTGCTGCGCTATGGCCAGAGGGAAAAGGAGCTGGCAGGCGGGGAAGACGAGAGCACCAACAACCGCATGGAGCTGATGGCCGCGATCCGCGCGCTGGAAGCGCTGTCCGAGCCCTGTGACGTGGTGCTCCACACCGATTCGCAATACGTGCGCAAGGGCATCACCGAGTGGATGCCGAACTGGCTGCGCCGCAACTGGCGCACCGCTGCCGGCGCCCCGGTCAAGAACCAGGACCTGTGGCAGCGCCTGCATTCGGCCGCGCAACGCCACGAAATCGACTGGCGCTGGGTCAAGGGCCATTCCGGCGATCCTGACAACGAGCGCGTCGATACCCTGGCCCGCGACCAGGCGGAACGCTGCAAGGCCAACCTCGCAGCCGCAATCCAATAGAGCGAAAGACTCCGGGTCATCCAATGTCCAATACAGAATCAACCAGTTCCGAATCCATCCGCCAGATCGTCCTTGATACGGAAACCACCGGCCTGGAGTGGAGAAAGGGCAACCGGGTGGTGGAGATCGGCTGCGTCGAGCTGATCGAGCGCCGACCCACCGGGCGCACGTGGCACCAGTACATCAACCCCAGGTGTGAGTTCGAGCAGGGGGCGCAGGAAGTCACCGGGCTCACGCTCGAGTTCCTGGCCGACAAGCCCCTGTTCGAAGACGTGGTCGACGAATTCCTCGCCTTCGTGGATGGCGCCGAGCTGGTGATCCACAACGCCGCGTTCGATATCGGGTTCCTTGATTCCGAGCTGGGCCGGCTGGGAGCCAGCCACGGCTGCATGACCGATCGGGTCATGGTGCTGGACTCGCTGGAGCTTGCGCGCCAGCGCTACCCCGGCCAGCGCAACTCGCTCGACGCCCTGTGCCGGCGCCTGGGCGTGGACAACGCCCACAGGCAGCTGCACGGCGCGCTGCTGGACGCCCAGCTGCTGGCGGAGGTGTATCTGGCGCTGACCGCGGGCCAGAGGGAGATCGGCTTTGCCGCGTTCGAGCCGGCTGCGGCGGTGGCTTCACTGGGTTCGGCGCCGCCAGCCGGCCCCAGGCCGCGGGTGGTGCCAACGGAAGAGGAGCTGGCCCTGCATGCAGCCCGGGTGGAAGCGATCAGCGCCCGCGCCGGTCGCAATCTTTGGCAGACACCGGACCAGATGGTCGAGCGCGAGGCCGAACCGGCCTGAGATGGTCTCGCTGGCCAGGTGCTGGCGGGCCGGGTGCGTCGCTCAGCTGCGCCGCACCAGCACCACGGTCACATTGTCCGACCCGCCGTTGTCCAGGGCTGCTGCGACCAGCCCGTCAACGCATTCCTGGGCGCTGCATTCGGTGTGTGACAGCACTCGGGCAATGCTGGGATCGTCCACTTCTTCGGTCAGGCCGTCGCTGCACAGCAGCAGCTGCATGCCAGGCAGCAATTCCCCGGTCATGGTTTCCACGTTCAGCGCCTTCGGGTCGGTGATGCCCAGGGCCTGGGTCACCACGTTCCGGTGCGGATGGTCCCGGGCCTGGTCCACGCTGATGGTGCCCTGCCTGATCAGTTCCTGGACGTAGCTGTGGTCCTGCGAGAGCTGGGTCAGCCGGCCGCCGTGCCACAGGTACACGCGACTATCGCCCACCCAGGCAACTTCAAAGCGGTTCTGGCGCACCCGCGCAGCCACCACGGTGGTGCCCATGGGCAGGGTGTCGTGACGCTGGCGGGAAGCGCGGATGATCTCCTCATCCGCGATCCGGATCGCCTGTTCCAGTGGTGTGCCCTGGCGGATCTCGCGCACGATGGTTTCACGTGCCAGCGCGCTGGCAACCTCGCCATATTCATGCCCGCCCATGCCATCGGCCACCAGCCACAGGCCCAGGTCGCTGTCACCGTAATAGGTGTCCTCATTCAGATCCCTGCGCAGGCCTACGTGGGTCAGGTGGCCGAACTCGACCATGGGGTTGCCCGGGTCCATGAATGATTCGGAGGCTGGACTGAACGCCGGAGGCGGCGTGGCGCGGACATCGGCCGCGGTGTCTGCTGTATCGGCGTCTGCCACTGACAACCCGGGTGCTGCGGAAGGGTTGGATAACTTAGCAGAGTGAGGGCCGCGGGGAGCCTTGGAGGCCGTTGCGGCTTCGGGTAGCGGATACCGATCATTCATGCGGGCGGCCGGTTGCGGGTGGAAGTTGCGCCGCGATGCTCCGGGCGGAGAGGCACCCGGGTATCGTGGCCCGTCCGGCCGATCCTGGCCATGTACAAGGGGTGGAACGCCTGTGGGCGGCAGGAGCCTGTGTCGGCCCTCTACTGGAACATACGTAAAACGGGGCAGGGCAGGACATCCAGCGCGCGCGGCTCAACCGCTGACGGCTTGGCGCTGCCAGGTGAGCCGCAGTCCGGCGTGGCCAAGCTGTTGCTTGAAGCTGCTGGAAAGCGCCACATCGGCGGCGGCCAGTAAGCTGCCGTCTTTTGCTGAAAGCAGGGGCAGGCGCTCGCGCACCCAGGGCGCGATGTCCAGTTCCTGCAGCACGTGCTTGAGCGCGTGCGAATGGGTGCGGCCGGGCAGGACGATGCGCTCGCCGCCCTGGCGGGCGTGGACCTGCATCTGCCAGACTTCTTCCCCTGGGTCGCTGGCGGAAGCGATCCGCTCCAGGCGCAGGAGATCACCGGTGGGAAGGTGCAGCGGTTCAAGGCCGTCCCACCCGACCCGGTAGTTGGAGGGCAGGGCAGAGTCTTCCGCACTGGCGTGCAGCAGATTGCGCCAGCGTCGGATCCGCGCACCTGACCATGCGAAGGCCGGCGTGGCGTCGGCGCGCGCTGACAGCAGATCCGATTCAAGGTGGGCCACGCCTTGCGCAGGCAGGGGAGGCAGGTCGAGCAGCGCCAGCCAGGCGCGCAGGATGCGGGCGCGTCGTTCGCGCGGGTGGCGCAGCAGGGCGTCGGCCCCGATCACCTGGGGATCGGCGGTGGAAACCTCCGACAGGCCTGCCTGGTCTTCCCCGGCCAACAGGCTTGCCGCCTCCCCCGCGAGCGTTGCGCTGCGGGCCAGGGCGGCAGCGGCATGGGGCCAGCGCTGGCGCAGCAGGGGCAGCACATGCAGGCGCAGATGGTTGCGATCGTGGTCGCCGGCAGCGTTGCTGGGGTCGTCCGCCCAGTGCAAACGGTGGGCGCGGGCGTAGTCGAGCAACTGTGCCTGGGGATGTTCAAGCAGCGGGCGCCACAGCCAGCCGCGGCCGATCCTGCGCCACGCGGGCATGGCTCGCAGGCCCTCCACGCCGGAGCCGCGCAGGGCGCGCAGCAGGAAGGTTTCGGCCTGGTCATCGCGATGATGCGCCAGGGCGAGGATGCCACCCTTGCCAAGTGCGGCCTCGAACGCCTGGTAGCGGACCTGGCGGGCGGCGGCTTCCAGGCCTTGGCCGGAGTTGCGGTCAACCGTGACCCGGGCAATGGTCAGAGGCAGATCAAGCGCTGCGCAGGTTGCGCGGCAGTGGTCCGCCCAGTCATCGGCCTGGGCCTGCAGGCCGTGGTGCACATGGATCGCACGCAGCCCCCGGGCCCGGGTGGCGCTGTCAGCGGCCAGCAGGTGCAGCAGCACCGTGGAATCCATGCCGCCGCTGTAACCCACCAGGACCGGGCCGGCGACGGGTGGGGGCGACAGCATGGGCGTGTGCTCAGCGCCCCTCGTAGGCGCCGTAGCCGCGCAGGCGCTGGTAGCGCCGCTCCAGCAGCTGGGCGGCCGGAAACGCTTCCAGCTCATCCAGCTGGTTGAGCAGCACCGCCTTGAGCCGGATGGCAGTCTGGCCGGGGTTGCGGTGGGCGCCGCCAATCGGTTCGCGTACCACCTTGTCCACCAGTCCCAGCCCGAGCAGACGCTTTGCGGTCAGACCCAGCTGTTCGGCGGCCTCGCGTTTCTTGTCGGCGTCCTTCCACAGGATCGAGGCGCAACCCTCGGGTGAGATCACCGAGTAGGTGCTGTATTCCAGCATCAGGGTGCGGTCGCCAACGCCAATCGCCAGGGCACCGCCGGAGCCGCCTTCACCGATCACGGTGCACAGGATCGGCACTGACAGCTCGGCCATTTCGATCAGGTTGCGGGCAATGGCCTCGGACTGGCCGCGCTCTTCCGCGCCGATGCCGGGATAGGCGCCCGGGGTGTCGATGAAGGTCAGCAGCGGCAGCTTGAAGCGTTCCGCCATCTTCATCAGACGCAGCGCCTTGCGGTAGCCCTCGGGGCGCGGCATGCCGAAGTTGCGGCGCACCTTGGCGCGGGTGTCGCGGCCTTTTTCATGGCCGATGATCATCACCGGGCGGCCGTCGATCCGGCCCAGTCCGCCGATGATCGCCGGGTCATCGGCATAGGCGCGGTCGCCGGCCAGCTCTTCGAATTCATCGCACATCACGCGGATGTAATCGCTGGTGTAGGGCCGAGCGGGATGACGTGCCAGCTGGGACACCTGCCATGGATTCAGGTCGCGGAAGATCTGCGCGGTGCGGCGGCGCAGCTTGTCCTGCAGGGTGCGCAGTTCGGAGTCGATGTTGACCTCCGGACCGGTGCTGGCTTGGCGCAGTTCCTGGATTTTGCTTTCCAGGTCGGCGATGGGCTGTTCGAAATCGAGGTAGTTCGGATTCATCTGTAACCGGGCCGTAAAACGATCGCAACAGTCTATCCGACCGGGTGTCGCGACACCGTACCGTGGCGTGTGTGCCGTGCAGCGACGGGCTCAGTCGATCCACGGCCGGTCCAGGGTCACCCGGACTGCGCGCACGCCCGGATCAGCGCGCAGCTGTCCTAGCAGGTCGGTTTCAACGCGCACGCTGGATTCGCCGTTCAGGTCGATCACGCCGCAGGCACCGCTGGCCAGCAGCACCTCGCAGCGCAGCGGGGTCTGGCCTGGACGCTGGGGCTGGAGCAGCTTCTCCAGCCGGTCGAGCACCCCCGCCACACGCAGATCCAGGCGCAGCGCCAGGCGGCGGGAAATCTGCGGGCATATCTGCTGGAAATCCCAGCAGCGCTGGGCACGCAGCGAGAACCCGCCGCTGAATTCGTCCTCGCGCAGCCCGCCCTCCACGATCAGGATCCGGTCGCGGGTCAGCAAGGATGCGTATTCCTGCAGCGCCTCGGAGAAGAACGCACACTCCAGGCGGCCGCGGCCGTCTTCGATCTGTACAAAAGCCTGCGAATCACCGCGCTTGCGCATGCCGGTGACCAGACCGGCCACCACCACGGTGACTTCCGGCCGCCAGCCGCCGCGGCCTTCCGGACGCGTGGCCCACAGCGCATCCAGCTTGCCCAGGTCGGTACCGACCAGCGCCTCCAGCTCTTCGCGGTGCGGATCAACCGGGTGCCCACTCAGGTAGTGGCCCAGGGTGTCGCGCTCGCCAGCGAGCACCTGGCCCAGCGGCCAGGGCTCAGCTTGGGGCAGATTGATTTCCAGCGCCGGCGCGTGGTCGTCTCCGCCGCCGCCAAACAGCGATACCTGCCCCGCACTGCGTTCGCGTGCCAGCTGCTCGGTGGCCTTGAGCGCTTCGGGCACCTGCAGCATCAGCGAGGCGCGGTTGCTGTCCAGCGCATCCAGGGCCCCTGACAGGGACAGCGCTTCCAGGGTGCGGCGGTTGAGCCGGCCTGCATCCACGCGGGTGCAGAAATCCAGCATGTCGCGGAATGGCTCGCCGCCGGCGCGTGCGGCGGCGATGGCCTCGCACACGCCGCGGCCCACGCCCTTCACCGCGCCCAGGCCGTAGCGGATGGTCCTGGCGTCGATGGCCTGGAACATGTGGGCGGAGGCGTTGACGTCGGGTGGCATGACCTCCAGCCCCAGTGCGCGGGCTTCTTCCAGGAAGCCCACCACCTTTTCCGTGTTGTCCATGTCCGAAGACAGCACTGCGGCCATGAATTCGGCCGGATAGTGCACCTTCAGCCACGCGGTCTGATAGGCCACCAGCGCGTAGGCCGCCGAGTGCGACTTGTTGAAGCCGTATTCGGCGAACTGCTCCATCAGGTCGAAGATCGAAGTGGCGACCTTCGGGTCGACGCCGTTGGCGGCGGAGCCGGCCTCGAACTTGGCGCGCTCCTTGGCCATCTCCGTGGCGTTCTTCTTGCCCATCGCCCGGCGCAGCAGGTCGGCGCCGCCCAGCGAGTAGCCGGCCAGGACCTGGGCGATCTGCATCACCTGTTCCTGGTACACGATCACCCCGTAGGTGGGGCTGAGCACCGGCTCCAGTGCGGGGTGCGGATAGGTGACCTCGGCATTGCCGTGCTTGCGGTCGACCCAGTCCTTGTCCATCCCAGAGTTCAGTGGACCGGGGCGGAACAGCGCCGCCAGGGCGATGATGTCCTCGAACCGGTCCGGCTGGGCGCGCTTGAGCAGCTCGCGCATGCCGCGCGACTCGAACTGGAACACCGCCACCGTGCCGCCGCGGGCAAACAGCTCGTAGGTCGGCGCGTCGTCCAGCGGCAGGGTCGAGATGTCCAGCAACTCTTCGCCCGAGGTCTCGCGGCGCGCGTTGATCGCCTTCACCGCCCAGTCGATGATGGTCAGCGTGCGCAGGCCCAGGAAGTCGAACTTCACCAGGCCCACCGCTTCCACGTCGTCCTTGTCGAACTGGGTAACCGGGTTCTTGCCGCGTCCGTCTTCGTCGTGTTCGGCGAACAGCGGGCAGAAGTCGCTCAGCGGCCGCGGCGCGATCACCACGCCGCCGGCGTGCTTGCCGGCGTTGCGGGTCAGGTTTTCCAGCTGCAGCGCCAGGTCGAGCAGGTCGCGTATGTCCTCCTCGTCGTTGTAGCGCGCAATCAGTTCGTCAGAACGCCAGTTCTCGTCCTTGCGGCCCTTGTCGGTGCGGCCCAGCGCGTCCGACAGCGACACGCCCAGGGTCATCGGCACCAGCTTGGCGATGCCGTCGACCATGCCGTACGGGTAGCCCAGCACGCGGCCCACGTCGCGCACCACCGCCTTGGCGGCCATGGTGCCGTAGGTGATGATCTGGCTGACCCGGTCGCGGCCGTACTTGCGGGCGACGTAATCGATCACCTCGTCGCGCCGGTCCATGCAGAAGTCGATGTCGAAGTCCGGCATCGACACGCGTTCCGGGTTGAGGAAGCGTTCGAACAGCAGGTCGTAGGGCAGCGGGTCCAGATCGGTGATGCCCAGCGCCCAGGCCACCAGCGAGCCGGCGCCCGAACCACGGCCCGGACCCACCGGGATGCCCTGTTCCTTGGCCCAGTTGATGAAGTCGGCCACGATCAGGAAGTAGCCGGGGAAGCCCATCTCGATGATGACGCCCAGCTCGATGTCGAGGCGCTCGAGATACGTCTCCCGGGTGTGGCCTTCGGCCATCGGATTGCTGGCCAGCCGCTGGTCCAGCCCTTCGCGCGCCTGGCTGCGCATCCAGCTTTCCAGGGTGTGGTCGTCGGGCACCGGGAAGGCTGGCAGGTAGTACTTGCCCAGGCTCAGCTCGAAGTTGCAGCGCTGGGCCAGGGTCACCGTGTTGTCCAGCGCGTCCGGCAGGTCGGCGAACAGCTCGGCCATCTCATCGGCCGATTTCAGGTACTGCTCGGGACTGTAGTTGCGCGGGCGGCGCGGATCGTCCAGCACGCGGCCGGTGGCGATGCAGCTGCGCGCCTCGTGCGCATCAAAGCCGTTGGCGTCCAGGAAGCGCACATCGTTGGAGGCGATGATCGGCAGGCCGCGGTCGCTGGCCGCGTGCAGGGCGAAATCGTTGAACGGCTCCTCGCCCTCGCGCCCGGTGCGGGTCAGCTCCAGGTGCAGGCGGTCGTCGAAGGCCTGCTGCCATTCGCCGAGCCACTCAAGGGCGGAATCATGCTTGCCGGCGGCGGCCAGGCGCCCGGCCTCGCTGTGGCGACCAACCAGGGCGAACAGGTCTCCGGTCTGCTCCAGCAGCCACTCCGGCCGTACGATCACGCCGTCATGGCGGTGGCCTTCCAGCCAGCCGCGGCTGAGCAGGCGCGACAGGTTGAGATAGCCTTCCCGGCTGCGGCACAGCAGGGTCACCGGCCATGCGGGCTCGGTGCCGCTGGCCACCATCACATCGGCGCCGGCGATCGGCTTGACGCCAGCGGCTTCCGCCCTGGAATGGAACTCCACCAGCGAGAACAGATTGTTGCGATCGGTGACTGCGACAGCGGGTTGTCCCAGCGCAGCACAACGCTCGACGAGCTCCGGAATGCGGATCGTCGAATCAACCAGCGAATACTCGCTGTGCAGGTGGAGATGGACAAAGCGGACTGACACGGCCCGGTCAGCGTAGGTGTCCGGGCCGATGTCGACAAGGGTTGACATCACCGCCTGCAACGGGCTGCGGTTGTGTTTCCAGCTGCGTTCGAGGCGGTCGGGATCGTTGCTGGAAGATAGCGGCTTCGGCAGCGGGGCCGGGGAAATCAGCGGACCCGAAGCTCCGGCATGAGCGACAGCTGCACAGGCGCGTAGCTGCGCCGGTGGTGCGGACAGGGGCCGTGGGCCTGCAATGCCGCAAGGTGCTGGGGACTCGGGTAGCCTTTGTGCCGGTCAAAGCCGTACTGGGGAAACTGCTCATGCAGCTGGCGCATGGCCCGATCACGGGACACCTTGGCCAGGATCGACGCCGCCATGATCGATGGCTCCAGCGCATCGCCTCCAATCACCGCCTCGGCCGGGCACGGGAGGTCACGGGGCAGCTGGTTGCCATCGATGCGGGCCAGCTGGGCCGCAGGGGAGAGCGCGCGCAGGGCCCGGCACATGCCGATGAGCGTGGCCTGGAGGATGTTGAGGGTGTCGATTTCGTCGATATCCACGAACTCCACCCGCCACGCCAGCGCGGATTCGACAATCTGCGGGTACAGCGCTTCCCGGCGCTTCTCGGACAGCCGCTTGGAGTCATCCAGACCTTCCATGCCGTGATTCGGACGCAGGATCACCGCCGCGACCACGACCGGGCCGGCGAGTGGCCCGCGCCCCGCCTCGTCAACGCCGGCCACCAGCAGGCTCATCGGCGCGCCACCAGGGCCTCGACAACGTCTGCCGCGCGCGCTGAAGCGTCGCGGCGCAGGGTCATGTGGATCTCGCGGAAGCGCGGCTCCAGCGCCGCCACCGCGGCCGGATCGCGCAGCCAGGCCAGGACGGCCCGGGCGAGCTTGTCCGGCGTGCAGTCCTCCTGGATCAGCTCGGGCACCAGGGTCTCGCCGGCCAGTACATTCGGCAGGGAAAAGCGGTCGGTCTTGAGCAGGCCGGTGGCGCGCACCAGCACCTGGGTGCCGCGGGCCACCCGGTAGCCCACCACCATCGGCCGCTTGGCCAGCATGGCTTCCAGCGTGGCCGTGCCGGAGGCCAGCAGCACCACGTCCGCAGCCACCATCGCTTCGCGGGACTGCCCGTCCAGCAGCAGGACCGCACCGGGGGGCAGCTTCGCGGCGGCCACCTGCGCCTCCAGCGCCTGCCGGCAACCGGGATTGGCGGCCGGGATCACGATCCGCAGGCCCGGGACCTGGGCGGCGACCAAGGCGGCTGCCTGCAGGAACACCTCGCCCAGTCGTTCGACTTCGCCCAGCCTGGACCCCGGCAATACCGCCAGCACGGTTCCTTCGCCGGCCAGACCCAACCGCTGGCGGGCGGCGCGACGATCCGGGTTGAGGGGCATTTCATCGGCCATCGGATGGCCCACGAAACGCGCGTCCACCCCGTGCGCGGCATAGATTTCCGGCTCCATCGGAAACAGGCACAGCACCCGGTCGGCGCTGCGCCCGATCGTGCGTGCGCGGCCCCGGCGCCAGGCCCAGATCGAAGGGCTGACGTAGTGCGCGGTTCGCAGCCCGTCACGCTTGAGGCGGCGTTCAAGACCGAGGTTGAAATCAGGTGCATCGATGCCGATGAATGCGTCCGGCTGCCAGGTGCGCATCCGCCGGTGCAGGCTGCGACGCAGGGACAGCAGGCGCGGCAGGTGCGAGAGCACCTCGCTCAGGCCCATGACCGCCAGTTCGGACGAATCGTGCCAGGCGTCCAGGCCGGCACGACGCATGGCGTCGCCGCCGACGCCGGCAAACAGGGCATCCGGAAACCGTTGCGAAAGCTCGGCGATCAGCCCGGCACCCAGCAGGTCGCCCGAGGCTTCGCCCGCCACCAGGGCGAAACGCGCCTTCATCGCAGCAGGGCGCGCTGGCCGGACTCGATGAACTCAAGCATCGCGCGCACATCCTCGCTTTCGCCAGCCATCTCGGACAGGCGGGTCCGGGCCTGGGCCAGGTCGCTACCGGACATGTACAGGGCGCGGTAGGCGCGCTTGATCGCGGCGGTGCGGTCGGAATCAAACCCGCGCCGCTTCAGGCCTTCGCTGTTGATACCGCGTGGCCGTCCGTAACCTTCCTGGGCCACCATCACGAATGGCGGCACGTCACCGTTGATGAAGGCGCCCATGCCGATGAAGGCATGCATGCCCACCCGGCAGAACTGGTGGACTCCGACGAACCCGCTGAGGATCACGTGATCGCCAATTTCAACGTGGCCGGCGAGGGTGGCGTTGTTGGAGAACACGCAGTGGCTGCCCACGATGCAGTCGTGGGCAATGTGGGTGTAGGCCAGCAGCCAGTTGTCATCGCCCACCCGGGTCACGCCTCCGCCACCGCCGGTGCCCCGATTGATGGTGGCGAATTCGCGGATCACGTTGCGATCGCCGATCTCCAGCCGCACCGTCTCCCCGGCGAACTTCTTGTCCTGGGGGTCGCCGCCGATCGCCACGTGGCCGTGGAAAACGTTCTCACGTCCGATCCGGGTAGGGCCAAGGATGCTGCAGTGCGAGCCGATGCGGGTGCCGTCGCCGATCTCGACCTCCGGCCCGATCAGGGTGAAGGCACCCACCTCAACCCCGGTCCCCAGCTTTGCGGACGGATCCACGCTGGCGGCCGGATGCACCTGTACCGCAACGGACATGTCAGGCCTCGACCTCCGCACAGAGGATCTCGGCGCAGGCGACTTCGCGGCCGTCCACGCTGGCGGTGCCGGCGTACAGGGTCATGTTGCGGATCTCGCGGCGGATCTCCACTTCAAGATCCAGCCGGTCGCCCGGGACCACCATGTGGGTGAACCGGGCCTTGTCCACCTTCACCAGGTAGGAAATACGGTCGGTGATGACCTCGTCGCGGCTGAGATGGCTCAGCAGCCCGCCGGCCTGCGCAAGGGCCTCGATCACCAGCACGCCCGGCATGACCGGGTGGTTGGGGAAGTGGCCCTGGAAAAAACCTTCATTGCTGCTGACATTCTTGAAGCACAGCACCCGGCGGCCCGGCTCCACCTCCACTACCCGATCAACCAGCAGGAACGGGTAGCGGTGCGGCAGCAGCTCGCGGATGGCGTTGCTGTCCAGAGGCAGCGATGGTGGAGCCTTGGTCATTCTTTTCCCTTTTCAATGGCGGCGATGCGCTGTGCAAGCGTGTCGAGCTGGCGGATGCGTACCGCAGTCCGCCGCCACTCGCGTGCCGGCGTCGCCGGTATCCCGGAAGCATACTCGCCCGGTTCAGTGATCGAATGCGAGATCATGCTCTTGGCCATCACCGTGACCCGGTCGCAGATCTCCAGATGCCCGGCCACGCCGACCTGGCCGGCCAGCATGCAGTAGCGGCCGATCCTGGTGCTACCCGCCACGCCCACGCAGCCGGCCATGGCCGTGTGTGCACCCACGTGCACGTTGTGGGCGATCTGGATCAGGTTGTCCAGGCGTACGTTGTCTTCCAGCACGGTGTCGTCGATGGCGCCGCGGTCGATGGTGGTATTGGCACCGATCTCGCAGTCGTCGCCAATCCGCACCCCGCCCAGCTGCGGTACCTTGATCCACTGGCCCTGTTCCATGGCCAGGCCGAAGCCGTCGGCGCCGATCACGGCGCCGGGGTGGACCACGCAGCGGGCACCGATCCGCACCCGCCTGACCAGGCTGACCCGCGCCACCAGCTCCGTGCCGGCGCCGACTTCGCAGTCCTCGCCCACCACGCAGCCGGGACCGATCACGGCGCCAGGCCCGATTGTGGTGCGCGCGCCAATAAAGCTGTGCGGCCCGATGTGGGCGCCCGGATCCACCTTGGCGGACGGATCCACCACGGCGGTCGGATGGACGCCGGGGTCCGTTGCTTCACGCAGTTCGAACAGCGCCGCGGCGCGCGCATAGGCCACGTACGGGTCGGCCGCCAGCAGCGCGGTGCCGGCGAAGGACTCCGCCTGCTCCGGCTGCAGGATCACCACGCCGGCCCGGCTGTGCTCGAGCTGCGCGCGATAGCGCGGATTGGCCAGGAAGCTCAGCTGGTGCGGCTGCGCAGCACCAAGCGAGGCGACCCCCTCGATGCGGACAGCGTCGTCCCCACGGTCGTCTCCACGAAGTTCCAGCCCGGTATGCGCGGCAATTTCCGCCGCCGTGTATCCCTGCTTGCCCATGCTTGCTCCTGCGTACGGCGGCGCGATATCAGAACGCGCCACCGAAGGTGAACTGCAGGCGCTCGACCTCGTCGCCGCGGCGGATCAGGTCGCCAGCGCCACCGAACACATCGTCCTGCTTGCGCAGCGGATAGGCATAGCTGATCGAAATCGGGCCTACCGGTGCGCGCCACATCAGCGCGACACCTGCCGAGACACGGAAGTCCTTGGCCTCGAAGGCATCAAGATCGGTGTACACGTTGCCGAAGTCGACGAACGCGGAAATCCGCGCCGCTGGGGAATCGAGCAGGGTGGGGAAGTACATCTCCAGCGAACCGACGGTCTTCAGCGCACCGCCCAGGGGCTGCAGGAAATTGCTTCCGGCCACCGACTCGCGCGGGCCCAGGGTGTTGTCACGGAAGCCGCGGACCGAACGGGTACCACCGGCGTAGAAATTCTCGTAGAACGGCAGGCCGCTGGCGCTGATCGTGCGCAGGTAATCGTCCGCATCAGGCGTACACGGATCGGTTGGCGGCGGCGGCTGCGGCCACGGATTGTCCTGGGTCGGGGCCGGCGCCGGGATGTAACACACATCGCGCGTCACATCGCTGCCGTAGCTGTCGCCGTAGCCGACTTCGGCGCGGGTGTTCAGCACCAGGGCGCGACTGAGCGGCCAGTACTTGGAGAATTCATAGCTGAGCTTGTAGTACTCGGCGGTCGAGCCGGGCAGGGTGATTTCCGCGGCTACGCGCTGGTAGGTACCGCGCGTGGGCTGCAGGAAATCGTTGCGCGTGTCGCGGGCCCAGCCCACCTCGGTACGCCAGGCGTGGAAGGTGCGCGAACCGAACGCGTCGACGTAGTCGACGATCGAATCCGGGGTGGCACCGCGCCAGGTAAAGATCTCGTTGCGGTCCAGGCCGAACAGCAGCGAGAAGCTGTCGTGCTCGGTGATCGGCACGCCGAAGAACACCTGGCCGGCGGCGCTGGTGGAGGAGTACTGGGCGGTGTTGAATTCGGAGTTGTCGAATTCGCGCCACCACAGGTTGTAGCCCATCGACAGCCCCTCATCGGTGAAGTAGGGGTTGACGTAGGAGAACGCGTAGCGCTGCAGGTACAGGTTGCGGCTGGCCTCGATCGAGACCCGGTTGCCGCGGCCCAGGAAGTTGTTCTGCGACAGCTGGATCGAGGTGGTCACGCCGGCGAGCTGCGAATACCCCAGGCCGAACACGAAGCTGCCCGAGGCGGTTTCGGCCACGCTGAAGACCACGTCGACCTCGTCCGGGCTGCCCGGCACCGGTTCGGTTTCCACGCTGACGCTGCCCGTTTCGAAGAAGCCCAGACGCTGCAGGCGGATGCGCGAACGGTCGATGGCCGCCTGCGAATACCAGGACCCTTCGAACTGGCGCATCTCACGGCGCAGGACTTCATCGGAGGTGCGGGTGTTGCCGCGGAATACGATCCGGCGCACGTTCACCCGCGGACCCGGAACCACCTGCATGGCGATCTTGGCGGTGCGGTCCTCGCGGTTGACCTCGGGGATCGGGTTCACTTGGGCGAAGGCGTAGCCGATGTTGCTCAGGGTGGCGATGATCGCGTCCGAGCTCAGCTCCAGCAGGGCGCGCGAGAAGGTCTGTCCCTCGCGGATGAACAGGCGCGACTCGATATCTTCCTTCGGCAGGACGGTATCGCCGACCACTTCCACTCCGGACACGGTGTACACCTCGCCCTCGGTGATGCCGGAGGTGATGTACATGTCCTGGCGATCGGGGCTGATCGCCACTTCGATGCTGTCTTCGCTGAAGTCCAGGTGGCCGCGGTCGAGGTAGAAGTTGTGCAGTTTCTCGCGGTCACCATCCAGCTTTTCACGCGAATACTGGTCGTCACGGCGGTACCAGCTCAGCCAGTTGCTGGTGCCGGACTCCCAGTTTTCGCGCAGGGTGTCCTGGTCGTAGGTCTCGTTGCCGACGATATTGATGTGGCGGATCTTGGCCGCGGAACCTTCGTCGACGTTGATCGTCACGTCCACCCGGTTGCGGTCCAGGTTGGACACCGTGGGCGTGACCTGGACGTTGTACTTGCCGCGGTTGTTGTACTGGCGGGTCAGCTCCTGGGTCACCCGATCCAGGGCCAGGCGGTCGAAGGTGTCGCCTTCGGCCAGGCCGATTTCGGACAGACCTTGCATCAGGTCTTCGGTCTTGATGTCCTTGTTGCCGGTCAGGGTCAGGCGGTTGATTGCCGGACGCTCGGTGACCGTGATCACCAGGATGTCGCCCTGGCGGCCCATGCGCACGTCCTCGAAGAAGCCGGTGCGGTAGAGCGCGCGGATGGCTTCGCCCACGCGGGTCTGGTCGACCTGGTCGCCGCGTTCAATCGGCAGGTAGGTGAATACCGTACCGGCGCCGATGCGCTGCAGGCCATCCACGCGGATGTCGCTGGCAATGAATGCACCGGCCGCCGGGCTTTGGACGGATGGCGGCGCTTCTGCTGTCTGCTGGGCCCCGGCAGGGGACACGATCGCCGCCGCAAGGGCGAGGGCGAGCAGGTGGCGGCTGGGATTTCGCGTCATCTATTACGTCCGTCTTGAATGCGCCTCGCAGCTGCCTGGATGGCGCGGCGTTGGCGTTGAATGGAGGAAAGTCAGCGTTGGACCAGTTGCAGGATGTCGTTGTAGAACGCCAGTCCCATCAGGCTGGCAAGCAGCGCGAGCCCAACATACTGCCCGGCGACCATGGCACGATCGCTTAACGGGCTGCCCTTGACCAACTCGATAAGGTAATACAGGAGGTGGCCGCCATCCAGCAGCGGGATCGGCAGCAGGTTGAGGATGGCCAGGCTCAGCGACAGCAGGGCAAGGATGGTCAGGTACCACGCCACGCCCTGGCTGGCGTAGGCGTTGGTGGCCCGGGCGATGGTGATCGGCCCGGCCACGGTGTTCTCGATCGCGACCCGGCCGCTGAACGCGCGCCCGAGCATACCCACCAGCTGGCCGGTCAGGTGCGCGGTCTCGCGCAGCGCCGCCGGCACCGCTGCGACAGGGCCGTAGCGCTGCATGGCGTCCTTCGGCGGGACCTGGCCGCGGTCGGAATGGATGCCCAGCGCCCAGAAATCACCGCGCTCCGGGTCCTCCATCAGCTCAGGCGTCAGCTCCAGCGCCAACCGCTCGCCTTCGCGCTCAACCTCCACCATCGCGCTTCCGCCCTGCGCGCCCAGCTCCTGGACCAGCGGGCCGATCTGCTCGAAGGTTTCGATCCGGTGCGAGTCGAAGGCGGTGATGCGGTCGCCTTCGACCAGCAGTCCGTCGGCTGGCGCACCCGGCTGGATCCCGCCGATGACCGCGGGCAGCAGCAGATGCCGGGGCAGCAGGCCGATCGACGGCAGCAGGTGGCGGTCGTCCATGTCGGCCGGCAGGCGTGACAGGGGCAGAATGCGGGTGCGCTGGTTGCCATGGGTGTCGATCACTTCCAGCTGCACGTCGCTGCGGTCCAGCGCCGCGGGCAGCAGGGCGAGCTGCACCTCGTTCCAGGTCGGCGTCTGGCGCCCACCCACGCTCTGGATGCTGTCGCCACGCTCCAGGCCGGCTTCAGCGGCCAGCCCCTGGGCCACGCCGGCCACGGGCATGTAGTCGGGCCGGCCGACCACGAACATCGCCCACAGCAGGACGACGCACAGGATCAGGTTGGCCGCCGGGCCTGCAATGACGATGGCAATGCGCTGCCACACCGACTTGCGGTTGAACGCCTGCGAAGCTTCCTCTTCAGGAACGGGCGTCTCGCGCTCGTCCAGCATCTTCACGTAGCCGCCCAGCGGGATGGCGGCGATCACGTATTCGGTGCCGTCGCGGCCGCGGCGTGACCACAGCGGCCTGCCGAAGCCAATGGAAAAACGCAGCACCTTGACCCCGTTGCGCCGGGCGACCCAGTAATGGCCGAACTCGTGGAAGGTCACGAGTACGCCCAGGCTGACGATCAGCCACCAGACGGAGCCGAAAAATGAAGTCATGGGCGAAGAGTCACGCGTTCAGCAGGGTGGCTGGAGGGGGAAATGATCATGGCGAGGGTGGAGCGTACCGGGGCAGGGCGGCGTGTGCGACCCGGCGCGCCTGTTCATCGGCATTGCACAGGGCCTCCAGCGAGGCTGCCGGTGCGCGGGGCAGCGCCGTCAGCGCATCGGTGACCACTGCGGCGATGTCGAGGAAACCGATCCTGCGCTCCAGGAAGGCCGATACCGCAACCTCATTGGCCGCATTGAGAGTGGCCGGCGCGGTGCCCCCGCTCTCCAGAGCCTGCCGGGCCAGGCCCAGGCACGGGAACGTGGCCTCGTCCGGCGCTTCGAATTCCAGTTTGCCCTGGGCCAGCAGGTCCAGCCTGCCGACGCCTGAATCGATCCGTTCCGGCCAGGCCAGGCCCACCGCCAGCGCGGTGCGCATATCCGGCAGCCCCATCTGCGCCAGGGTGGAGCCGTCGTCGAACTCCACCAGCGCGTGGACCAGACTCTGCGGGTGCACCAGCACGTCCATGCGCTCTGCCGGCAGGCCGAACAGATGGTGGGCCTCGATCAATTCCAGGCCCTTGTTCATCAGCGTGGCCGAGTCCACCGAAATCTTCGGGCCCATCGACCACTTGGGATGAGCGATGGCCTGCTCCGGCGTAACCCTTTCCAGCTCGGCCCGGCTGCGGCCGCGGAACGGCCCGCCCGAAGCGGTGAGGGTGATCGCGCGCACGCCCGGATGCATCCGCCCATCGGGCAGACACTGGAAAATAGCGCTGTGTTCGCTGTCGATGGGAATCACGCTGGCACCGGCTTCGCGTGCGGCGGCCATCACCAGTTCGCCGGCGAGCACCAGTGATTCCTTGTTGGCCAGCAGCAGCCGCTTACCGGCCCTTGCGGCTGCCAGGGTGGAATCCAGCCCGGCGGCGCCAACAATCGCGGCCACCACGGTGTCACAGGCGTCGCTGGCGACCAGGTCGGAAAGCGCCTGGCCGCCCGCGTGGGCAACGGTGGAGAGCCCAGCGGCGCTCAGGCCATCTCTCAGGGCGTCAAAGCGGGCCGTATCCGCGATCACCGCGTGGTCAGGGCGATGCTCAACGCACAGTGCCACCAGCGCGTCCACGTTGCTGCCCGCGGCCAGTATCGAAGCCCGCATCCGCTGCGGATGCCGGGCGATCACGTCCAGGGCGGATGCGCCGATCGAACCGGTGGCGCCAAGCACGGCAATTGAGCGGAGGCTGGCCATCGTCATGCTCAGAATCCCAGCCAGATCTGGCCCACGGCAAAGACCGGAAGTGCTGCCAGCACACCGTCCATGCGATCAAGCAGGCCGCCGTGGCCGGGAATCAGGTTGCCGGAATCCTTCACCCCCGCATGGCGCTTGAGCAGGCTTTCGAACAGGTCACCGACTACCGAGAACCCGGCCGCCAACAGCGCCACCAGGGCCACGGCCGGCAGTTGGCCGGTGGAAGCGCCGGCCAGCGGGGCGAAAGCCACGCCCGTCAGCACCGCCAGCACCAGGCCGCCGATCAGGCCTTCGATGGTCTTGTTGGGACTGATGCGTGGCGCCAGCCGGCGGTCCTTGAAGACCTTGCCGCCGAAGCTGCGGCCGGCGAAGTAGGCGCCGGTATCGGCCGCCCAGACAATCGCCAGCGCAAGCAGCAGCCAGCGGTTGCCGTTCGGCTCGCCGGCGTGGATCAGCCCAACCGCACACCAGGCCGGCACCATGACCAGGGTGCCGGCGGCCAGCTTGATGACCCGCGAGCGCGCATCCGGCGCAGAGGCAAACCCGGGATGGCGCAGCCAGATCGCCACCAGCAGCCACCCGATGACCGCGGCCACGCAGAACAGCTTGAGCAGCACCATCGAGCCATTGGGATCGCTGGCCGAGGCCCAGACCAGGGCCAGAATCAGCAGCAGGTTGGCGATCAGCAGGGTGCCGCGGGCAATCCCGTCATCCACCCCGGCCAGGCGCAGCCATTCCCACAGTCCACCCAGCAGGGCGACGGCCGCCAATGCCACCAGCCACTGGGTGGGCAGCAGCAGGACTGCGGCGATTGCCAGCGGCGCCATCACGAGGGCGGCGATTACACGGGTCCTGGTCATGCGGAAGAAGCGTCCTTCGTATCGGGTAGGGCCTGCCTGGCGACGATCTGCTCGGCGGTCAGGCCGTAGCGGCGCTCGCGCGCCGCGTAGTCGTCCAGCGCCCGCTGCAGGGTGGCAGCGTCGAAATCAGGCCACAAGGTGTCGGTGAACCACAGCTCGGTATATGCCAGCTGCCAGAGCAGGAAATTGCTGACCCGCAGCTCGCCGCCGGTGCGGATGAACAGGTCAGGGGGCGGCAGGTCAGCCAGCGACATGCGCGCGCCGATGGCGGCTTCGTCGATCTGCCCGGGCTGCAGGCGCCCAGCAGCCACATCCTCGGCCAGGGAGCGGGCAGCGGAGGCGATGTCCTGGCGTCCGCCATAGCTCGCAGCCACATTCAGGTGCAGGCGATGGTTGTGGGCGGTGCGCGCTTCAGCTTCCTGCATGCGCTGCTGGATGGCGGCGTTGAATCGGGTGCGCTCGCCAATGAAGCGCACCTGCACCCCGCGCCGCTCCAGCTCGATGACCTCGCGTTCCAGCGCGTTGAGGAACAGCTTCATCAGCGCGCCGACCTCTTCCGCGGGCCGGCCCCAGTTCTCGCTGGAAAACGCGAACAGGGTCAGCGCCCGGATGCCGTGCTCCAGGCAGAAGTCGATGCACACGTTGACTGCGCGCGCGCCGGCGCGGTGGCCGATCATTCGCGGCCGCCGGCGACGTGCGGCCCAGCGGCCATTGCCATCCATGATGATGGCGACGTGGCTGGGGACTGCGGGAGGATTGGGAACCTGCATGGACACAGTGGTTTCGACAACCACTCAGACCGCCATCAGTTCCTCTTCCTTGGCCTTGACGACTTCGTCCACGCCCTTGATCGCCTGATCGGTGATCTTCTGGATCTCTTCCTCGCTGCGGCGCTCGTCGTCCTCGCTGATCTCCTTTTCCTTCAGCAGGTCCTTGGTCTGCTGGTTGGCATCGCGGCGGACGTTGCGGATCGCGATCTTCGAGTTCTCGCCTTCGTTGTTCACCACCTTGGCCAGCTCGCGACGGCGCTCTTCGGTCAGCGCGGGCAGGTTGATGCGGATGGTGGTGCCGGAGGTGTTCGGGTTAAGGCCCAGGTCGGAGGCCAGGATCGCCTTTTCCACCGGGCCGACCATCTGCTTTTCCCAAGGGGTGATGGTCAGGGTGCGGGCATCGCTGACGGCTACGGTAGCCACCTGCGACAGCGGCATGTCCGATCCGTAGTAGTTGACCTTCAGCTGGTCAAGGAGGGCGGTTGAGGCGCGGCCAGTGCGGATCTTGGACAGATCGTGGCGCAGCGACTCGATGCTCTTGTTCATGCGAGTCTGCGCATCTTTCTTGATTTCGTTGAGCATCGACGGCTCCATCTCGTGACGGGTAACCGCCGGATTATAGCTGCAGCAGGGGTGCGAAGGGCTTCAGCTGCGGCCCTTCACCAGCGTGCCGATCTGTTCGCCCTTGAGAATGCGCAGCAGCTGGCCGGGCTGGCCCATGTCGAAGATGCGCAGCGGCATGTCGCTGTCGCGGCACAGGGCGAAGGCGGCGGTGTCCATCACCTGCAGGTCGCGGGCCAGCACCTCGTCGTAGGTGAGGGTGTCGAAGCGCTTGGCATCGGGGTGCTTGGCCGGGTCGGCGTCGTACACGCCATCCACCTTGGTGGCCTTGAGCAGCAGGTCGGCACCGATCTCGATCGCGCGCAGCGCAGCACCGGAGTCGGTGGTGAAGAACGGGTTGCCGGTACCGGCGGCGAAGATCGCGATCCGGCCTTTTTCCAGGTGGCGGATGGCGCGGCGGCGGATGTAGTCCTCGCAGATGTCATTGACCTTGAGGGCGCTCATCACGCGCACGCTGCCGCCGAGCTGTTCAAGCGCGTCCTGCATGGCCAGGGCGTTGATGACCGTGGCCAGCATGCCCATGTGATCGCCCGTGACCCGGTCCATGCCGCTGGCGGCCAGGCCCGCGCCGCGGAAGATGTTGCCTCCGCCGATCACCAGTGCGATTTCGGCACCGGCCTGCTGCACTTCCATGACCTCGCGGGCAAGGCGGCCGATGACCTTGGGATCAATCCCGTAATCCTCTTCTCCCATCAGGGCCTCGCCGGAAAGTTTGAGCAGGACACGGCGAAAGGCGAGTTGGGACATGAGGTGTACTCCGGGGCGGGGGGCAGGCAAACGCGAAGATTCTATCGTGTGGGACAACAAAAAGGGCCGCGGAGTGCGCGGCCCTTCAAGTACAGCGTTTACAGCGTTGGATCAGGCCAGGCCGGCCTGCTTCATCACTTCGGCGGCGTAGTCTTCCACCACCTTCTCGATGCCTTCGCCAACTTCCAGGCGCTGGAAGCCGATCACGTCGGCGCCAGCGGCCTTGAGGGCCTTTTCAACCGTCACGTTGGTGTCCAGCACGTACGGCTGGCCGTACAGGGTGACTTCGTTGACGATCTTGTTGATCTTGCCGCTGATGATCTTTTCCAGGATCTCGGCCGGCTTGGCGCGGTCCTTGTCCGACATCTTGGCCATCTCGATTTCCTTTTCCTTCTCGATGAAGGAGGCGGGAACGTCGGCGGCCTTGTTGTGCGGGGGGTTCATCGCGGCAACGTGCATGGCCAGGCCGCGGGCCAGATCGGCATCGCCGCCCTGGACTTCGACCACGACGCCAATGCGGCCGCCGTGCACGTAGGTGGCCACGTTGTTGCTGCTCTCGACGCGGGCAATGCGACGCACCTGGACGTTCTCGCCGATCTTGGCGATCAGCGAGGCACGGGCTTCCTCGACCGTCTGGCCCGACGCCAACTTGACGTCCTTCAGGGCTTCGACATCGTCGCCGTCCACCGACAGCGCGGCCTTGGCCACGGCATCGGCGAAGGCGAGGAAGTTCTCGTCCTTGGCCACGAAGTCGGTTTCGCAGTTGATCTCGACCAGCGCCGCCTTGCCGCCCTCCTGGGCGGTGGCGATGCGGCCTTCGGCAGCCACGCGGCTGGCCTTCTTGTCAGCAGCGGCCAGGCCCGACTTGCGCAGGGCTTCGGCGGCGGCGTCGATGTCGCCGTTGGTTTCGGTGAGCGCCTTCTTGCACTCCATCATGCCGGCGCCGGTGCGTTCGCGCAGTTCCTTGACCAGTGATGCGGTGATTTCCATGGGGGTCCTCTGAAAATGGGTGGAGTAGGGCGCTTATTCGGCCTTGGGAGCTTCAGCTTCGGCTTCAGCCTTGGCTTCTACGGGCTGCTCCGCCGGTGCGGCCTCTTCCTTGGTGGACTCTTCCGCCGGTGCCTCTTCAGCGGCAGCGGCCTTCTTCTTCGGGGCCTTCTTTGCCGGTGCAGCGGCTTCGGTGAATTCCTCTTCGCGCACGCTGGCGGCGCTCGGCGCGGCAGCCTTGCCTTCCAGCACGGCGTCGGCGGCGGCGCGGCCGTACAGCTGCACGGCGCGGATGGCGTCGTCGTTGCCCGGGATGGCGTAGTCCACCAGCGACGGATCGTAGTTGGTGTCAACCACGGCAATCACCGGGATGCCCAGCTTGCGCGCTTCGCTGATGGCGATGCTCTCGTGGCCGATGTCGATCACGAACAGCGCGTCCGGCAGGCGCGGCATGTCCTGGATACCGCCCAGCGAAGCTTCCAGCTTGTCGCGTTCGCGGCGCAGGGCCAGCACTTCGTGCTTGACCAGCTTCTCGAAGGTGCCGTCGGTCTCGAACGCTTCCAGCTCCTTCAGGCGGGCGACCGACTTCTTCACGGTGACGAAGTTGGTCAGCGTGCCGCCGAGCCAGCGCTGGGTCATGAACGGCATGCCGCAACGCTCGGCTTCTTCCTTGATGGCTTCGCGCGCGCTGCGCTTGGTGCCCACGAACAGCACGATGCCGCGCTTCTGGGCGATCGACGAGATGAAGTTCATCGCGTCGCTGAACAGCGGCATGGTCTTTTCGAGGTTGATGATGTGGATCTTGCCGCGGGCGCCAAAGATGTACGGAGCCATCTTGGGGTTCCAGTAGCGGGTCTGGTGGCCGAAGTGAACGCCGGCCTCCAGCATCTGGCGCATGGTGATCTGGGGCATTGCTTGAACTCCTGATGGGGAACCGGGCCGCCGCGGCTGTTGGGAATGGGCGGTCCGCCCGCAGGGCGGGCGAAAGGTTCCGGGGTTGGGCCTCCCCGCTGCCTCCGTGTCCGAACCCTCCAGTGAGGGCACCCCGGCACGGGGGTTTGCAGCGGGTGTGTATTCACCGGTGACGCCCGGCGTGGGCGGAATTGTCCATAAAGCACAATCCAGCGGGCAATTATAGCGGAAAAGGCGCCTCGCGCAATCTTTCCCGGGCCCGGGGGCCGAAGGCATGGGGAGCCGGCTGGGGGCGCTGGAGGCCCTGGAACGGCACCCCCGCCAGACGGGCTCCGTGATCGGCGATAATGTCCCAATGACCATCAATCTCAAGACCCCCGAAGAAATCGAGAAGATGCGCGTGGCCGGCCGCCTGGCGGCCGAGGTGCTGCAGATGATCGCGCCGCACGTGAAGCCCGGTGTGAGCACGGAAGAGCTGGACCGCATCTGCCACGAGCACATCGTGAACGTGCAGGGCACCACGCCTGCCAACGTCGGCTACCGCGGCTATCCGAAGGCCACGTGCATTTCAGCCAACAATGTGATCTGCCACGGCATCCCCGGGCCGAAGGTGCTCAAGGACGGCGACATCATCAATATCGACGTCACCGTGATCAAGGACGGCTGGCACGGCGATACCAGCCGCATGTACTACGTAGGCGAGCCCTCGGTGATGGCGCGCCGGCTGGTGGATACCACTCGCAAGGCGATGTTCGCCGGCATCCACGCGGTGCGTCCGGGCGCGACCCTGGGCGACGTGGGCCACGCCATCCAGCAGGTGGCCGAGGCCGAGCGGTTCTCGGTGGTGCGCGAATACTGCGGCCACGGCATCGGCAAGGTCTATCACGACGATCCACAGGTGCTGCACTACGGCAACCCGGGCGAGGGCCTGGTGCTGAAGGAAGGCATGACCTTCACCATCGAGCCGATGATCAACGAGGGCAAGCGCCACACCCGGCTGCTGCCCGACGGCTGGACCGTGGTGACCAAGGACCGCAAGCTCTCGGCCCAGTGGGAGCACATGGTCGCCGTGACCGCGGACGGGGTGGATGTGCTCACCCGCATCCCCGGCGACGACAACGAAGCCTTCCTCTGACGGTGATGACCGCCGCGCCTGCGCACACGGGCAACGGCGGCAGGCAGGTGGATGACGCCGCCTGGGCCGCCGAGGCGCGCGCCTCGCTGGCCGAGCACGATGCGGAGCTGGCCCGCCGGTTCGACTCCGGTGAAGACATCGACCGCCTGCTGGCCGGGCGGGTCAACGCCGTGGATGCCTACGTGCGCCAGGCCTGGGCCCGCTGCATCCCGGCCGAAGCGCCGCTGGCGCTGTTCGCGGTGGGCGGTTACGGCCGCGGGGAGCTGTTCCCAGGATCGGATATCGATCTGCTTGCGCTGGTCGAAGACGGCTCGCCGATGGACTGCCGCGAGGAGCTGGCGCGCCTGTTTGCGCTGCTTTGGGACGCCGGCCTGCCGGTAGGACACGCGGTGCGCAGTGCGGAAGAGTGCACCGGCATGGCGGCCACCGACATCACCGTGCAGACCTCGCTGCAGGAAGCGCGCCCGCTGCTGGCCAACCTGGTCGAAGTGCGGCGGCTGAACGATGCGATCTCGATCGAACGCACCTGGCCGGCGGCCGACTACTACGCGGGCAAACTGGCCGAGCAGCGAAGCCGCCACGCCCGCTACGGCGACACCGCCGACAACCTCGAGCCCAATCTCAAGGACGGCCCTGGCGGCCTGCGCGATGTGCAGACGCTGCGCTGGCTGGCGCGGCGGGTGCTGGATGCGCACAGCATGGAGCAGCTGATCACCCTGGGCCTGCTGGGCGTGGACGAACACGCCACCCTGGAGCGCGAGCGGCGCACGCTGTCACGGCTGCGTTTCGGTCTGCATCTGGTCTCCGGCAAGGCCGAGGAGCGGCTGCGCTTCGACCACCAGAAAGCACTGGCGGCGCGACTGGCGCACGTGGATGAGGCCGATAACGCGCTGGTCGAAAAGATGATGCAGCAGTTCTACCGCAGCGCGGCGGTGGTGCTGCGGATCAGCGAACGGCTGATCCAGCGCTTCGAGGAGCATCTGGAAGGCGAGGGCGACCTGGTGGTGCTGGACGACGAGTTCGCCACCCGCCGCGGTTACCTGGCCGCCCGGGACGAGGTCTGGCCGGGCAACGACATGGGCCGGGTGTTCGACCTGTTCTCGGTCTGGGCCGGGCTGCCGGAGGTGCGCGGCCTGCACTCGCAGACCGAGCGCTCGCTGGCCGAATCTCTGCACGCGCTGCCCACCTGGCGCGATGCGAAAACGGGCCTTCGCAAGCGGTTCCTGAAGCTGTTGCGCGGGCCCGCGCCGGTGCGCACCCTGGAGCGTCTGTCGCGACTGGGCGTACTCGGTGCCTGGATCCCGGAATACGCCCAGGTTACCGGGCGCATGCAGTTCGACCTGTTCCACGTCTACACCGTCGATCAGCACACCCTGGCGGTGTTGCGCAATATCGCCGGGTTTGCGGCGGAAGAGCCGGACCCGCGCTTCACCGCCGCACACGCGGTCTGGCCGCACCTGCGCAAGCCGGAACTGCTGCTGCTGGCCGGCCTGTTCCACGACATCGCCAAGGGCCGCGGTGGCGATCATTCGGAACTGGGCGCGGTCGACGCGCGCGAATTCTGCCTCGGTCATGGCCTCGGCGAAGCGGACGCTTCACTGGTGGAGTGGCTGGTGCGCCGGCACCTGCTGATGTCCACCACGGCGCAGAAGCTGGATATTTCCGATCCCCAGGTCATCCACGCCTTCGCTACCGAAGTAGCCGACCGGGAACGGCTGGATTACCTCTATCTGCTTACCTGCGCCGATATCGCCGGTACCTCGCCGCGGTTGTGGAACGCGTGGAAGGATCGGCTGCTGACCGATCTGCGTACCGCCACGCGCCTTGCGCTTCGGCGCGGGCTGGAAAACCCGGTGGCGGCCGTCGAGCGCATCTCTGAAACCCGTGACCACGCCCGCGAGCTGCTGGCCGCGCACGGCGTGGGCATGGAAGGCGCCGATGCGTTGTTCGAGCGCATGCCGGAGGCGGTGTTCCTGCGCGGCCGTCCGGACCAGGCCGCCTGGCAGGCGAAGGCGCTGAGCGGTACCCGGCCGGGCGACACGGTGATCAAGGTGCGGCGCCTGGCCGAGGGCGCCCAGGCGCTGGAAGTGTTCGTGCACTCGCCCGACCGCGACGGCCTGTTCACCGCGATTGCCATCACCCTGGACCGCTGCGGCCTGGCCATCCAGCAGGCGCGCGCGCTGGACGGTCCGCATGGCACCATCTTCGATACGTTCCAGGTGCTGCCCACCGATCCGCGCTTCATGCCCGAGCCGGCCGCGATCGAGCGCAAGCTGGCGACGGTGCTGGCCGGTTCGCTGGATGTGCGCCCCGCGCGGCGCAACCAGCCGCGCCACCTGCGTCATTTCCGGATCGTTCCGCAGATCGCCTTCGACCAGACCGCAGACGGCAGCCAGACCATCTTCAGCCTCGTCTGCACCGACCGGCCCGGTCTGCTGGCCGGCGTAGCCCACGTGCTGCGCGAGCAGCGCCTGCGCGTGCATGACGCCCGCATCGCCACTTTCGGCGAGCGGGTCGAAGACGTGTTCAAGCTCACTGACGAGCAGAACCGGCCGCTGGACGAAGCCCGCCGCCATGCGCTGCGCGAAGCGCTGCTGGCCAGCCTGGATGGAGACGCCACCGCCTGACCTGCCCCCGACACAGCCGCCGTTCCCGCCCCGCGGGAGTGGCTTCCCCCTCGATTGACATTCCAGACGACCCCCATGACCCATTACGACTTTTCCGACGACACCGTCTCCGGCATCCGCCATACCATCGAGTCCGCATTCACCCGGCGCACCGCGCTGATCCCCGAGGAGATCGACGGCAGCGTGCGGCCTGCGGTGGAGCACGCCCTTGTGGGTCTGGAAGCCGGCTACCTGCGGGTTGCCGAACCCGGCGAGGGCACGCACGGCTGGCAGGTCAACGAGTGGCTGAAGAAGGCGGTGCTGCTGTATTTCCGCATCAACGAGATGTCCCTGGTTGAATCCTGGCCCGCGCCGTTCTGGGACAAGATCGAGGCGCGTTTCGCCGGCTTCGACGAGGCCGGGTTCCGCAAACTGGGCGTGCGCGTGGTGCCCGGCGCCGTGGCCCGTCGCGGCAGCCACCTGGGGCGCGACGTGGTGCTGATGCCGAGCTTCATCAACATCGGCGCCTATGTGGGCGAAGGCACCATGGTTGATACCTGGGCCACCGTGGGCTCCTGTGCCCAGATCGGCGAGCACTGCCACATCTCCGGTGGCGCGGGCATCGGCGGCGTGCTTGAACCGCTGCAGGCTTCGCCGACGATCATCGAGGACAGCTGCTTCATCGGCGCGCGCTCGGAAGTGGTGGAAGGCGTGGTCGTGGGCCGCAACAGCGTGATCGGCATGGGCGTGTTCCTCGGCCAGAGCACCCGCATCTACAACCGCGCCACCGGCGAGGTCAGCTATGGCTACGTGCCGCCCGGCAGCGTGGTCGTCGCCGGCTCCCTGCCGGCCGAAGACGGCAGCCATTCCCTCTACTGCGCAGTCATCGTCAAGCAGGTCGACGACCGCACCCGCGCCAAGACCTCCGTCAACGAACTGCTCCGCGGGCTCGCGTAGCTGCGCGGCTGACCTCCGGCAAACTGCGCCCCACCAGCACGCCGGCCAGCCCCAGCACCGCCAGGAACACCAGCGCAACCTCCGGCCCCAGCGCGGCCAGGGCTCCCGACAGCCCGCCGATCACCAGCAGCAGCGCGCCCATGGAGGTATTGGCAACGGCCACGTACTCGGTGCGGCGATCGCCTTCGGCCATGTCCACCACATAGGTCTTGCGCGCCACCCGTACCGCGGTATGGACCAGGACCAGCAGCAGGTACACCACCGGATACAGCCACCACTGCGCGCGCATGCCCGGTACCGCCAGCACCGCCAGGAACACCAGCAGCACGGCCGAAGCAATGCCGGCGCCCCAGCTCATCAATTGCCGCGATGACCGATCTGCCAGCCTGCCGAACGGCTTGCCGCCTACCAGGCTGGCCAGTCCCTGGGCGATCACGAACGGCCCCAGCCCTCCCAACCCAACGCCGCCAACGCCCGCGGCCATCGCCACCACGAACGGCGGGCTGAGCGCGGAGACCAGCAGCAGGGTGCGGGCGAAGACGAAACGGCGGAATGGCCGGTCCTCGCGCAGCAGCCGCCAGGATGCACGGACCCAGCCCGCATGCCCGTCATCGGCCGTGTCCGGCACCGCGGCGTCCGGCTCGCGCACGCCTGCGTAGACCACCGCGGCCAGCACCCACGCCAGTGCGGCCACGGCCAGAAGCGCCGCCAGCACCAGCGGAGAGATGTCGTCGCCGCCAAACATGCGGATCGCCAGGCCAAGAGTGACCGCAAGCGCGCCGGACAGCATCGTGCTGACGCCGTTGATCTGGCCGCGTTCGCCCCTGGGCACGGTGTCGCCCATGACGTCCTTGCCGGCCAGCGAGCAGAGCGAGCGTGACAGCGCGAACAGCGCCAGCGCGCCCAGGATCAACACCCCCGCCGCGGTCCCCTTCATCGCCGCCGCCGCGAACGCCATCAGCGCGGTCGCAATCGCCTGGCCAACCGCGCCGGCGATCCAGGCCGAGCGCCGCGGTCGCAGGCGCTTGATCCACGGCGTGAGCGCTGCCTGCGGGAGCATGGAACCCGACTCGCGGATCGGCACCAGCAGGCCGATCAGCACCGCAGGCACGCCCAGCGATGCGAACAGCCACGGCAGCACGGTCTTTGCATTGACCACCTGGTCGCCAACGGCCTGCAGGGTGCTGGCGGCCACTTGGCGCAGGCCGTTGCGGGCGGTGGCCAACTGCTGCCCCTGCTCCTGGTTCGAACGATCCGCCTTGACCAGGCGCTGGTACAGCTTGAGAGAGGTGGTCATGCGCATAGTTTCCCCCAGGGCGGCAGGCAAGGACAGCAGCCACACCCTCCTACAATGGGGTATCGAACTGCCGGAGAAACCTGTGACAACGATCTACGGATTGAAGAACTGCGACACCTGCCGCAAGGCACGCAAGTGGCTGGACCGTTTCGGCGTGGAGCATGAATTCGTCGACTACCGTGAGAACAAGCCCACGCCGGAAGTGCTGGTCGAATGGGCCGGAAAGCTTGGCGGCTTCGAAGCCATGATCAACAAGTCATCCACCACCTGGCGCGAGCTGCCCGACAACCGCAAGGGCGCATCCAGCGATGCCGAGTGGAAGCTGCTGCTGCGCGAGTACCCGCAGCTGATCCGCCGCCCGGTAGTAGTGACCGACGACGGCAACGTCACCCAGCGCTTCTCCGACAACGGCTTCAAGGAGCGCTTCAACATCACCTGACCAGCGCACCACGTGCGACCTCCGGCGTCTCCCCCGTAGGAGCGCGCCATGCGCGCGAAGCCGCGTGAATTCAAGCGTCGCGGGGTGTCTCCGGATCCACCCCGGTTACGGAAGCCCCGCGCCGGGCCATGTGTCACGCGGCATCGCGCGCATGGCGCGCTCCTACAAGGAACCTGTACATGTCTGACGTCCTCGAACTGCTGAAAGACCTCATTTCCCGTCCGTCGGTGACGCCGGACGACGCCGGCTGCCAGCCCCTGATCGCCGACCGTCTGCAGCGCGCCGGCTTCGCCTGCGAACACCTGCGCTACGGCCAAGTCGACAACCTCTGGGCCACCCACGGCAGCGGCGGGGGCCCGGTCCTCGTGCTGCTCGGCCACACCGACGTCGTGCCAACGGGACCGGTAGAGGCCTGGACCAGCGATCCCTTCAAACCGGAAATCCGCGACGGTGTGCTCTACGGCCGCGGCGCCGCCGACATGAAGAGCGGCGTGGCCGCGTTCGTGGTTGCTGCCGAGCGTTTCGTCGCTGCGCACCCGGACCACAAGGGCACCCTGGCCCTGCTGCTCACTTCCGACGAGGAGGGCGAAGCCATCGACGGCGTGCGCCGCGTGGCCGAAACCTTCCGCGAGCGCGGCCAGCGCATCGACTGGTGCATCACCGGCGAGCCGTCCTCGCAGGAGAAGCTGGGCGACCTGATGCGGGTCGGCCGGCGCGGCTCGCTGACCGGCTACCTCACCGTGCGCGGCGTGCAGGGTCATGTCGCGTATCCGGACAAGGCCCGCAACCCCATCCATCAGGCCGCCCCGGCGCTGGCCGAACTGGCCGCACGCGAATGGGACGCCGGCTACGAGACCTTCCCGCCCACCAGCCTGCAGATCAGCGACGTGCACGCCGGCACCGGCGCCGACAACGTCATTCCGGGTGAGCTGCAGGCCACGTTCAACCTGCGCTACAACCCGCATTGGGACGCGGCGCGGCTGGAGGCGGAAGTCGAAGCGCTGCTGGCGGCCCGCGGCCTGGACCACGATCTGCGCTGGCACCGCAGCGGCGAACCGTTCTTCACCCCGGAAGGCCCGCTGCGCGCCGCCGCACGTGAAGTGCTGACGGAGTTCGCCGGTGCCGCGCCCGAGGAAAGCACCGGCGGCGGCACCTCCGACGCCCGCTTTATCGCCCCCCTGGGCGCCCAATGCATCGAAATCGGCCCGATCAACGCCAGCATCCACCAGGTCGACGAAAACATCCGCGTCGCTGACCTCGAAGCCCTGCCGGATCTCTACCAGGCACTGATTAGCCGCCTCCTGTAGGTCCGGCACCTGCGCTGCCAACATGGAGATGCCACCGTGACGAGCGAACGCAAGCCTCGGTAGGAGCGCGCCATGCGCGCGAAGCCGCGTGAATTGCGGTTCGCGGGTCAGCTTCGGGCAGAACGACATGTCCGGTGCAGCGTCACCCTGATCAACGTCACGCGGCTTCGCGCGCATGGCGCGCTCCTACGAAGAGGCGCCGCCGGCGGTGAGGGATCCCGGGGCGACATGCTGGATTGGGGCACGTCCGGACATCAGGACACCCGCATCGGCCGCCGATGCGGGCTTTTCATACCTGCAAAACGCGGCGTCTGTCCTGAGCCGGGAGGGCTATGCGTATCCCTCAATAGCCAAGGACCCCATCTCAATGTGTTCGATCTTCTCGATATTCGACCTGCAGCCGGGCGACGACATCGCCGGCCTGCGCCGGCACGCGCTGGAATGCTCGGCACGCCAGCGCCATCGCGGTCCCGACTGGAGCGGGGTGCATGTGGATGAGGGCGCGATCCTGGTCCACGAGCGGCTGGCCATCGTGGATCCGGCGGGTGGGGCGCAGCCGCTGAAATCCGCCGACGGCAACCTGGTGCTGGCGGTGAACGGTGAGGTTTATAACCACCGCGAACTCAAGGCCGAGCTGCGCGCGGACTATTCCTTCCAGACCGCTTCCGACTGCGAGGTGATCAACGCGCTTTACCGCGAAAGCGAGCCCGGCGCGTTCATCGACCGCCTCAACGGCATCTTTGCCTTCGCCCTGTGGGATCGGGAGCGGGGGCGGGCGATCATTGCCCGCGACCCGATCGGCGTGGTGCCGCTGTACTGGGGACATGACCGCGAAGGCCGGCTGCGCGTGGCGTCGGAGATGAAGGCGCTGGTGGATACCTGCGCCGATGTGGCCCAGTTCCCACCCGGTCACTGGTACGACAGCGCCAGCGGTGAACTGTGCCGCTACTACGATCGCCCCTGGCGCGACTACGGCGCCGTGCAGGGCGTGCACGTCTCGCCGGACGAGCTGCGCGAAGCGTTCGAGGCCGCCGTGCACCGGCAGCTGATGAGCGACGTACCCTATGGGGTGCTGCTTTCCGGCGGTCTGGATTCGTCGCTTGTGGCGGCCGTGGCCTCGCGGTTTGCCCGCAGAAGGATCGAGGACAACGACCGCTCCGAGGCCTGGTGGCCGCGCCTGCATTCGTTCGCGATTGGCCTGGAGGGCTCGCCCGACCTCGCGGCGGCGGAGGTGGCTGCCAAGTCAATCGATACCGTGCACCACGGCTTCGAATACACCTTCCAGCAAGGTCTGGACGCGCTGCCCGACGTGATCCGCCACATCGAAACCTACGACGTCACCAGCATCCGCGCCTCCACGCCGATGTACCTGCTGGCGCGGCGGATCAAGGCGATGGGAGTGAAGATGGTGCTCTCGGGCGAGGGCAGTGACGAGGCCTTCGGCGGGTACCTCTATTTCCACAAGGCGCCCGACGCGCGCCAGTTCCACGAAGAAACGGTGCGCAAGCTCGACGCCCTGCACAACTATGATTGCCTGCGTGCCAACAAGTCGATGATGGCCTGGGGCGTGGAGGCAAGGGTGCCGTTCCTGGATATCGAATTCCTCGACGTCGCCATGCGCATGGAAGCGGCGCAGAAGATGGTGCACCGGCAGTCGAACGGTCCGCAGCGGATGGAGAAGGGGTTGCTGCGGCAGGCGTTCGAGGGCTATCTGCCGCCGGAGATCCTGTGGCGGCAGAAGGAGCAGTTCAGCGACGGCGTCGGCTACGGTTGGATCGATGGGTTGAAGGCGCATGCCGAGGCCCAGGTCAGCGACCGCGAACTGGCCGCCGCGCACCGGCGCTTCCCGGTCAATCCGCCGGCGAGCAAGGAGGCGTACTGGTATCGGACCCTGTTCGAGCAGTGCTTCCCGACCCGCGCCGCGGCGGAAACGGTCCCCGGCGGTAAGTCCATTGCGTGTTCCAGCAGCACCGCGATCGCGTGGGATGCCGCCTTTGATGGCTCTGCCGATCCTTCAGGGCGCGCCATCGCCGGTGTCCACGCCGCCGCGTATTAGATGTCCGCCGCGCCTGTTGAATGTCCGCGACGCCTGTTTAATGTAGGAGCGCGCCGTGCGCGCGAAGCCGCGTGAATCCGGGGTCGCGGGGAAGCGTCGGACCGGGTGATCTGACCGGCGCCACGCGGCGCGGATTGATGTCACGCGGTTTCGCGCGCGTGGCGCGCTCCTACGGGGGGAGTCCGCGGATCGGTGTTTCGCCGATGACCCGTGGATTCGCGATTTCGTCCGGGCCCCGTACATTCCCCGCGTCGGCCGCGTAGGGCCGATCTACGGGTGCAGGGTCAGGGTGTATTCGGCGGGACCGGGGAGGAACGGGGTGGGGCGGCCGTGGACCCAGTCTTCGTGGCCGGCGCCCCAGAACGGCGACAGGGGATGGCCGCTCTGGCCACCGGGCATGTGGGCGATGCCGTCTTCCTCGTGCCCCGGTGCCACCACCATCCGCTGCGAGGCGCCGAACGACGGCCCCTGCACCCGCGGCATCATGCCGTCGCCGGGCAGCGGCTCGGCGGGCATGCACAGCATCCGCCGACCGACCAGCGGTACCGCAGTAGCCAGGGGATGGCAGATGCGCGCGGTATTGCGCTCACCCCAGCTGCGCTTGTCCAGCGGGCCCAGCGCCGCCACCCCGTCACGCACCTCGCGCGCGGCGTCTTCGAACAACGCGTGCCAGCTGACGAAGCGCGGAGAAAGCAGGTGCATCGGCCGCTCCGTCACCAGTGGCCAGGCGATCCCCTCCAGCTGCGGCAGGTCGGGCATGGTGAAGTCGTCGCCCAGCGCCACCTGCGCGGGGGCGGTCAGGGCATCGGCAATGCGCGCGTGTACGGCCAGGCGCCACGCACGCACGATCCGGTAGCTGACCGAATTAATTTCCGCACGCGCGTTCCAGCCCGAAGCCGCGGTGGCCAGCTCAAGCAGGGCGGGCGCGTCATCGTGCGGCGGCAGTCCGTCCAGCAGGCGCCACCAGCGATCAAGTACCAGCGCCCGCATGTCCAGTTGGATCGCCAGCAGGTCCTGTTCGGTGAACGTGTCGCCGGCCAGCAGCAGGTCGCGGATCTGCTGCTGGCGGGCGCCGAAGGCGTAGCCGCCGTCGCCCACCAGGGCCAGTGCCCCGCCGTCCACTACCCGCGCGTTGGCGGTCCACAGCCGGTGATCGGCCGGCTCCACGATGGAAGGGGATCGGTCCGTGGCGATGTTCCATGGGCTGCAGGCCGCCGAAGCGATGCCATCCATGGAGGTGCCCGTTGAAAGCGGCAGGCGTTGCGGACACCCGGCATCACGTACCGGCAGCGGTCCCAGCAGGCGCCAGGCGATGCGGCCGTTACTGTCGCCAATCACCAGGTTCTGGGTGGGAACGGCGATACGATCCGCCGCAGCCAGCGCTTCATCCAGATCACCGGCCTTGGCCAGTTCCACCAGGCCGAGGTTGATGGCGCCCGGCAGGTGCGCCACCCAGCGCAGGCTGAGCGTGCGGCCGTCATCCAGCGTTTCCATCACCGGACCCCACGCCGTTTCGCGAACCTCCAGCGTCACTTCATCGCCACCCGACACGGTGATGGTCTCCAGGTGTCGCGTCACCGGCTCGCAGTCCTCGGCAGGCTCCCCGTTGGCGCACGGGGTGTCCAGCCGCCAGTCCATGTAGTCGCCATAGCTGTTGGTGAAGCCCCACGCCACGTGACCATTGCTGCCCACGATCACCGCCGGCAGGCCCGGCAGGGTGAAGCCGGACACGTCCACCTGACCTTGCGACGCGTGCTCATCCGGCCAGCGCAGCCGCGCCCGGAACCAGATGTTGGGCGCGCCCAGGCCCAGGTGCATGTCATCGGCAACGATGGCGCGGCCATCGGCGGTCAGCGCACCGCCCACGGCGAAGTTGTTGCTGCCCGGCGTGCCGGTGTCGGACAGGGCGGCGGGCGCGTCCGCGTCGGGAACGGGCAGCCTGCGCAGGTCCACTTCGCCCGGACCGGGCAACACCGCGTTGCCGCGCGCCTGGCCCATCAGCGGCGCGTCCCATTCGCTGCCGTCGTGGGCCAGCAGTTGCCGCAGCGCCGGGGGCAGGTGCGGAGCCATTTTCCACCACAGCAGTTCGCGCCGGTTGGTGCCGCCCTGCAGGTCGAAGTACATCGCATAGCCGGCCAGGATCGAATCCACCGGCGTCCACGGTTCCGGCTGCTGGCGCAGCAGCAGGTAGGGCCAGGGCCGCGTGCCGAGCCCGGCCAGGCCGGCATTGGCGCCATCGGCGTAGGCCTGCAGCTGGGGCATGTGCTCGCCGGCGATGGCATCCAGGTCCGCTTCGATCCGCGCCCGCAGCCGGTGGCGCCGCGCCTTGCGGTCGGCATCCAGTGCGAGCGGGCCGAACAGCGCCGACAGTTCGCCGGCGGAGCTGCGCCGCAGCAGGTCCATCTCGAACCAGCGCTCCTGCGCATGCACATAGCCGAGCGCGCGCGCGGCATCGGTGGAGCTGGAGGCATCGATGGTCACGATGCCCAATGCGTCGCGCTGCACCTGCACCGGGGCGGCGAGGCCGGGCAGGGCGTGCTCGCCATCAAGCGTTGGCAGGCTGGCGCGCAGACCGAGCCAGACCACCAGCAATGCCAGCAGCACCAGGGCAGTCAACAGGACGGCGATTCGTGGCAACCACTTGCGCATGGAGCGGACCGGCTGAAGGAGGAGCGCGCACCTTACACCGCCAGGATGCAGCGATCACGCAGGTGGCCTGCAGTACAGTCGGGGATCCCTCCACCACAACGATATACGCACGCCGCATGATCGAAAGTGCCGTGGCCCGCATCCCGGGCATCGCCGCCTTGCCGCAGGTCACCATGGTGGAGGCGCTGCCAAGCGTGACCCTGGCGATCCTGCTGCTGTTCGTCGGCAAGGGCCTGTCGGCCCGCGTCGCTACCCTGCGCCGCTACAGCATCCCCGAGCCGGTGGTGGGCGGGGTGCTGTGCGCAGCGGTGGTGTGTGCGCTGTACTACGGCATGGGCATGGAGGTGAACTTCGAGCTCGGCGCGCGCGACATGTTCCTGATGTACTTCTTCGCCGCCCTGGGGCTGAACTCCAACGTCGCCTCGCTGCGCAAGGGTGGCTGGAAGCTGGTGGTGCTGCTGGCACTGGCCGGCTTCTACATCGTGTTCCAGAACCTGGTGGGCATGGGGCTGGCGGGACTGTTCGGCATGGACCTGCGGGCCGGGCTGATGGTGGGCTCGATCTCGCTCACCGGCGGAGTGGGGACCACCGTCGCCTGGACCCCGCACTTCGTCGAGGAACTGGGCATCGCCAATGCCGGCGAGATCGGGCTGGCCTCGAACATGGTCGGCATGATTGCCGCCTGCGTGGTCGGCGGGCCGATCGCCGGCTGGCTGATCAAGCGCCACCCGGTGATGCCTTCGGCCGATGCGGACCTGGAGGTCGGCACGCTCTACGGCGACGAATCGCGCGCGACCCTGGACTACACCGGCGTGCTGCTGGCGCTGTTCTGGCTGAACATCGCGCTGATGCTGGGCCACGGCATCAGCCACCTGATCAGCGAGGCGGGGATGCTGCTGCCGGGGTTCGTCGGCGCGCTTATGGCCGGCATCCTGCTGCGGCTGCTGGGCGACCTGTTCGCGCCCAATGGCCGGCGCATGTGGAAGCTGGAGACGATGCAGCCCGGGATCGCGCTGATCTCCGACATCAGCCTGGGGCTGTTCCTGGTGATGGCGCTGATGGGGCTGCAGCTCTGGGTGCTCGAGCCTCTTCTGGGCTTCATGACGGTGGCCATGCTGGTGCAGATCACCCTGGTGGTGCTGTTCTCGGTGTTCGTGGTGTTCAAGGCGATGGGCGGGGATTACGAGTCGGCGGTGGTCAGCGCGGCGTTCGGCGGCATCGCGCTGGGCTCCACCGCGACCGCCATGGCCAACATGACCGCAGTGACCCGCGAATACGGCGCCGCGCCGCGGGCGTTCGTGATCGTGCCGCTGGTGTGCGGGTTTTTCATCGACATCGCCAACGCGGTGATCGTGGGGGTGATGGCCGGCTGAGCGGCGCACGGGAGACGAAAGGCAACTGCTTCTCATCCCGGCACCGGCGCCGGAGGAGCGGCATACTGTGGGTCCCCCGCCACATCCCAAGGAGCCCGCGATGAAGGGTAATTCTGAAGTCGTCGACTACCTCAACTTCCTGCTGCGCGGCGAGCTGGCCGCGCGCGACCAGTATTTCCTGCACTCGCGCCGCTACGAAGACCTGGGGCTGAATGAGCTCTACGAGCGCATCAACCACGAGATGGAAGAGGAAACCGAGCACGCGGATGCGATCCTGCGCCGGATCCTGTTCCTGGAAGGCGAGCCGGACATGCGCCCGGATCCGATCGAGCCGGGCGGGACCCTCGAGGAAATGCTGCGCAAGGACCTGGACCTGGAATACAGCGTGCGCGAGAACCTCGCCAAGGGCATTGCCCTGTGCGAGAAGCATAGTGATTACGTGACCCGCGAAATCCTGGTCAAGCAGCAGGTCGACACCGAGGAAGACCACACGTACTGGCTGGAAAAGCAGTTGCGCCTGATCGAGATGGTCGGCATGCAGAACTACCAGCAGAAGCGCATGGGCGACGACTCCGGCCACGAGTGATCGCCCGGCGTGGCGGCCTGCCGGGAGCTGGGTTGCCCGTAGGAGCGCGCCATGCGCGCGAAGCCGCGTGACATTGGGCATTGGAACGTGGCTTCGGCCACCTCGCAACGACCGACGCCCACCCCGACGCCCAATGTCACGCGGTTTCGCGCGCATGGCGCGCTCCTACATATGTCGGCTTGGGGGCGGGGCGGCCACGACGCCGACCGTCAGCGACGGCGCGTGCGGTAGACGGTGGTGTGGAGGGCGGTGACGCCGGCCTCGTGGAAGCGGGGTTCATCGGCGAGGATGTCGCGCCGCTCAAGCATGGAAACATCCCATTCCCGCTCCAGCAGCCGGCGTACCTCCGCTTCCTCGACTGAGAAAGGCGGGCCGTCCTTCTGCCCCTGCGGATATTCCAAGGTGATGAGCAGCCCGTCGCAGCTGGTTGGCAGGCGGCGCCAGGCCGTATCGGCATAACGCGCGCGCATGTCCGGCGGCAGGGCGATCAGGGCGGCGCGGTCGTACACCGCTGAGCAATCGGCCAGCACTTCAGCGTCAAGGGCGAACGCGTCGCCGTAGATCAGTTCGTACGGACCGGCGCTGTAGTGGATCCCGAAGCTGCTTTCGCGCGTCGCAGGCGTCAGCCCGCGTTCGTCGAAGAACTGCCGTACCGCCAGCTCCGACAACTCCACGCCCAGCACCCGATGGCCGCGTTCGGCCAGCCAGGCCATGTCCACGGACTTGCCGCACAGCGGCACGAACACCCGGCTACCGGGGGCCAATTCCAGCGTCGGCCAGTGCTTGCACAGCAGCGGCAGCGGCCGATCCTGGTGGAAGCCGATCCGCCCGTCCTGCCAGCGTTCGTGCCAGAAATCAGGTTCCAAAATCCACACCTCCGTTGTAGGAGCGCGCCATGCGCGCGAAGCCGCGTGAATCGTGGCGGCATGGCGGGCGTCGGTCGTTGCGAGGTGGCCGAAGCCACGTCCCAATGCCCAATGTCACGCGGCTTCGCGCGCATGGCGCGCTCCTACAGAAGAGGCGGCCATCAGTGGATGCGAAATCAGGCATCCATAGACACTCAGGCCTCCACGGACAGGCCTTCCACATTCTGCCAGCCGCGCGGCAGCAGGCCGCCGCGGGAGGCGCGGGTGCCGAGGTAGGTCTCAAGGTCCTTGAATGACAGGCTCATGATGCGCTGGCGGGAATGGACCTGCAGCGTGCCCGTGGGTGGCACTACGGCCACCGCAATCACCTGTTCGGTTCCGCGTTTGGCACGTGGAATGTCGATGATCTTGTTGCCGCGGCCCCGCTCCAGTTCCGGCAGCTCCGCCACGGCGAACGCCAGCAGGTGACCGGCGCTGGTCACGGCCACGATCCGGTCCGTTTCCACATCGTCCACCGCCATCGGTTGCAGCACGGCGGCGCCTTCGGAAACCGTCAGCATCGCTTTACCGGCTTTCTGCCGGCCCACCAGGTTCGCAAACCGGGTGACAAAGCCGTAGCCGAGCGAAGAGGCCAGCACGAAGCGGGCATCCGCTTCGCCGCTGACCAGCGCCTGGAACGAAGCGCCGGCTGCCGGTGAAAAACGCCCGGTCAGCGGTTCGCCATTGCCACGTGCCGACGGCAGCGTGTGGGCCAGCGTGGAATAGCTGCGCCCGTTGGAATCCAGGAACGCCACTGCCTGGTTGCTGCGCCCGCGCGCGGCAGCCTGCAGCTGGTCGCCCTCGCGGTAGGACATGGACGCCGGATCCACCTCGTGGCCCTTGGCCGCGCGCACCCAGCCCTTCCTGCTCATGACGATGGTGACCGGCTCGTTGGGCACCAGATCGGTCTCGTCCAGCGCCTGGGCGGCGCCGCGCGCCACCAGCGGCGAGCGACGGTCGTCGCCGTGCTTCTCAGCATCGGCCAGCAGCTCTTTCTTGATCAGCGCCTTCAGCTTGGCTTTGCTGCCCAGGGTGGTGGCCAGCTGATCGCGCTCCTTGGCCAGCTCATCCTGCTCGCCGCGGATCTTCATTTCCTCAAGCCGTGCCAGCTGGCGCAGCCTGGTTTCCAGGATGTAATCCACCTGGTCGTCGCTCAGCTCGAAGCGCGCCTTCAGCACCGGCTTGGGCTCATCCTCGGTGCGGATGATGTGGATCACCTCGTCCAGGTTGAGGAACGCGGCAAGCAGGCCCTCCAGCAGGTGCAGGCGGCGCTCCACCTTTTCCAGCCGGTGCTCCAGGCGCCGGGTCACCGTGACCGTGCGGAACTGCAGCCATTCGGTCAGCAGCATGCGCAGGTTTTTCACCTGCGGGCGGCCATCCAGGCCGATCACGTTGAAGTTCGCGCGATAGTTGCGCTCAAGATCGGTGGTGGCGAACAGGTGGCCCATCAGCTGCTCGGCGTCCACCCGGTTCGAGCGCGGCACCAGCACCACCCGGGTCGGGTTGGCATGGTCGGACTCGTCGCGGATGTCTTCCAGCCACGGCAGCTTCTTGGCCCGCATCTGCGCGGCAATCTGCTCGATTACCTTGCTCGGTGACACCTGGTGGGGCAGGGCGTCCACCACGATGTTCTGGCCTTCCTTCACCCACGTACCCCGGGCCCGGATGGAGCCGATGCCGGTCTCGTAGATGGACTGCAGATCGGCCAGCGGGGTGATGATCTCCGCGGTGGTGGGGTAGTCCGGGCCGCGCACGTGCTCGCACAGGTCGGCGACGGTGGCATCGGGATCATCCAGCAGGCGGATACAGGCCGAGACCACCTCGCGCAGGTTGTGCGGCGGCACGTCGGTGGCCATGCCGACCGCAATGCCGGTGGTGCCGTTGAGCAGCAGGTGCGGCAGGCGGGCCGGCATCCAGCCCGGCTCCTGCAGGGTGCCGTCGAAGTTCGGGGTCCAGTCCACCGTGCCGTGGCCCAGCTCGGACAGCAGCATCTCCGCGATCGGGGTCAGGCGCGACTCGGTGTAGCGCATGGCCGCGAACGATTTCGGATCGTCGCTGGAGCCGAAGTTGCCCTGGCCGTCCACCAGCGGGTAGCGGTAGGAGAACGGCTGGGCCATCAGCACCATCGCCTCGTAGGCGGCGCTGTCGCCGTGCGGGTGGTACTTGCCGATTACGTCACCAATGGTCCGCGCCGACTTCTTCGGCTTCGACCCGGCGCCCAGGCTCAGCTCGCTCATGGCGAAGATGATCCGCCGCTGCACCGGCTTCAGGCCGTCGCCGATGAAGGGCAGGGCGCGGTCGAGCACCACGTACATGGAGTAGTCGAGATAGGCGCGCTCGGCGTACTCGCGCAGCGGAATCTGCTCGAAGCCGTGGAAGGAGGTGCGGACTGGATCGGTCATCGTGACTGCACGGATGGGGGGAGGTGAATTCTACGGGGGTTCGGGCAACGCCGATAACCAACCCCGTGTAGGAGTGCGCCATGCGCGCGAAACCGCGTGAATTCCTTCGTCCGGTGGGGCTTCGGATGCAGCACCTGACCGACGCCACGGCCAGCGGCTCAGGAGCCTGTGCCGGATGAAGGCAGGGAGCGGATCCAGGCCTCGAGGGCGGCCTCACCCATCGGGCCCGGAAACGGGTAGACGGGCACATAGGGCTGGTTGATGCCGCGGGGGCGACCCCGGTAGACCTTCATCGGCAGGCCGATCCGCGACAGGCCGCTGGGCAGCTTCTGGCCGCCGACCTCCATGTACACCGTGTCCGCCGAGGTTTCGGCGCCGGCGTGGATGGCGCCCAGGGGCAGCCACAGGTCAAGTGCATCCAGGCAGGCCGAAGCGCAGGACGAATCGGTCAGCACGATCACCTCCGCGTTCGCGCGCAGGCGGCGCGGGCGGTCGGGCGCCGGTTCGTCCGCCGGTTCGTCGACTGCTTTCGGCTGGCGCCACAGCGCCTCGCCCCGTTCCAGGGCCGCGGTCATTCCGTCCAGGATGATCCCGCTCCAGCGCAGCATCTCCGGATCCGGGGACTCCTGCGCCAGCAGCATGTCCCGAAAGCTGCGGATGTCCGCCAGGTTGCGTTCCGACACCCGCCAGTCGACCGCATGCGAGCCGCCCGCGACCGCTTCCATCGCCGCGTCGCCCCACATCCGCGAGGCGATCTCCCGGCTCCAGTGCGAGGAACCACCGCTGTTGCCGCGCACGTCCAGCACCACGCGCTGTGCCGCGGACACCAGGGCGCCGTCCTCCAGCTGCCCGAGCAGCGCTGTCAGCAGGACGTGGTCCTCCGATGCGGGATCCGCATTGAAGCCGGCCATGGAGATCCACAGCAGGTTGCCATCGTCCACGCGGCGGATTCCGGTCTTTGACGGCGGCGCGCCGCGCATCGCAGCCAGCATCGTCGATGCCTCACCTTCTCCCAGCGCCCGCCACTGCAGCTGCACCGTATCGACCTGTCCATTGCGTTCGAACCGGCACTCCCGCGGGGATGCCAGCCACGGGTTGCCCTGGTCCAGGAACAGCCGTCCGGACAGTGCCTTGCGCTGGGCGGCAAGCTGCCAGCGGCCGTAAAACCGGCCCAGCCTTGCTTCGGCCATGTCGTTGGCGGCGACACCTTCGCAATCAACCAGGCGCGCACCTTCAACCGGAAGGCCGGCTTCGTCCAGGCGCACCATCACCTCGTGGTGGCCGTCGCGCTGGCCGGCCAGGAAACCCGGCCAGCGCATGGTCAGCGGCGGCGCCGTCCCGGTTTGACCCAGCTGCACGTGACCATCGTTGAACGAGGCCCGGAATTCGCGCAGCGCCCACCAGTAAGCGCCGTAGTCGCGGACGTCCGGAACCCGTTCCAGCGTTTGCTCCAGTGCTTCGTCCAGATGCCGGCGGAAATCCGGGTTTTCCGGGTCAACCGGCCCCGGATGGCGATCCCCGAGCGCTGCATGGAAGGCCCGTACGTCGGCTTCCAGGGTGGCCGGCCAGGTGTTCGTGGCGGAGAGGCCGGAAGCCTGAGAAACAGGAGCGGTCGTTGCCAATGCAAAAACAACGACTGCCGCAGCGGGGAAGGAAACGAAAACAGGGTTGAACCGCATCGGCAGCCACCGGCCTGGACCAGCCTGGGATTACATCCCAAGGGCGGCCGCAAGTCGACGGTCGACGGATCCCGGAAAATGACGCGGTCCGGAGGTGGCCCTGTATCATGGCCGCTGTTCAGGAGCACCCCGATGACCTCCAGCCAGCCCAGTCCAGAAGCGCCATCCGCTGAGCCGGTCACCGTTGACCGCTCCAGCGGCTGTGTGCATCGCAAACGCATGCGTGGCGACTGCGCCGGCTGCGTCGCCCGCGAGCTTGCAGCCTGTTCGGTCATCCCGGTGGAGGAGGCCCAGACGCTGGAGGAGATGGGCGGCCAGATCCGCCTGCCTGCGGGGGGCGTCCTGGCCCGCGAGGGTGATCCGCGCAAGGAAGTGCACACCGTGGTCAGCGGAATGATGCGCAACACGCGCCTGCTTCCGGATGGCCGGCGGTTCGTGGCTGCATTCCTGCTACCAGGGGATTTCATCGGATTCAGCAACGCCACGCACTACCGCGGCACGGTGGAGGCGGTGACCGAATCCACCCTGTGCGCCTTCAGCAACGCCGGCGTGCGCAGCCTGTGCGAGCGCTATCCGGAATTCGAGAAGAACCTGTTCGATCGCGCCTGCGGCGAGCTGGATGTCACCCGCTCGTACCAGATGACCCTGGCGCGGATGACGCCGGTGGAGCGGCTGTCGGTGTTCCTGCTGGACCTCAGCTCACGCCAGTCTCGCCGTGGTGGCCGCGAGAACCACGTGGACCTGCCCATGACCCGGGCCGACATCGCGGACCATCTCGGGCTGACCATTGAAACCGTGAGCCGCAGTTTCAGCCGCCTGAAACAGGAGGGGACGCTCTATTTCGAGCATCCCCACCATATCGAGCTGCGTGATCCCGTGCGGCTGCGGGAAATGGCCGCCCGCTGATCGCGCCTGCCGGGGTCACCGCATCAGCGGTTGTCCCCGCGCCCCTTGCGCTCATCGCGCTACGGCGGCGGCGTCATCACCCTGCAACCCGCGGGTGGGAGGCTCCCGGGACAGGCGCCGGAACACCGGCGTCGCGGGGATCCGTCCAAACAGGGCAAAAAGCGATGCTGCGAACTTCACGCGTGGGCGCCGTCGTGCGCCATCCACTCCATTCCCGGTGCGCGCCTGGCGCGGGCTGGCCGGCCCGCAGGGCGCTGCCGCTGGCGTTGGCCCTGGCGGCCGTCGCCGGCACCAGCCACGCACAGGATCCGGCCCCGCAGGGCGAGGCCGTTCTGCTGGACCGCATGGTGGTCACCGCGCAGAAGCGCGAGCAGCAGGTGCAGGACGTGCCGATCGCGATCACCGCGTTCTCCGGCGAGTTCATGGAAAACATGGGCATCGACGGCTTCGAGCAGCTGGGCGGCTACGTGCCCGGCCTGCAGACCCAGGTGCAGAGCCCCAACAACCCGGGCTTTGTGATCCGCGGTATCACCTCCGACAGCGGCGATGCCACGGTCGAGCCGCGGGTATCGGTGTTCCAGGATGGAGTCTCCATCAGCCGTTCGCGCGGCTCGGTAGTGGAAATGTTCGACATGGAGCGGGTGGAAGTGCTGCGCGGTCCGCAGGGCACGCTGTTCGGGCGTGGCGCGCAGATCGGCGCGGTGCACCTGATCCAGAACAAGGCCCGCAACGAGTTCGGCGGCTCGGTCCGCGGTGGCTTCGGCAACCTGGGCGAGACCTACTTCAGCGGGCACATCAATACGCCGCTGGTCGAAGACAGCCTGTACGGCCGGGTGGCGGTGTTCCACCACGCCCGCGACGGCGCCGTCGACAACCTCTCCGGCGGCGACCTCAACGGCCGCGATACCCAGGCCGTGCGTGCCGCCTTCCGGCTGGACCTGGGCCAGTGGTCCGGGCTGGACCTGATCCTCAACTACCAGAAAGACACCCCGCCGGGCACCGCGTTCCGCAGCGGCAACATTCCTACCCGCGGCGGCAGCACCGACTTCTACAACTCGCCCGCCGACCTCACCCGCGGTGAGGATCTGGGCCTGGACCGCACCGTCCGCGGCGCGACCCTGCTTGGCGACTTCCACCTCAACGACGACTGGACCCTGTCGACCATCACCGGTTGGCGCGATTTCGATTCACACGAAGAGTTCGATGGCGACGGTTCCCAGGCCTACCTGCTGGAGTTCGCCGAGATCGCCGAGGGCCGTCAGTTCAGCCAGGAAGTGCGCTTCAACTACGACGGTGGCGGCAATTTCCGCGGCTTCCTCGGCGGCAGCTGGTTCGATGAATCCAACTCGCAGCGCGTGCCCCTGAGTACCGACGAGCGCAGCCTCTACGCGCTGCTCTCGCCGCTGGTATCCGGGATGACCGGAGGCGGCCTGCCGGTGGTGCCGGTGCTCAACCCGGACGGCACGCCCAACACCAGCCTCGCCTTCATCGAAGTGCCGCCGGCGCTGCAGCAGATGCTCGGCCTGCCGCCGGTCCTGCCGCTCAAGCCCATGCATACCGAGGAATACTCCAACCACGGCGACGTGCGCGCGCTGGAGGTATTCGCCGATGGCACCTGGTCGGTCAGCGACCGCCTGGATCTGACCCTGGGCATGCGCTACACGCAAGAAAAGGTCACCTCGGGCTATCAATCCGATTTCCACGGCGCGCCGAGCGTGATGGGCTTGTTCCTGCCCAGCTTCCCGGACAGCGTCGCGTTCCCCAACGCCATGTTCGCGCCCACGGCCGGGCGCATCAGCGCGTCGGACGATTTCAGCTCGGTGGTCGGCCGCGCCGTAGCCAGCTATCGCTTCAGCGACCAGCTCAACGGCTATGCCAGCGTGTCGCGCGGGCGCCGGCCCAGCGTGGTCCAGGTGGATGGCGACGGCGCCGAGGTGATCGATGCCGAGATCGTGTGGAGCTACGAACTGGGCCTGAAGGGCGAAGCCAACAGCGGCCGCTTCCTCTACGACGCGGCCGCCTTCTACTACGACTACAGCAACTTCCAGGCGCAGGTGGAGAACCCCAACCCGCCGCCGTTCTTCATCACCGCCGACGGCGGCAACGCCCATGCCGTGGGCGTCGAAGTGGCACTCATCAACCGCTTCACCGATACCTTCAGCGGCTTCTTCAACTACGGCTGGATCGACGCCGGCTTCAACGCCGTCGACGACAACGGCAACCCGCAGGCGCTGGCCGGCAACCGCTTCCGCCTCACCCCTGAGCACACCGTGGCCCTGGGCGTGGACTGGCGCGTGCCGTTTGGCGCCGGCCACAGCGCCTACCTGCGCCCCAGCTACACCTGGCGCTCGCAGGTCTACTTCGAGGATGACAACACCCCGGGCATCGAACAGGATGCGTACGGGCTGTTGAACCTCAACCTCGGCGTGGCCCTGGCCAACGGCTGGGACCTGCAGGCCTATGCCCAGAACCTGGCCGACGAGGAGTACCTGATCGATGCAGGCAACACCGGCGCGCTGTTCGGCATCCCCACCTACATCCCGGGCGCCCCGCGCACTTACGGAGTCCGCTTTGCGTACCGTTTCTGAGCTGCGCGTGGGACTGGCGGCGCTATGCTTGGTGGCCATGTCGATCGCCCACGCCGAGCATGATCCCAGCCGCCTGGATCCCACCGTGCACGCTGCGATCCGGGCGGGCGAGGGCGGTCCGGCCGTCATCGCCCACCGCGGCGCCAGCGCGCTGCTGCCCGAGCACACGCTCGCGGCTTACGCGCGGGCGATCGAGGACGGTGCGGACTTCATCGAGCCCGACCTGGTCATGACCCGCGACGGCGTGCTGGTGTCGCGGCACGAAAGCGGGCTGGGCGACACCACCGACGTGACCAGCCGCCCGGAGTTCGCCGACCGCCGCGCCCGCCGCAGCGTGGACGGGGCGGAGATGGACGGCTGGTTTGCCGAGGACTTCGACCTTGAAGAGCTGCGCCAGCTGCGCGCCGTGGAGCGGCTGCCGGAACTGCGCGGCAGCGCGCACGATGGGCGCTACACCGTGCCCACGCTGGACGAGATCGTGGAACTGGCCGCAGAGGCGTCAAACCGCCACGGACGCATCATCGGCATCGTCCCGGAGATCAAGCATTCCACCCACCTGCACGCCCGCGGGCTGGATCCGGAAGCGGCGCTGATGGAAACGCTGGCCCGCCACGAATACGCGCGCCGCGCGCCGTTCGGCGTGCAGTCGTTTGAAGTCGGCAATCTCAAGCGCCTGCGCGCGCTGCTGGATGCCGCCGGCCTGGACAACGTGTTCCTGGTGCAGCTGCTGGGGGCACCGGATTCCTCGCCACAGGATCTGGTGGAGGCGGGCATGCCGGTGCCATACCTGAGCATGCTCACTCCCCAAGGCCTGGCGGAAATTGCCGCCTACGCCGATGTGCTGGCCCCGCACCTGCGCTACGTGCTGCCGGTGACCGCAGAAGGCGCGCTGGCCGATCCCACACCGCTGGTTCCGGCTGCCCACGCCGCCGGGTTGGCGGTGCATGTGTGGACGCTGCGGCCGGAGAATCACTTCCTGCCACCGGCGCTGCGTTGCGAGGGTGGGCCGGCCACACGCTGCATGGCGGGAGCCCGTGCAGAAGCAGCTGCGTTCACTGCTGCAGGCGTGGATGGGCTGTTCACCGACGACCCGGGTTCGATCCGCCATTCAAGCGTTGACAACCCCTGAAAGCGGCGGCAATATACATGGCTTGACTCGCCCAGGTGGCGGAATTGGTAGACGCACTAGCTTCAGGTGCTAGCGGGGGCAACCCTGTGGAGGTTCGAGTCCTCTTCTGGGCACCAACGAGTCAAACTTCGGGGCACTACCGGTCCCGACAAATTACAAAGCCTCGCGAAAGCGGGGCTTTTTTTGTGGGCACTTGTCCGGCTTCATGTCAACACGCGATCACCCCGGCCTGAACGGCTCACGTGTAACATCCGCCCAATGTCAAAACCACCAAGCAAGCGCGGCAGCGGCCGCGGCACCAAATCCCCCGGCAGCGCCGGCGGCGGTCCACGTTCCAAGGCGGGCGCCAAGCGCTCCGGCGGCAAGAAGCTTCCGCCCTGGATGCCCGAGTCCGCGGCCACCGGCCCCGGCGGCAAGCCGGCAACTGGCGGCTCCGGCAAAGCCCAGGCGGCTGCGCAGCCGCGCGGCGGTAAAGGCGGTTTTCACGACCCCCACGCCGAGCGCGAGGCCGGCCGTTATGCCAACCCCATCCCCAGCCGCGAGGCGATCCTGCAAGCGCTTTCCGATGCCGACGGCCCGCGCAAGTCGGAGGAGATCGCCGACATCCTCGGGCTCACCGCGCCGGACCGCTTCGACGCGCTGGAAAAGCGCCTCGGCGCCATGGTTCGCGATGGCCAGCTGCTGCGTAACCGCCGCGGCGGCCACGTGCCTGCCGGTGAAGTTGAGCTGATCGCCGGCACGGTGATTGCCAACCCCGACGGCTTCGGCTTCATGCGTCCCGACACCGGCGCGGGCGACGACCTGTTCCTGCCGCCGTATGAAATGCGCAAGGCAATGCACGGCGATCGGGTGATGGCCAGCGTGTCCGGCGTGGACTCGCGCGGGCGCCGCGAAGGCGTGATCGTGGAAGTGCTCGAGCGTCGCGCCACGCGCCTGCTCGGCCGTTTCAATGTGGAGTCCGGCATCGGCTTTGTCGTGCCGGATGACAAGCGGATCCTGCGCAACGTGCAGATCCCGCAGGATCAGCGCAACAACGCAGAAAACGGCCAGTTGGTGGTATGCGAAATCATGCATGCCCCGGATACCCATCGCCCGCCGATCGGGCGCGTGCTGTCGGTGCTGGGCGATGTGCTCAAGCCGTCGCTGGTGGTCGAAGCCGCCATCCACGGCCACGGCCTTCCCTATGAGTTCCCGCAGGAAGTCCTGGACGAAGCCGCGGCGGTGCCGGTGGAAGTGTCCCAGGCCGATATCAGTGGCCGGCGGGATATCCGCAACCTGCCGCTGGTGACCATCGACGGCGAGGACGCCAAGGACTTCGACGATGCCGTGTGGTGTGAGGCCGATCGTGACGGCTTCCGCCTGATCGTGGCCATCGCCGATGTGTCGCACTACGTGCGTCCGGAGCAGCCGCTGGACGATGAAGCCCAGCTGCGCGCCACCAGCGTGTACTTCCCCGGCTTCGTGATCCCGATGCTGCCCGAGACCCTGTCCAACGGCATCTGCTCGCTCAAGCCCAAGGTCGACCGGCTGTGCTTCGTGTGCGACATGCGCGTTGGCCGCGACGGCACCGTGCACGAGTCCGAGTTCTACGAGGCGGTGATGCACTCGCACGCGCGCCTGACCTACACCCAGGTCTGGGACGCGGTGGGCGAGGAAGATCCGCAGACGCAGAAGGATCTGGGTGCGGTACTGCCTCAGGTACGTGACCTGCACAAGCTGTACAAGGTGCTGGCGCGCGCGCGGCAGAAGCGTGGCGCGATTGAATTCGAGACCTCCGAGGTGCGCTTCGAGCTGGACAACACCGGCGAGGTGGTGCGGGCCGGCATGCTGGTGCGCAACGATGCCCACAAGCTGATCGAGGAATGCATGATCGCAGCCAACGTGGAGGCGGCGAAGTTCCTGCTCGACACCGAGATTCCGGCCCCATACCGCATCCACGACAAGCCGCCCGAATCCAAGTACCTGGACCTGCTGGAGTTCCTCAAGGAATTCCAGCTGCGCCTGCCGACGTGGGCCAAGGTGCGGCCGAAGGATTTCACCGCGCTGCTCAACCGCGTGCGCGAGCGCCCCGAGGGCACGCTGCTGGAATCCGTGCTGCTGCGCAGTCAGAGCCTGGCGGTGTACTCGGTGGAGAACATCGGTCACTTCGGCCTGGCGCTGGACCACTACGCTCACTTCACCTCGCCGATCCGCCGCTACCCGGACCTGCTGGTGCACCGGGCCATCAAGCACGCGCTGTCGGGCAAGAAGCCGCACAGCTTCAAGTACACCAATCGCGAAATGGTCGGCCTGGCGCTGCAGAGCTCGGAGAAGGGTCGGCGTGCCGACGAGGCCTCGCGCGAGGTCGACGATCGTTACCGCGCGGCGTGGATGGAAGAGCACGTGGGCGGCGAGTTTGACGGCGTGATCAGCGGCGTCACCAGCTTCGGACTGTTCATCGAGCTGGACGAATCCAAGGTCAACGGCCTGGTCCACGTGACCCAGCTGCCGCACGACTTCTACCGCTTCGATCCGATCCGCCGCACCCTCAGCGGCGACCGCCGCGGCCGCGAATACCGCCTCGGCGACCGCGCCCGCGTGCGCGTGCTCAAGGCCAGCCTGGAGGAGCGCAAGATCGACTTCGCCCTGGTGGAAGAGGGCGAGCCGCAGGGCAAGAAGGGCCCGAAGCCGCCCAAGGACCTGGTAGAACGCGGCAAGCCCGCCAAGCGCCAGAAAAAAGCGTACTGACCTGAGGCCGACGCGGGCTCCCGCGTCGGCCTTGGCCTGCCTATCGTTCCAACACCGCTGTGCCTCGGCCCCGTCCGTAGGAGCGCGCCACGCGCGCGTGGCGCGCTCCTACATGGGGATACAATTCGCGGATGAGCAAACAGAACGCCTGGATCGCCGGCATCAATGCCGTTGCCGCCGCCATCGAACACGACGCCGAACACGTACGCGAAGTGCTGGTCGAGGCCGGTGCCAAGAACCCGCGCATCGCCGAGATCGAATCCGACGCCCAGCGCAAGGACATCGACGTGCGCCGCGTCACCCAGCAGGCGCTGGATGGCGTGGCCGGCGGCCTGCGTCACCAGGGCGTTGCCGCACGCTATGCGGCAGCGAAGACCTGGGACGAGAATGATCTAAGCGAGCTGGTGGAAGCCGCCGAAGGCAAGGCGCTGGTGCTGGTGCTCGACGGCATCCAGGACCCGCACAACCTCGGCGCCTGCCTGCGCAGCGCCGCCGCCGCCGGCGCCACCGCCGTGGTGATCCCCAAGGACAAGGCCGTGCAGGTCAACGCCACCGTGCGCAAGACCTCCGCCGGCGCCGCCGACACCATCCCCGTGGTGCGGGTGACCAACCTGGCCCGCACCCTGCGCGAGCTGCAGAAGCAGGGCGTCTGGATCCACGGCCTGGCCGGCGATGCCACCACCGCCATCTACAAGGCCGACCTGACCGGCAACGTGGCCCTGGTGCTGGGCGGCGAGGGCGACGGCATGCGCCGCCTCACCCGCGAGCATTGCGACCACCTGGTCAACATTCCCATGCCCGGTGGCTTCGAGAGCCTCAACGTCTCGGTCGCCACCGGCATCGCCCTGTTCGAAGCGGTCCGCCAGCGCACCGCGTAGTCCGGGGCCGCGCCCCCACGCCCGCGATACTCCACCCCACGCGCCCGCCATCACCTGCAGCCCACATCCCTGTCGCGACACTGGAAACCGTTGCCGGCCGCGCAGGTCGGTCCGTCACCAGGGAGCTTTCGCATGATCAAGTGGGCCATCATTTTCGCCATCATCGGCCTGATCGCCGGTGCCGTCGGCTTCACCGGCATGGCCGGCGCCGCCATGGGCATCGCCAAATTCCTGTTCTGGGCCGCCATCATCATCGCGGTCGTGCTCTTCATCCTCGGCTTCACCGCCTTCAAGAAGATCAGCCGATAGGTTGACGATGGCCACGGCGCGCTCCCCGGGGGGATTGCCGGGGAGCGCGCCGTTCTCCAAGCGGTTCCGCGTGGCGGACAAGCCGGGCAAGGGCGCATGGCGGGCAATTAGATATAGCTTTTTGCCATTAAAAGATGTATCTTTTTGTGCCTGCCGCGGTTTCCGGCCGCTCCCCAGCGCCTGCCTATGCCACAAACCACGCTCGACAAAGCCGCCAGCCAGCCGCGTCCCCGGCGCCAGCGCACGCCGCATGTGCTCGCCCACGGCGACCTGCGCCTGCTGCTGCTGGGCCTGCTGCAATCCCGGCCCCGGCACGGTTACGAGCTGATCCAGCTGATCTCCGGGATTTTCCGCGGCCACTATCAGCCCAGCGCCGGCGCCCTGTATCCCACGTTGTCCCAGCTGCAGGCCGACGGCCTGGTGAGCAGCCGCAGGGACGGCGTGCGCCGGCTGCATGAGCTCACCGCCCAGGGCCGGGCGTGGATCGACGCCAACGCCGAAGCCATCGTCCAGGCACGCCTGCGCACCGAGCACAGCGCCCGGGTCCTGCTCAAGGTCGGTGTTCCCCCCCCGGTGCGGGACGGCATGGAGGCGCTCAAGCAGGCCCTGTCCCGCCACGAAGGGCAGTGGGACAGCGCCCGCACCACCGCCGTCGCCGCGATCCTGCGCCGCGCCGCCACCGACATCTCCACTATGGATCCCACCCCATGACCCAGCACGAAAGCCGCACCGTTCGCCATCCCCTCGTGTTCCGCCGCGTTGAAGTGCGCGAGGTGATCGACCTCACCCCGCACATGCGCCGCATCGTCGTAGGCGGCCCGGAACTGGAAGGCTTCCACAGCGCGTCTCCGGATGATCACATCAAGGTGTTCTTCCCCAACGCGGAAGGCGAATTCGTCACCCCTACAGCCGGCCCCAACGGTCCGGTGTTCCCGGAGGGCAAGACGCCTTCGCCCGCGCGTGACTACACCCCGCGCCACTACGACACGGCGGCCGGTACCCTGGCGATCGATTTCGTGCTGCATGGCGACGGCGCGGCCAGCAACTGGGCGGGCAATGCAAAGCCCGGTGACCCGCTGGCATTCGGCGGCCCGCGCGGCTCGTTCGTGGTGGCGCCTGACTTCGAGCATTACGTGATGGTGGCCGATGAAAGCGCGCTGCCCGCCATCGCCCGTTGGCTGGAAGAAATGCCGGCCGGGCAAAAGGCCACCGCCCTGATCGAGATCCCGGAAGACGCCGACCGCCAGCAGCTTGTTACCCAGGCGGACGCCGATATCACCTGGCTGCCCCGCAACGGCGCTACCCCGGCCAGCAGCACCCTGCTGGAAGAGGCCCTCGCGGGTCTTGCGCCCGAAGGCGACACCTTCTGGTGGATCGCCTGCGAATCCGCCCGCGCCCGTCGCATGCGGATTTCCCTGACCGAGCAGCGGAACGTCCCGAAGGACTGGATCCGCGCCACCGGCTACTGGAAGGCCACCCAGTAGGAGCACGCCACGCGCGCGAAACCGCGTGACACCAATCCGCGCCGCGAGGCTTCGGGAACCCCCGTAGGAGCGCGCCACGCGCGCGAAACCGCGTGACATTGATCGCGCCGCGAGGCTTCGGGAACCCCTGTAGGAGCGCGCCATGCGCGCGAAGCCGCGTGACATCAATCGCGCCGCGAGGCTTCGGACCCGGTGCGGGAGCCGAAGCCTCACGGTGGGGCTTCGGGCCGGGCGCTGGGGCCGAAACCTCGTGGTGTCGCCGTGATTCACGCGGCTTCGCGCGCGTGGCGCGCTCCTACCAGGAGAATCCCGCTTGGAAAATCAGGCTTCCGGTTGCGTCGGCGTCAGCTTCAGCAGCTTGCCGCCGCCTTCGCGGGTGCCGTCCTCCAGCAGCCACAGCGCCCCGTCCGGACCCTGTTCCACCTCGCGGATCCGCCGCTGCATGTCAAAGCGCTCGGCCTCGCGGGCGCTGTCGCCGTCGAACTCCACGCGTACCAGCGACATCGATGACAGGCCGCCAATGAAGCCGCTGCCCTGCCAGTCGGTGAACATGCCCCCGTCGTAGATGACGAAGCCAGCCGGCGAAATCACCGGGGTCCAGGTGATCACCGGTGCCCGGAATTCCGGTCGGGTGTCGTGGTTCGGAATGTCGGTGTCGTCGTAATGGACGCCGTTGGAGACCTCCGGGTAGCCGTAGTTCTCGCCCTTCACGATCAGGTTGAGCTCATCGCCGCCCTTGGGGCCCATTTCGTGCGCCCATAGGCGGCCATCGGCGTCGAAGGCCAGCCCGAGGATGTTGCGGTGGCCCAGCGTCCACACCTGCGCGGCCACGCCGCCCTGGTCGGCGAACGGGTTGCCATCGGCCGGGGTGCCGTCGTCGTTCAGGCGCACGATCTTGCCCAGGTTGGCGGACATGTCCTGCGCCGGGTCGAATTCCTTGCGCTCGCTTGAGCTCACCCACAGCATGCCGTCGTCATCGAACGCGATGCGGTAGCCGAAGTGGCCGTCGCCGCTCTTCTTCGGCTCCTGGCGCCAGATCACCTCCAGGTCTTCAAGCGTGCCGCCGCCGGCATCGTCCAGCGCCAGCCGCGCGCGCGCCACCGCCGCGCCCATCAACCCGCCATCGCCAGCTTCCACGAAGCTGATGTAGATCAGCCCGTTGTCGGCGTAGCCCGGGTGCAGCGCCACGTCGCCCAGGCCGCCCTGGGCCACATGCTGGACCGCGGGCACGCCGGTGATTTCGCCGGTCGAGGCGCTGTCGGGGTCGAACAGGTGCAGGGTGCCGGCCATTTCGGTCACCAGCAGGCGGCCGTCCGGCAGGAATGTCATCGCCCACGGGGCGTCGAAATCGGCCAGTTCCTCGATCTGGAATGCTTCTTCGGTTGCCCGTACCGGGGCTTCGCGGTCGGCAACCGGGGCCGCAGTCTCGGCCGGCTGGGTAGCCGCGGGCGGCGCGTCGGTGGGAACTGTTACGACGTCGTCGTTGCCGGTGTTACCGCAAGCAGAAAGCAGGGCCGCGGCAATGCCGGCGGCCAACAAGTGGCGGAGATGCTTCATGGCCGATCCTCGAATGCGAGACTCCAGACTGTACCGCCAACTCCGTGTAGGAGCGCGCCATGCGCGCGAAACCGCGTGACGTTGATCGCGCCGCGAGGCCTCGGACCCGGCGCGGCGGCCGAAGCATCGCCGCACAGCCATGATTCACGCGGTTTCGCGCGCATGGCGCGCTCCTACGGGGGGGTCGAAGCCGAAGCATCGCCGCACAGCCATGATTCACGCGGTTTCGCGCGCATGGCGCGCTCCTACAGGGGGTCGAAGCCGAGGCAACGCTGCGTCGCCATGATTCACGCGGTTTCGCGCGCGTGGCACGCTCCTACGGGAGCGGGGCGTCAGGGGCGCGATACAATCGGGGATTCCCGATTTTTCTGGACCTGCACCATGAGCGTACCCGCCTCCCAGACCCTTCCGGACGCCCGGCCCGAGGCCACTCCGCTGCGCTTCGTCACCGCCGCCAGCCTGTTCGACGGCCACGACGCCGCCATCAACATCATGCGCCGCCTGATCCAGGCGCAGGGTGCGGAGGTGATCCACCTGGGCCACAACCGCTCGGTGGAAGACGTGGTGCGGGCGGCCCTGCAGGAAGACGCCGACGCGATTGCGCTCTCCAGCTACCAGGGCGGGCACGTGGAATACATGAAGTACATGGTCGACATGCTGCGCGAGCGCGATGCCGGCCATATCCGCGTGGTGGGCGGCGGTGGCGGCACCATCACCCCGGAGGAGATCCGCGAGCTGGAAGACTACGGCGTCGAGCGCATCTACCACCCCAACGACGGCATGAAACTGGGCCTGGTGGAAATGATCGAGGATGTCGTACAGCGCGTGTCCAACGCCCGCGCTGCCCGCGCCGACGAATCCCGCGCCCCCGCCAGCACCAAGCCGGCGATGGAAGACGAGATCGCCATCGGCCGCGTGCTGAGCGCGCTGGAAGACGGCCTGCACTCCGAAGCCGAGCTGGCCATGCTGCGCAAGCAGTGGGCCGCTGCCGAACAGACCGCCCCGGTGATCGGCATCACCGGCACCGGCGGCGCCGGCAAATCCAGCGTCACCGACGAGCTGCTCAACCGCTTCCTGGCCAACTTCCCGCAGATGCGCATGGCGGTGATCTCGGTTGATCCCACCCGTCGCCGCACCGGCGGCGCGCTGCTGGGCGACCGCATCCGCATGAACTCGCTGCGCAGCCACCGCGTGTACATGCGCTCCATGGCCACCCGCCGCCAGCACGTGGCCACCAACGCCGTGCTGCAGGACTGCATCGCCTTCCTCAAGAGCCTGGGCTACGACCTGGTGATCGTGGAAACCGCCGGCATCGGCCAGAGCGACTCGGAAATCGTCGATCTGGTCGACTTCCCCATGTACGTGATGACCAGCGACTACGGCGCGGCCAGCCAGCTGGAAAAGATCGACATGCTGGATTTCGCCGAGCTCATTGCGCTGAACAAGTACGACAAGCGCGGCGCCGAAGATGCGCTGCGCGACGTGCGCAAACAGTGGAAGCGCAACCGCGTCGCCTTCCAGATGGCCGATGAGGACGTGCCGGTGTATCCCACCATCGCCAGCCAGTTCAACGACCCCGGCATCAGCTGGATGTTCGCCAACCTGTGCCGCCTGCTGCGCGAGAAGCTGCCGGAAAAGGCCGCCGTGGCCGAAGCCGCCGGCCGCTGCAACTTCCAGCCCGATATCGACACCAGCCTGAAGGAGCCGCGCGCCACCGTGCTGATCCCCGGCGCCCGCGTGCGCTACCTGGCCGAGATCGCCGAGCAGGGCAGGGCGATCAACGCCTCCATCGAAAAGCAGGCCGAAGCCGCCGACCGCGCCCAATCCTTCTGGCAGTCCCTCAAGGAACTCGAAGACCCCAACCTCCCCAAGCAGCTGGCCCTCTACGACCCCGACGACCTCCTTGCTCCTGCCTCGGCGGATACCACCGCCCCTGTAGGAGCGCGCCATGCGCGCGAAGCCGCGGGACCCCCCGACCGCTCGCTCCTGACCCTGCGCCAACGCTACAACGACGCCGTCCAATCCCTCACCCCCGACAACCTCCGCAACCTGCGCGACTGGCCAACCCGCCTCAAATCCATCACCGACGACACCACCGAATACCAGGTCCGCAACAAGGTCATCAAGGTCGAGAACTACCGCGAATCCCTCAGCCACCAGCCGATCCCCAAGATCGCCGCGCCCAGCTACAAAAGCTGGGGCGAGCTGCTGACCTTCCTCGGCAAGGAAAACCTGCCCGGCTACTACCCCTACACCGGCGGCGTGTACCCCTACCGCCGCACCGGTGAAGACCCCATCCGCATGTTCGCCGGCGAGGGCACGCCCGAGCGCACCAACCGCCGCTTCCATTACCTGTCCGTGGGCCAGCCCGCCGCGCGCCTTTCGACCGCGTTCGACTCCGTCACCCTGTACGGCGAAGACCCGGCCCCGCGCCCGGACATCTACGGCAAGATCGGCAACTCCGGCGTCAACGTGCCCACGCTCGACGACATGAAGAAGCTGTACTCCGGCTTCGACCTGTGCTCGCCCACCACCAGCGTCAGCATGACCATCAACGGCCCCGCGCCGATGATCCTGGCGATGTTCATGAACACCGCCATCGACCAGCAGGTGGAGAAGTACCTGAAGGCCGACGACGCGCGCTGGACCGAGGCGCAGCAGAAGATCGACAAATTCTTCGAAGGCAGCGAGCGTCCGCAATACAACGGCGAACTGCCGCCCAGCAACGACGGCCTCGGCCTGGCCTTCCTCGGCATGACTGGTGACCAGCTGGTGGACGCGGAGACCTACGCCCGCATCAAGGCGGAAACCCTCGCCACCGTGCGCGGCACCGTGCAGGCCGACATCCTCAAGGAAGACCAGGCCCAGAACACCTGCATCTTCAGCACCGAGTTCGCCCTGCGCATGATGGGCGACATCCAGCAGTACTTCGTGGACAACAAGGTCCGCAACTTCTACTCGGTGTCGATCTCCGGCTATCACATCGCCGAGGCCGGGGCGAACCCGATCAGCCAGCTCGCCTTCACCCTCTCCAACGGCTTCACCATCGTGGAGTACTACCTGGCGCGCGGCATGAAGATCGACGACTTCGCGCCCAACCTGAGCTTCTTCTTCTCCAACGGCATGGACCCGGAGTACACCGTCATCGGTCGCGTGGCCCGCCGCATCTGGGCCCGCGCCATGCGCGAGCGCTATGGCGCCAATGAGCGCAGCCAGATGATGAAGTACCACATCCAGACCAGCGGCCGGTCACTGCACGCGCAGGAAATCCAGTTCAACGACATCCGCACCACCCTGCAGGCCCTGTACGCCCTGTTCGACAACGCCAACAGCCTGCACACCAACGCCTACGACGAGGCCATCACCACGCCCACCGAAGAGAGCGTACGCCGCGCCGTGGCGATCCAGATGATCATCAACAAGGAGCTGGGGCTGAACTTCATCGAGAACCCCTGGCAGGGCAGCTTCGCCGTCGATTACCTGACCGACATGGTGGAAGAGGCCGTCTACAAGGAGTTCGAAGCCATCAGCGAGCGCGGCGGCGTGCTTGGCGCCATGGACACCATGTACCAGCGCGGCAAGATCCAGGAAGAGAGCCTGTACTACGAACACAAGAAGCACGACGGCAGCCTGCCGCTGGTGGGCGTGAACACCTTCCTGGGCAAGGACGGCGAAAGCGAAGTGGCCACCGAGATCGAGCTGATCCGCTCGACCGAAAGCGAGAAGGGCCAGCAGATCGAGAACGTGGGCCTGTGGCAGCAGAACCGCAACCCGCTGGCGCCGGAAGGCGAGACCGACCATCACCATGTGGTGGAAGACGACGCAGCCGCCGCCACCGAACGCGGCAACGGTCACGGATTGGGGTATCTGCAGAAAACCGCCCGTGAGCGCCGCAACGTGTTCGAGTCGCTGGTGGAGGCGGTGAAGACGCACAGCCTGGGGCAGATCAGCCATGCGCTTTATGACGTGGGCGGGGAGTATCGCCGCAACATGTAAGCGCCGGATCCATGCACGGGGCCGGTTCGCCGGCTTTGTGCCCCTGTCGGGCATGCCGTAGCATGCAAGCGACCCGCATACGCGGGCATCAGGTGGCCAATGCCAGTCCAAGTGCACCAGGTGGACAGCGTGCTGAGCCGCATCGTCGCCGAAGGGCATGGCATCGACGCCATCGGCGAGCGGACGGTCGCGCTCTGGGCCGAAGTAACGCGCGCGCTCGTTCCCATCATCGGGCAGGGCGGCATGTCCGCGCTGTACGACCGCGCGCTGCACGTGGCAGCGGCGCAGCATCGGTGGCTGGAACAGGCGCGGAGCGTGGACGCGGACAGCGGCCCCCGGGCTTTTCCCCTGCTGGCGCGCGCCGTCGGCGGACAATCGCCGGACGATGCGATCGCCGCGATCACCACCCTCTTCAAAACTTTCGACCGCCTGCTGGTCACTTTGATTGGCGCATCGCTCACCAAGCGATTGCTGCAGCCAGTCTGGGACGTCCCGTCCGCCGGCCTCACCCGACAGGACACCGCTCCATGACCCGCCATCCCGCCACCATCCGACGCTTGTCCACCGGCGTCAAAGGCCTCGATGTCATCCTTGGGGGCGGCATTCCGGAGTTCTCCTTCAACCTCATCGCCGGCTCGCCGGGCACGGGCAAGACCACGCTCGCGCACCAGATGATGTTCGCGATGGCCACGCCGGAGCGGCCGGCGCTGTACTTCACAGTGCTCGGTGAGCCCGCGCTGAAGATGCTGCGCTACCAGCAGCAGTTCGACTTCTTCGATCCGGAACGGATCAATTCATCGATCCGCTTCGTCAACCTCGCCGACGACGCCGCCAATGGCGACCTGGACAAGGTGCTCGCGCGCATCGTCCAGGAGGTGCGCACCCACGCGCCCGGCTTCGTGTTCGTGGATTCGTTCCGCTCGGTGATCCTGGCCGGGCAGGGCAACGGTGACTCATTCTTGACCCTGCAGGAATTCATCCAGCGGCTGGGGATCCTGCTGACCAGCTGGGAGGCGACTACATTCCTGCTCGGGGAGTATTTCAGCGACAACGACCCCAACCCGATCTTCACCATAGCCGACGGCCTGATCTGGCTGCGCCAGAGCGCGCAGCGCAACTCCGTGGTGCGCAAGCTCGAGATCGTGAAGATGCGCGGGCAGCCGACCGTACCCGGACTGCATACGTTCCGCATGACCCAGGCCGGGCTGCAGGTGTTCCCCCCACCGCTGGTCGCGCCGGAGCTGGTCACCGGAACGATCCCGCCGCTGCAGGACCGTCGCAGCGTGGGCGTGCCCGGCCTGGACGACATGCTGGGCGGCGGCCTGCCGCGCGGGTATTCGCTGCTGGTCGCCGGGCCCTCGGGCTCGGGCAAGAGCATCCTCGCCGCGGCATTCCTGGCCGAGGGCGCGCGCCAGGGAGAGACCGGCGTGATCGCGGCCTTCGAGCAGCGTTCCCGGCAATCGCGGGGGGCGGTCATCTCGGGCCTGATCGAGGAGGGGCGGGTCGGGGTCATCGATTCGCGCGCGACGACGCTGTCGGTCGACGAGATCGCCACGCTGCTGATCGAGGAAGTGCAGCGGTTGAAGGCGACGCGCGTGGTGATCGATTCGCTGTCGGGCTTCGAACTTGCGATTGCGCCAGCCTTCCGCGACGACTTCCGCGAGTCGCTGTCGCGGCTGGTGTCCGCGCTTGCGGACACCGGCGCCACGGTACTGATGACCTCCGAGCTCGAGGATCGCTACAACGAACTAAGCTTCAGCCCCTACGGCACCGCCTTCCTCACCGATGCGATCATCGTGCAGCGCTACATCGAAGTGGAGAGCCGGCTGGCGCGCGTGCTCGCCGTGGTCAAGGTCCGCGGCAGCGCGCACTCGCACGACCTGCGACTGTTCGACATCGATGCCCAGGGTCTGCAGCTGGGTGAGCGCCTGGCCAGTCACGAAGGCCTGCTCGGCGGCCGCCCCACGCGCGTGGCCGGGACCGGGTCACCGGGCGCGGCGCAGGTATGAACGTGCCCGCGGCCTCGAAGAAGCAGGCGCTGGCCGCGCTGGAGGCCGACGCCGTGAAGCTGCGCGCGGAGGTTGCGGGACTGCAGGCCGAACTCGCCGCCCTGCGCGGCCGCACGCCACTGCGCAGCGAGAGCGACGTGCTCCAAGCCAATGAAAAACTGGTCCAGGCGGCAATGCGGGCCCAGGCCGTCGCCGAGAACGCCGCAGCCATCCGGCGTACCCGCCAGGACGCCTCCCGGGCGCGCAGCGATGACCTGCAGCAAGCCAACAGTCAGCTGGTGACATCCGCCCTGCATGCACAGGCCCAGGAAGCGCAGGCACAGCAGGCGCATGCGCAGGCGCTCACCTCGATGGCGACGGCCGCGCACGAGCTGCGCAATCCACTCTCGCCCATCAGGCTGGCGGCCGAAATGTTGGGCGAGGCACGCGGGGACCTGAGCCGGTTCACCAAGCTGCGCGACATCATCGAAGAAGAGGTCGTCCACATCGCCCGCCTGGTTGACGATCTACTGGACGGATCGCGGATGGCCAGTGGCAAGCTCAGCCTGGAGCGCGCGGACACCGGGCTTGCACTGGTGTTGGAGACCGCCGTGGACGCCTGCCGCCCGGCGATCGAATCCCGGCTGCAGCAGCTGGTGGTCGAACTGCCGCCGGACGATGCCATGCCCCTGCACGCCGACCACACCCGCCTGGTGCAGGTATTCACCAACCTGCTCCACAACGCCTCCAAGTACACCCCGGAGGGCGGCCGCATCCACCTGGCCGCGGCCCAGACCCCCGGCGAACTCACGGTCCGCATCCACGACACCGGCATCGGCATGACGGCCGACACACTGCTTCATATCTTCGACATGTTCTACCAGGACGCCGCCGCCGCCGTGCAGCGCCCCGGCGGCCTCGGCATCGGCCTGGCCATCGTGCGCGAGCTGGTCGAGGCGCATGGCGGGACGGTGGTGGCTAGCAGCGATGGTGAGGGGCTGGGGAGCTCGTTTGAGGTCACGCTTCCCGTGGGGGGCTGACGGCGGGCGCGGCAAAATTCAAGAAGAGAGCCTGTACTACGAGCACAAGAAGCACGACGGCAGCCTGCCGCTGGTGGGCGTGAACACCTTCCTGGGCAAGGGCGGCGAAAGCGAAGGGGCTACCGAGATTGAGCTGATCCGCTCAACGGAAGGGGAGAAGGGGCAGTAGATCAAGAGCGTCGGGCTGTGGCAGGCGAACCGAAATCCGCTGGTGTCGGAAGGGGAGACGACCACCAACACGTGGTGGAAGACGATGCAGCCGCAGCCACCGAGCGTGGCAACGGGCATGGATTGGGGTATCTTCAGAAGATTGCGCGGGAGAGGCGCAACGTGTTCGAGGCGCTGGTGGAGGCGGTCAAGACCTACTCACTGGGGCAGGTCAGCCATGCGCTGTATGACGTGGGTGGGGAGTGTCGGCGGAATATGTGAGAAACAAGTTAACTTGAGGGTTGGGCGGACCAATTATTTTTGAAGCATTAGATCGGAGGTCTTGTGGCTAAGAGTGCAGAGAAGTCTACGCCGAGTTCGAATAGCGAAACAAGAAAAATCGGCCCCAAAAAAATTAATGCACAACTGCGCGACCTCTTGTTAGACGTTGATAATCCTAGATTCGGCGGCTTGTCTAACGAAGTGCGGGATCAGGCCGACGTTTTGGATCACATCGTAAACACCTTTGGTGTCGACGATTTGTTGAGTTCGCTGTCTGTGAATGGGTACTTTGAAGCTGAGCCGTTAGTGGTTCGGGACACTAAAGAAGGCTTGGTCGTTGCCGAAGGAAATCGGCGCTTGGCAGCCTGTTTGATGCTCAGCGGAGATGATCGCGCGTACCGACAAAAGGAAAAAGCAAGCTCTTTCATTAAAGCATGGGGTTTGCGAGGGCGCCCCGCTTTAGATCCTGTTCCAGTAATTGTGTTCAGCGGTGAAGGTTCTAAGCGTGAACTGCTTTCATATCTGGGTGTCCGTCACATCTCGTCTTCAAAAAGCTGGGATTCTTTTGCGAAGGCGGCATGGGTCGCTGACGTTGTCGACCAACATGGTCTTCCCGTGCGCGATATTGCGGTTATGATCGGAGACCAGCACCGGACTATTGAAAGACTCCTGCAAGGTTTTTATCTTGTAAATCAACTAGTGGAAGAGGGGGAGTTCCGACCAAGTGACAGCCTACGGAGCGGGCGCGGGAGCGTCACCGATTATCCATTCTCATGGGTTTATACGATACTTGGTTACGCGGCAACCCAACGTTATCTTGAGATCGCATCCGGAACCGCGAGGCCGAACCCATTGGAACACTCTAACCTTAAAAGGGGTGGGGTGTTAATGAGAGCGATGTTTGGCGACAAAAAAATCGGCCGAAACTCGGCTGTAAATGATTCGCGCCAACTTGGCACTCTGGCTTCGATGTTAGTTAATCCAGAAACTCTTACCTTGGTTGAACAAGGGAAGAATGTAGATGAGATTCGGTCAGCTACACAGGATATTGATGAGAGGCTACGCTTAGGGATTGCGAATGTCCGAGAGGTGCTTAGAGATCTAGTGGCTAGAATGGATGAGGTTGAGGTCGCACGCGAAGTTGCCGCTAGCATGATCTCCCCTGCTGAGAAGACGGCGAGCTTGAGCATCTCACTTCTTAAGAAGCTTCAAGTCGCATCAGTGGCTTCATCAATAAATTTAGATTTGCCTGGTTTGGAGGCCGGTGATTAATTGTGGCTACGCCTTATGCTTTGCGCACGCGTGAGCCATCAATTTCAGCTGATGCCGATCAGATTGAATACTCAGCTATTCGCGGGGTATCTTCTGTTTTTGATGATGCCGCCTTCGATGAAATTGTCTCAGGGGAGCTAGACGACCATGCTGAGATTGTGGCGAGCTCCTATGGTGATAGGGCGGCGTGGCATCAACGCGACTTAGTGCAGGAAGAGCTTGTTGGCGGTGCAGCGGAAGAGATACAGCGCAGAAAAGAAATTATGGGGGATTTTTACCCGTTTAGGGTGGTCGGCAATCAGATTGTCTATGAAGAAAGTGCAAGCTATTTCTATGAGTTCTGTCTTACCATAACAATGGCTCCCACCATAGTAAAAAAGCCTTACACGGCACTGCCGAGAACTTTCGAGAGATCCGTAAGTCATCTGGTAGCTGCGTATTTCGGAAGTTTCGCTAAAAATATTCACGTGGGCTGGCCCCGGACACCAAAGTCGAGATTTAAAGAGGCCCTTGCTTCCATGCAGCTGGGGTCTCATGAGTGGGTGTGGGGTCCAGAGCCTGGCTTGGATGAAGACCCTCCTTACACGGTGACCAAAGATGAGACTGTGGACTTCATAGTTACGGCCAACATGCTGGACTCAAGACCTGGACATCTCTACGTTATTGGGCAATGTGCGTGCGGGAATGACTGGGATACCAAGCTCAACGAGCCTAATCTTGATCAAATACGTAAATGGTTCAATCCGGCTTGGCTTGTTCCACCTGTCAAAGCTTTTACTACCCCATTTGTTTTAGGGAACGAGACGCTCAGGGAAACTTCCCGGAGAGGGGGGTTGCTTGTTTTCGATAGGATTAGGTTGTCTCTAGTTGCTGAGAAGCTGGTTAAAGATGGCGATCTGGATGAACTGAAGGATAGTCTGCTAAAAATTGTCGGCTTGATTCCAAATAGTGTTTAATGATCACCAAATTTCAGGCAAAGCTTTTGCGACGGCTTCGAAAAGAGGTGGGGGCACGGCATTTCCGATGACTTTGTATCGAGAATGCATGCCGAAAGTTTCAGGGAACTTCATGTCCGCGGCAAAGCCCTGTAATAGTGCCGCTTCCCGGTAGCTGAACCGTCGGGCGGGTAAGTCAGATGAAAATTCAAACTTGTCGGGTCCGAGGCGCCGTAGCTCCGGACTGCATGGATGCAGTGGCATGTGTCGTGAACGGCTCACAATGGTCTTCGACAATTCGTCCCATCCTCGCCGGCGGTTCCTCGACATGTAGTACCAGTGGAAGGGTTCGGTGTTGAACTCTCCTTCAGGCCACTCGGGCAGTCCGGCGAGTGCTTTACGAATCGTGGTATAGCTTTCGTTCGTGCCAGGGCCGTGAGTTGCATCAGGGAACTGATACCTGACGCCAAGATCGCTTCGAATTCCTACAATTATGATTCGCCTGCGCTCTTGTGCGACACCAAAGTCGGCGGCGTTCATTAATTTCCAATCCACGCGGTATCGTGCTTGTCGAAAGTTTCGCAGCTGATGATTAAACAGGGACTTGTTGTCGCTACGTATTAGCCCTGAAACGTTCTCGACAATGAACGCCTTAGGCCGGATGGTTCTGAGCGCGCGACCAAACTCTTCAAACAAATAATTGATGTCGCGACCTGATTCGCGTGCGCCGCCCTGACTGTACCCTTGGCACGGATAGCATCCGACCAGTAGGTCAGCCGCGGGAAAGCTTTTAACATCTTCGATACTGCAGAGCTTGTAATCAGTCTCGGGTAGATTAGCTTTGTAAACATCAGCTGCATAAGCAAGAATGTCATTAGCCATCAACACCTCGAATCCAGCGGCTACGAGACCCGTGTCAGATCCTCCACAGCCAGTAAAAAGGGAGACAGCCGTGCGCATAGTTGGTGCGTTCTCAATAGTGGGGTCACGAGGCGTGGGAAATGTCAAGCCTTGTGAGGTGGGTATATTAAATTATTCCCTGCTCGGAAGGAAGTTGACAGGTCTGAATGAGTCGACGGTCTGCACAGGCCAGCCCGCTAAAGCATAGGCCTTAGGGGTCTCATGCCCAGAGTGAATCGGTAAGCTAGCCCAGCTAGCTGATCACCCGCGCCAAGTAGGAAGCCACTTGGAGGTCGCAGGAAGCCGGGATGGCGCCGGGGACCGCGAACACTCGCGGACGATTTCGGAAATCGAACACGCGGTACAAGTGGTAAGCCTCAGAATCCACCTCAGAGCGCGCTACCTCGTTCCGGGTGACGTAGAACGGGGTCAGCTGGCCGAACGTGGTGGTCTTAACTTCTATCAGGCGCTCACGGCCGTCAGGCTCGAACGAAAGAACGTCATAGCCCAGCCCGTCGCCTTGGGTACGGGCCACGTGTTCTACGCGATTGGCAAGGCTCTTCTTGCCTAGATCATGGAGCCGTCGGGCTTCGATTTCGACAGTGAAAAGCTCCCCGGCTTGACCAAGAGAGCGGTTACGCGCTTCCTGCGCGAGGTAGTCGCGTTTAGCGGGGGAGAAGTTGGGCTTGTAGTCGGGTGGGTCCTGCCTAAGCCGTGCCACTTTCGGTCTCGGTACCCAGATGCTCATGTGGTCTTCCACTTCCACACTCGCAGCAGGACGTATTACAGCCGCCTCAACGGCCGTGTGGATATCAGGGTTCTGTGCGAGCTGCTCTTCAACGACCTCGAGCAGCATCGCTTGGTAGTTGGCCCGCGGCTTATAGCCATCAATGTACGGATAGCCGAGTTCAACCATCACTGCGCTGATGTTGGCGTGCTTGAACTCCACCGACTGCCGACTGCGTCCACTCAGCAGGCGCATGAGGGCATTGGCATGTGCGGTCTTGCTGTACCGCTGGCCGTTGAGCTCTAGCGTCAACATTCTGAGGTGGTCGGCCACGCAGGCTTCAACTTCCTCACGACTCCAGTGCGTTCCAGTTGCCATGTGCTCCCCCTGATCCGAACGGGTCCAGGTTAGCGCGTTGGGGCTCTGACTGGAATCGCAGCCGATGCGACCCACGGTTCTTAGTGTGGGTTGCCGAACTGCAAGGAGGAACGCAATGAGCGGCGGCACCAGCATCTTTGAATACATGTACCGCGATGGCGGCAACTTCAAGACCTTTGGCCAGCTGAGGTTGACGGGCTGGGACGAGCAGGCGGACGCCAAGGTCCGGCTTTGCCTTGAGGTCGATGGTCAGTTCGTCGCCGAGCAGGTCGGTGTGCCGTCGCTTTGCATGGAGCATTGGGAGGCGGTGGAAGACGGTCCTTCCGATCTGGACCATGCGTTCCATGAGTTTGTCTGCTTGAGGCAGCCGAAGGACGCTGACAGCGACCTGCCGGTGTGGGGCAGCTTGGACACCATGTTGGCTCGGATGCAGGGGGCAGCACAGCGGTGGGATGTGCGGTTGTCGCCCAACTGCGATCTGTAGCAGGCTTGCCGGACGTCCGTATGACGCTCCGTCCGGCCGACTTATGTTGGCTAGAATCGGTCCAGTGCCACACGGATATCGTTGGTTTGCTCATGTTCGAGCAGATAGGGGCTGCACATGGATGAAAATGAAGGCCGTCGGGATTGGGGCAACGTCCGGTTTCGCCGGGACCGCCATCGCCGCAGCCCCTTGGGTGAAGTTGACCCAGCGCAAACGCGGTTTGTAACCGGTCTTGTAGTCTTCATCGCAGTGGCCCTGATCTACCCGTGGTACTCGTACCAGGTTCAATCCCATCTGGTGTCGCGTGAACTTGATGTTCCCGTTGAACAGCTAGTCACCGAGATGGAGGCGGCGTATGAAGAAGTGGCATCAGAAATCGCCAGGCGTGAACAAGCCGCCTCGGAGCAATCCCAATCGCGCCGCCAGAACCCATCGCGCCAGCGGGTCGCTGGGGTCCGGGTAATGGGTGTTACCGATGGGCGTAACGGGCCAGTGGTGGTAGTAGATCTTGGGCGGGCGAGCATAGGTCAGGCGGCGGCCCAGATTTGCTCTCAAACGGAACGTTCCCTTGGCCGAAGGTTGGACGGCGTGCCAATCCGGCTGCAGCGTTACCGCGGCAGCCAGCCAGCCTTGGATGCAGGACAGATTCGATGCTGAAGAACTCGGGCGCCGAAATGCAGACGCTCAGCCGTAACTGCCAGCTTCAACCGGGCGAGCATGCCTTTATGCGGAGGCAGCGTCAGATGGATGTCATTCCAGATGATGTTCGCCGGCAACACCGGGCAGCGCAGCAGTCGATGCGGAACCGCGATGAGGGCCGGGAGGCTCGTCGCGAGCAGACACGGCGGATTCTGGAAGCGACAACTCCGGAGATGTGAGGTCTGGATGGCAAAGCATAAGGGGATAGAATAATGTATTCGTGCATGTTTAACCGGAGCTATCCATGGCAATCACCTCGCAGGACATCGTACCCTTCAACAAGGCCCGGGCCGACCTGACCCGGCTGGCCGAGGAGGTCCGGGCCGGCCACGAAAAGATCATCACCCGCAATGGCGAGAGCTACGTGGCGCTGGTGGATGCCAGAAAGCTGGACTACTACCACCGGTTGGAGCGCGAAAAGCTGGCGCGAGCCAACGCCCAGTTGGGCCTGCTGAACGATGTGGCCGCCGGCTTGCAGGGTATCCGCAAGGGCAACCCGGGCATCCCGATGGAAGAGGCCAGGGCGCGCTCGCAGACGCGGCTGGACGCGGCCAAAGCCGCACGCAAGACGGACGCTTGACGCATGCGAGTCGTCCTGGCTGCGGCGTACGAGAGAAGGCTGGACGAGGCGGTGGAGTACCTGCTCAGCGTTGGCGCGGACGCCGCAGCGCAGGAGCTGCTGGGCCAGGCCTATGACGTCTTGCCAGATTTATTGGTGCAGTCGCCGCGCATCGGGCGCGAGTTCATCGCACGTCATCCTGAAGCGCCCGAAGTGATCGCCGCATGGTCAACGGTACGCGAGCTGTTGGGCGATGACATCGAGCTGCGCGAGTACATCTTCGACGATTATCTGGCGTTGTATGCCATCCATCGGGACTGCATCCATCTGCTGACGCTGCGCCATCACCGTCAATACGGGTTCAACTTCAGCGAAGCGTGAGATCAAGCAGGCAGCGCAGGCAGGGGAGTCTGGGCTGCCCAAGGCTGTTGCAGACAGCGGGGGCTCAGTAGCCCCGCTGCTTCTCCACCCGCGCAACTGGGGCTGCATGCGACAATCCGTCCCCCTTTCAAACCGCACTGATGCCCTCGATGAAACTCCAGCTGTCGCTTGAATGGTTCCTCAACCCCGACCACCTGCCGCTGATCGCGGGGATCGAGCTTGGCTGGTACCGCGATGTGGGTCTGGACTTGGAGCTGCTGGTTCCGGATGACCATTACGACGGCTTGGCCGAGACGGTTGCGGGCAAGGTGGCCTTTGCCTGCAACGAGCCGCTGCACATGATCGATGCGCACCGCCCGGGCCTGAAGGCGCTGGGCTGCTTTTTCGAGACGGACGGCGGCATCCTGCTGCAGCGCGCAGCCGGCGAGCGCCTGCTGCGGGGCGAAGCGGTGCGGCTGGCGTCGCCGGTCGCGGGCGGGGTGACCGATGCGATCGCGGTGGAGATCCTGTCGCGCTGGTGCGCGGCCCGGGGCGCGGCGTTCGATCCCGCCCAGGTGCGGATCGAGGAGGCCGGTTTCGAACACCTGGCCAACCTGCGCGCCGGCTTCGACGGTGCCTGGCTGTGCTTCGCCAACTTCGAGGGCGTGGAGGCGAAACTGGCGGGGCTGGATGCGGACTTCATCACCACCGGAGAGGTGGGCCTGCACAACTTCTCGGCGCTGGAGCTGTTCACCTCCGCGGGCTTCCTGGCGCGGCACGGGGAGGTGGTGGAGACGGTGGTCGGGCTGGTCGGGCAGGGCGCCAGCTTGTGCCGCGATGATCCGGCGCAGGCCGCGGAGCTCTGGTACCGCTACAGCGGCACGCAGCCGACGGAACTGATGGACGCGATCATCGCCGACACCTGCCCGCGCCTGGTGGGTCCGGTGCGGCGCGAGGCTGCGCGCTGGCAGGGCATGTGGGAGCAGTTTGACCGGATGGGCCTGAGCCAGGTCGATCGCGAGGGCTACGCGGCGCTGTATTCCTGACCAAGCCGAACTCGTGCACCATCGCAACCGTAGTGCGCGGCGAACTCACCGCCTGATCTCGAACACCGCCGCCAAAGGTGTCCGCGAAGCTGCCGGCCTTCTCCCGCGCGTCAGCAACTGCGTGGGTGCCGGCCAGCGCGGCGGAAAAGGGAAGGGAAAGCGCTGACGAGTGGTCTGAGCGCAGGCCTGGCGGGACGCGGTTACTCCCCGGCTTGAAGCGCTCGGAAAACAATGGCTGAACGGGCTCAGAGCCTGTCACGCCTCATGTACAGAGGCCGTTTCACACTACCTGCTCCCCCAGTTGGAGCACCAGACATGAAGCCACTGATGACCCGCGTGCCGCTCGCGATTGCCTTGACGTCTGCACTGGCGTTTTCTGTGGGCTGCACAGACAACCGCGACGTGGATGACCGCACAGGCATGGAGACTCCCGCCGAGCGCGACGCGCAGCCGATGCCCTCCACCGGCGACGCGGCGCCCGGGACCCCCGCGGATCGGGACACGACCTTTGGCGAAGCCGTCGAGGATCGCACCACGGCTGACCGCATGGGCGATGGCCCGGATTCCGACCAGCCGGTCGATGACACCTGGATCACAACCAAGGTCAAGTCCTCGCTGCTTGCCGACTCCGACGTGTCCGGCCTGGATATCGAGGTCGAGACTGTTAACGGCGTCGTCACCCTTTCAGGACAGGTTGATGAGCAGATGCAGATCGATCGCGCAACGCAGATCGTGCGCGATATCGAGGGCGTAACCGACGTCCGTACAACGGCCCTGATCGTGGAAGCGGGCGGCAACGCCGACCGCTGAGACACGAGCTGGGTAGTCCTCAGTAGGGAACCGGCTAATCGCGCTCCAACCGCGCGAGGATTTTCGCGGCATGAAATACGCGATTCCTGCGTTGCTTCGGTTCTGTCAGGATAGCCTTCTGCTGCCAACATGACTGGCATAAGCAGGCGTCCGACGCGGCCGTTGCCGTCCACGAAGGGGTGGATGGTCCCGAACTGGGCGTGGGCGATGGCAATTTGCGCCACCGGCGAGAGCGTCCACTGCTCATCCTCCCGCGGCGTGTATTGAAGCATTGACGCTTCCAACTCCTCCATGCACGCATGAATCCTTGATGGGGGTGCGGGAACGAACGTACTTGTTTAACTCTATGAGGCTAGAGTTAAACAACAGCCTGCGCTGTTCAACCTTGCGGGTTCCAGGCATTGGCCCTGGAAGCTCAGGTTGGTGATGATCCAGCGCAGAAACCGCACCCCTCGAAGGCAAGCTCATGTCCCAACGCATCCTGGTGTTCTACGGCTCGTATCGTTCCGACCGCATGGGCATTCGCCTGGCCAACTATTGCGTGCGCACGCTTCAGGCGCGCGGCATCGACGCCGAGTTGATCGATGCCAGGGCGGTCGACCTGCCGATGCTGGACCGCATGTACAAGGAATATCCGGAGGGCAAGGCACCGGAGGCAATGGAAGCGCTGGCCGGCAAGATCCGCGGCGCCGATGGCTTCGTGTTCGTCACCGGCGAGTACAACTGGGGCATGCAGCCGGGCCTGAAGAACCTGACCGACCACTTCCTGGAGGAGTGGTTCTGGCGTCCCGCCGGTATCGTCAGCTATTCAGCCGGGCGCCTGGGCGGTGCGCGCGCGAATGCCGCCTGGCACGGCACCCTGTCGGAAATGGGCATGGTGGTGATCTCAAGCACGGTGGAAGTCGGACCGATTGCAAAGACCTTGGACGACCAGGGCCAACCTGTGGAAGCGGCGGGCAAATCGCTCGAACGCAGCTTTGCCCGCTTCGCGGATGACCTGACGTGGTGGGCCGAGGCCGCGCGTTTGCAGAAGGTGCGTCGGGCGCCACCGTATTGAGTTGTGAGGGAAACGGGCACCCCGAACATGTGTCCGCTGGCGGCGGTCCTTAGGGTTCGCCCCAGCTTTCGGGGCGCCCGGCCCGCGGATACCGTGGGGACAGCCCGCCCACGAGGTCTTTCGCGATGTCGATCACCCTTCATACCGGTGTCACCTCCCTGCTGTCCCCTCTGAACCTGCCGGCGAAAGCGCCCCCGGCGCTGCCCAGCGACCTGCAGAACAGTGGGCCCGTCTTTGACGCCGCCGCGCGGCTCGACGAGAAGTCCGATGCGGTCTTCGAGGCTGGCAATTACGCAGCAGGCGACACGGAGGCCTCGGGTAGCGATGCCGCGGCTTCGATGATCCACATGCAGCGCTGGGGTGGCGGCGACCAGGCAGCGCAGGCCCAGTTCTTCAACCAGCAGATCGAGGCCCACAAGGACGACCCGGAGTGGTTGGCCGAGTATTTCGGTGCGCTCGGGGAAGACCGGGTGGCTGACCTGATGCGGCTCTCGATCACTGCAACCGCGAATCCGTACGACCAGGGTGGCATGGTCATGAGCGGCAACGCCGATGCCCTCGGCTATTACCAGAACACCGTCGACAATCTGCGCACCGCACTGGAGACGCTGGAAAAGAACGGCAATCTCACCCAGGCGGACATGACCGCTCTGTACAAGAGCCTGGATCTCGACACCAGCGACGGCAACATGTTCGGGCCGACGCTGGTGTCCGATCTGTTCGCCAAGAGCTCCCCGGAGGTGCAGGAGCTGTTCTTCAACGCGGCGATGGCCGAGGGCAACGACAACTCCGTGGCGATCGCGTCGCACGTGCTGGCGAGCATGCCGGTGGATGACCAGGCGCGGATCCTCGGCAACATGGACCAGCAGGAACTCGACAGCTTCGTCGAAATGGCCATGAAGGGGCAGTTCGAAGCTCTCGATATACAGAAGTACTACGGCGACGGTGACACCCACAGCTTGGTGACCATTGGCGGGATGTCAGAAATCCTCGCCAATGCGAACGACGTGACGGTTTACTACCACGCGCAGGTGGCCGTTCCCGACTATCCGCCCCAGCTCCAGAAGGCCCTGTTCGACGCTACCGCAAGCGCGCTGACCAATCAGGATGTCTTCGACAAGTTCACCGATGACGTGCAGTTCAAGGAAGAACTCGCCGTGCTGGCCAGCAAGGAGCACGATGACTTCCTGGACAGGGCGTTGAATGCCGACGGTGGCCCGCATGGCGAGGACCTGGGCAGCACCACCCGTAACGAGTACTCCAAGGTGCTGGAGATGACGCTGTTCACGCCGCCGCTGCCCGACAGCGCCGAGGGCCTGTTGCGTCATATCGACGGCCGGTTCATGGAGATCGGCGACGACCTGGCGAACCTGGATGATGCCGCATTCGAGGACAAGTACGGCCGCAACCGGGGTGCCATGGCAGCTGCCTTCGGCCAGATGACCGGTGTGTTCTTCGAGGCGCTTGATTCGGGCCTGACCCGCGTCAAGGACGATGCGGACAAGGCTGCCGAGATCATGGACCCGCTGTTCAAGCTGATTGACTTCGGCGTCGGCAAGGGCCTGTCGAAGGCCGGCCCGATCGGGGCCGTCCTGTCAAAGGCGCTGGATATTTCCGGTGCCTCGGCCACGGTGAAGAACGACATCAAGGAGATGATCAGGAACGGGCACATCGCGGAGGCGATCCAGGAGATGAAGGATCACGGCGTGGACCTGTCGGAGCTGGGCGAGGAACTCTACGAACACATGAGCGATAACGTGCTGCCGAACCGGACCGAGCCCAACGGGACGTACCAGGGCCCGAACGGAGATGTCTCCATCAAGGACGCCTGGCAGAACGGCTATGACTTCGTCCAGGGCGCTCCGACGACCAATTGAGATACCAAGCGGGCTCGCCGGACGACCGTAGTTGGTCTGGCCGTTAGCCTTACGTAATCGGGGTGCGTACGGGCATTGGGCGGTGACTGCTTCAAGGCATATGCTGTCTGCTGCTGGAGTTGGACTTGCGCCATGACCACCCCCAATCACGCCAAGCTCGACCGCATCGTCGCCGAAGCCCGGCGCAGCGCCGACGAGCGCGCCAAGGGTTACCGCGAGCGCGCTCTGAAGATGTACCCGTGGATCTGCGGCCGCTGCGCGCGGGAGTTCACCCGGGCCAATCTGCGCGAGCTGACGGTCCACCACCGCAACCACAACCACGACGACAACCCGGCCGACGGCAGCAACTGGGAGCTGCTGTGCGTGTACTGCCACGACAACGAGCACTCGCGCCAGATTGATCACACCGGCGTGGGCGCCGGCAACGCAGAGGACGCGCCTGCCGCGTCAACATCCACGCCGTTTGCCGGCCTGGCGTCGCTGCTCAAACGGGACCCTTGATGCGCCCGGGTTCGCCGGCGACTTCAATCCGGGGGCGTTCCAGGAGGCAGTGGATGACGGACCAGCGTGGGATGACCGTGCGACCGATGCTTTTCTTGTTGATGCTGGCGGCCGGCGCCGGTGATGCGGCCGGGTTCAGCTGCAACGCATGTGATGTGAAGGCGAGCGAGGTGGAGCGCTGTCGGCGCATTGATCCGGCTGAATATTCGACGGGGATGCTGTTCAATCCGCCCGGGATGAAGACGACGTACAAGCGTTCCACCTGCCTGTACTCCCTGGCACGCGAGTACAGGGATGAATCACTCTGCGAGGAGGTCAGGGAGCGCAAGTCGCTGTTCTTCGATGGCTCCGCGATCACGCGCGAGAACTGCGAACAGCGCGTGCGCGAGGTGATGGCGGGCGATCCGGAGGTAGTCATTGCCGACGTCAAGCGGTTGGCCGACGTGCGGTGGTTCCGCAACGGGAACGGCAGGGATTTTGACGTGCACGTGAGAACATCCGGCTCCTATGCGCACAGGTATGAGCTGACGGTGCTGATGCTGGATAAGGCCGGCGCGCCCGGCCAGGTCCTTTGGCGCAATGAGTACGGTAGGCGGGCTGTAGACCAGCGGCTCCAGGTCCGGATCCCCGAGCCTGACATGGCCGCGGCGGCTGCCGCGCTTGGACTGCAGCCTCCTTACCGTTTCCGGGTCACCTTCGCGCTGGTTGAGCCGACCCTGGCGGAAGTGGAGCAGTTCGCGGCGATGTCGCCTGGGGAGAGGGAAAGCAGCGTGGAACAGGTGTTCGACCCGTACGCCCTGGCAAGCGCGCTGGAGAGGATCTACTCGATGATCTCCTCCGGCTGCCATCCCTCTTGCGGAATGGTATTCACCATCCACGGCACCCCGAACCGGTCCACCAGGGCGCCATAGCCGGGCGACCAGAAGGTCTCGGCGAAGGGCATCGCCTCGCGGCCCCCTTCGGCGAGCTGCTGGTACCAGCGCCGTGCTTGATCGATGTCATCGGTATGCAGGGTGACGTCGAAGCCGTTCTTGGGTTTTTCGATGTTGGGGGCCCATTCCAGGTCCATGTCGGCGCCCATCAGCGCCTGGTCGCCGACTTCCAGCCAGCAGTGCATCATCCAGTCCTTCATTTTCTCCGGCACTTCCATGTCCGACGGGCCTTCGCCGTAGGGGAACGCGGCGGTGATCTTTCCGCCCAGGACACGGGCGTAGAACTCGAACGCTTCCCGGCATTGGCCTTGGAAGCTCAGGCTGGTGACGATCTTCATGACGTAGCCCTCGTGGTTGCGTTGACGGGAGACAAGGTCTACCGCGCCGGCCGTTAGCTGCGCGTAATCGGGTTGCTAATGATCCGCCGCGGTGGGCTCCAGTTCCGTTCAGGCGCCGCCGCTTAAGGTCGACTTGTCCCTTTCCTGGAGCACGCCATGAAGACGCTGTTGATTGCAGGTGCGCTGGCGACCTTCGCCTTGTCCGGCAGCGCTTTTGCCGACGATCCTCGCAAAGAGATGCGCAAGGCACACGCGGAGGCGCAGCGCGAGTACGAGAAGGATCGCCGCGAAGCCATCCGCGAATACGAGAAGGATCGGCGCGAGTATGAAAAGGATCGTCGCAAGGCGATGCGGGAGGCGGCCAAGGACCGCCGTGAGGCCGAACGCGAGTGGCGCAAGGATGAGCGCAGGTACCGCCGTTGGGCGCGTGGCGAGTATGTTCCGCGCGAGTATCTGGCCGACCGCTACTACGTGCGCGATTACCAGTATTACGACCTGGCACCACCGCCGGAGGGGTACCAGTGGGTGCGTCCCTACCGGGAAGATGACACCTATTACCTCGTGCAGCTGGCGACGGGCCTGATCACGAGCATTTTGGACGACTGAGCGGACCCTGCCGGCAATGTGCAGGGTGACGACCAGGTTGTCGGCGTTGGCGCGTGGCGCGGCTTCACTTGATCAACGCTTACCGGTGGCCGCTACGCGCGCATCCCTGCTTCGCAGCACCAGCTTGCGCAGTTCGTCATACCAGAGCACAGCGCTTCCCATGGCGAAACATCCCAGCCACTGGCCGCCATCAAGCGGCACGGTTCCGAAGGCGGTGTTGAGCGCGGGCAGGTGAACCACCGCCACCTGCAACAGCGCCGACAGGGCGATGGCTGCCCACAACCAGGCGTTGGTGAACAGCGCGTGGAAGGCACTGGTGGTGTCCGAGCGCGCGTTGAAACAGTTGAACAGCTGGGCGAACACCAGGGTGGTGAAGGCGGCGGTGCGCGCGTTGTCCAGGCTGCGGTCGCCCTGGATCATGCCGCCGGGCAGGTACATGTCCAGCGTCAGCAGAGTGGCCACCGCCATTACCAGGCCGATCTGTAGCACGCCCGACCACATGCGTCCGTTGATCACACGATCGGTCATGCGCCGCGGGGGGCGCGCCATGACGTTGTCCGAGGTCGGATCCACGCCCATCGCCAACGCCGGTCCGGTATCGGTGACCAGGTTGATCCACAGGATCTGGGTTGCCAGCAGCGGCAGCACCAGGGCGTCGTCGGCCCCGCCCAAGCCGATCACGCCGGACAGCACCACGCCCAGGAACACGGTGAGGACCTCGCCCATGTTGGACGACAGCAGATAGCGCAGGAACTTGCGGATGTTGTCGAAGATGCCGCGGCCTTCGCGGGCGGCCTCGACGATGGTGGCGAAGTTGTCGTCGGTCAGGATCATGTCCGCCGCCTCCTTGCTCACCTGGGTGCCGGTGATGCCCATTGCCACGCCGATGTCGGCCGATTTCAACGCCGGCGCGTCGTTGATGCCGTCGCCGGTCATCGCCACCACGTTGCCCCGGGCCTGCAGCGCGTCGACGATGCGCAGTTTGTGGCGCGGCGCGACGCGCGCGAACACCGAAGTGCGGCGCACCGCGTCGACGAATCCGGCGTCGTCCAGCGCATCGAGGTCGTTGCCGGACAGGGCGCCTCCGTCGCCGCTGATGCCCAGCTCGACAGCGATGCGCGCAGCGGTATCGGGGTGGTCGCCGGTGATCATCACCACGCGGATGCCGGCGCGCTGCGCCTCGGCGATGGCCACCGCCGCCTCTTCGCGCGGCGGGTCGATGATGCCAACGGTGCCGACCCAGGCGAGCCCGCGCTCGAGTTCCTCGTCCGCGGCATCCTCTTCGCCCGGGGCCAGCGAGCGGTCGGCGACGCCAATCGTGCGCAGCGCGTCGCCGGCCATCGCCGCCACGTCGCCGAGGATGCGCGTGCGCATCTCCGGGTCCAGTGCCAGCACCTCCGTGCCGACCCGCACATGGGTGCAGCGCTCGAGCAGCACGTCGGGCGCGCCCTTGGCGATCAATCTCCGGGCGTCGCCCTGCGCGTGGTCGATCTCGATGGTCGACATCATCTTGCGCTCGGACGAGAAGGGGATCTCGCGCACCTGGTCGAAGCGGCTGCTGCGGTGCTCGTGCAGGCCGAGCTTGCGTTCAGCGACCAGGAAGGCGGCTTCGGTCGGGTCGCCCTGGATCTCCCAGGTGCCGTCTTCGCCGCGGCGCAGCTGTGCGTTGTTGGCCAGGCTGCCGCCGCTCAGCACCAGGGCGCCTTCGGCGCGCTGTTCCGGGGAGGGCTCCGCACCACCGTCGGCGACCATCCCGCCCTCGGGCACGTAGCCCACGCCGGTGATGTGGACCATGCCGGAGGCGGTTGCCACCCGCTGGATGGTCATTTCCGATCGGGTCAGGGTGCCGGTCTTGTCGGTGCAGATCACCGAGGCGGAGCCCAGCGTTTCCACCGACGACAGGCGCTTCACGATCGCCCGCCGCTTCGCCATGCGCTGCACGCCCAGCGCCAGCACCAGCGACAGGATCGCGGGCAGGCCCTCGGGCACGGCCGCCACCGCCAGCGCCACGCCCAGCAGCAGGACGGTGACCGCGCCCTGCAGGTTGTTGATGTCGGCGACCACGAACAGCGTGGCCATCACCACCATGGCCACCACCACCATGCCGATGCCCAGCATCCGGCTCAGGCGCCCGACTTCGCGCTGCAGCGGGGTCTGCTGCTTTTCTGAAGCATCGAGCATGCCGGCGATGCTGCCCATTTCCGTGGCCATGCCGGTGGCGGTGACCAGCCCGCGGCCGGTGCCCTGGCCGACCGAGGTGCCCTTGAATGCCATCGAACTGCGTTCGGCCAGCGTGGTGTCGGCGGGCAGCACTGCAGTGGTCTTGGTGACCGGCGCGCTTTCGCCGGTGAGCGAGGCCTCCTGCACGCTCAGCACGGCGACCTGGAACAGGCGCGCGTCGGCGCCGACGGCATCACCTTCGGCCAGCAGCAGCACATCGCCGGGCACCAGCTCGCGGCTGGGGATGCGCTGCACGATACCGTCGCGCAGCACCGACGAGGTGACCTGGGTCATCTTCGCCAGCGCCGCCACCGCGCTGGACGCTTTGGCTTCCTGCACGAAGCCCAGCACGGCGTTGAGCACCACGATTACTGCGATCACCAGCGCATCCACCGGCCAGCCCGTTGCGCCCTCCGCCCACCAGGCCACGGCCGAGATCACGATGGCGATGATCAGCAGGAAGACCAGCGGGTCGCGGAACTGTGCCAGGAGGCGTTGCCAGGCCGGCACCGGGGGCGTGCCGGCCAACACGTTGGGGCCGTGCAGGGCCAGTCGCCGGGTGGCTTCGGCCGTGTCCAGGCCGGCCTCGGGATCGGTCCGGAGCCTGTTGGCCAGGTCATCGGCCGTGGCAGCCCATGGCGCCGGGGGGAGCTGTTCGCTGGCGTCCATTGTCGAACGCAGGGTTCAGCGCCGGGGTGGGTCCCGCGGATGCGGATCGGGATCGCGGATGGGGTGGTCGTCTGGAGCGTCGGGTGGGACCGGGTCGCGGATCGGCGGAATCGTCGGGTCAATCGGCTGGTCGGGTACCGGGTCGACGGGCTGGTCGGGTACCGGATCCCGGCCTGGGTTCGGCACCTGGCCCGGGATCTGATCGGGTGAGAGGGGCTGCGGCGAGTGCGCGGCCTGGTAATGCAAGCGGTTCATGTTGTCCTCCACTTTGGAGCCGTGGCCGGGACGGATCAGCATGCCGACCTGGCGCGGGCGGGAGCGTGAAGCGGTGCGTATTCCGTTGCCCGGACTGGCCGCGACCGCCGGCGTGTACAGATTGATCCCGCGCCCAGCGAGGTTGACAGGACGTTGCCCGTCTCCCACGCTTTCCGTCTGTCATTCCGGATTGCAGGATGCACCGATGGCCGTACAAAGGACGTACCCGGACATTGGGTCCATGGCCCAGCAGGCGCTTACCGCCCTGGCCACACCCTCCCAGCACGCACGGCTGATCCAGCTGGATGCCCCGGTCGAGGGGTTGGTAGTCGAGCGCTTTGAAGGCAGCGAGGCGGTGTGTGCGCCGTTTCGCTTCGAGGTTGACGTGCTGGCCACCAGCGCATTCCTTGATCCCGATGAGCTGCTTGGCAAGCCGCTGACGCTCCTGCTCACCCGCGCCGGCGGGCAGAAGCGCCGCTGGCACGGGCTGTGTACCGCAGTCGCACCGCTGGGCGGCGACGGCGGCTTGGCGCGCTACCGGCTGCTGATCGAGCCGTGGACTGCGCTGCTCACCCATCGCCGCAATGCCTTGGTGTTCCAGGACCTTGATCTGCATGGGGTGCTGGAGCAGCTGTTTGCCGACTACCCGCAGGCTGACTGGCGCTTCGACGTCACCCGACACATGCCGGTGCGCGCGATCACCACCCAGTACCGTGAGAGCGACTGGGAGTTTGCTACCCGCCTGCTGTCCGAGGCTGGGCTGGCGTGGCGTTACGAGCATGCCCAGGCGGACGGCGAGGACGATACGGAAGCGGGCCATACGCTGGTGATCTTCGACCAGCAGGCCGAGGTGCCGGAGGGTCGCGCGCTGCGGTTCCACCGCATCGATGCCACCGAGCGCGACGACGCCATCAGTGCGTTTGCCCGCCGGCGCCAGCTGGTGCCCAACCGCAACCAGGTCGGCAGCTGGCACAGCGAACGGCTGGCGAGCACCACGGGCGTGGCCGAGGCAGATGCCGGAACCTTGCCGGTGCTGGAGGTATTCACCCAGTCGGGTGACGGCCGCTTTGAAGACAATGCGCATGCCCAGGCCGAAGCCGGCCACCGGCTGGACGCGCTGCGGCTGGCGCAGGATCTCTACGGGGGCAGCGGCAGCGTGCGCGATCTGGCCGCGGGGGTGGGCTACTCGCTGGTGCAGCACAGCGTGCACGAGGGGGCCGGCTTCGTACCGCTCAACGTGGTGCATGTGGGCGTGAACAACCTGGGCGCCGGCATCACCGCTTTGCTGGTCGCGTCGGATCTGGAGCAGGGCAGCTACCGCAACCGTTTTGTGGCCGCTCCGGCCGGCGTGCCGATTGCGCCCCTGCCGCGTTCACGCCCGACGGCGCATGGCCCGCAGACCGCGCGGGTGGTGGGCCTGCCCGATGCTGCGGTGACGCCCAACCGCGACCATCAGGTGCGTATCCAGTTTGCCTGGCAGCGCGGCCCGGCCCCGAACTCCGGCGGCCTGACCGACACCGCAAGCAGCCACCCCGGCCACGCGCCCGGCGACCACACCAGCGGCACCTGGGTGCCCGTGGCCGAGTGGATCGCCGGCCCAAACTGGGGTAGCCACTTCCTGCCACGCATCGGCGCGGAGGTGCTGGTGGAGTTCGCCCACGGCGACATCGATCAGCCGCGCATCACCGGCCAGCTCTACAACGGCGAGGTTGCACCGCCGTTTGGTGGCGGTATAGATAGCGCCGACAACCATCCCGGCACCCTCAGCGGCTTGCATACACAGTCGCACGACGGCGCCGGCACCCAACAATGGGTGATCGACGATACCCCCGGCCAGCTGCGCACGCGCCTGCATACCAGCCTGGCTGACAGCCGGCTGGAGCTGGGCTACCTGATTGGCCACCAGGGCAGCAGCCGCGGTGGGTTGCGCGGGGAGGGCGTTGAGCTGGCCACCGAAGGCTGGGGCAACGTCCACGCCGGCCAGGGCCTGCTGCTCTCCACCACCGCCCGGCCGGAAGGCGCCTCGACCCAGCTGGATATCGGTGAAGCCGTTTCCCAGCTGAAGGGTGCCGAGCGCACCGCCGAAGCCCTGCACGAGACCCTGGAGCAGCAACAGGTGCCCGGGTTCAGCGCCAACGAACAGCTGACCGCCCTGCGCGAAGCCATCGACCCGGAAGAGCAGGGCCGCTACAGCGGCAGCGTCGGTGGCCAGAGCGCCATGAAGCCCGCCCCCGGCAGCCGCGAGCCGGGTGAAGACCCGGTGGAGCGCTTCGCCGATGCGAAGCTGATCGCCGAGTCGCCCGAATCCATCGCCTTCGCCACCCAGAAGAGCGCCGTCGCTTTTGCCGGCGGCGCACTGCACCTGACCGTCCAGCAGGATGCCCATCTTGCTGCCGGCCAGACCTTCTCCAATGTCAGCGGCCAGCACGTTGCCCTTTACGCCCACGCGGGCCCGATCCGCGCCATCGCCGCCAACGGCCCGGTCAGCCTGCAGGCGCATACCGGTGAGCTGGAGGTGCTCGCAGACCAGTCCGTCACCGTCACCGCCACGGATGACCGCATCGATGTGCTGGCCAAGGAGAAGATCGTGCTGCAGGCCGGGCAGGCGAGGGTGACGCTGGAGGGTGGGGACATCACCTTCGAGTGCCCGGGGAATTTCACGGTGAAGGCGGCGCAGGGGCCGTTCAAGGGTGGGGCGGGCGGGGATCACCGCATGTCGCTTCCGGACGGCATTGTGAAGCTGAATCCAAAACGGATGCTTGATTTCTCAGGATGATCGGCAAGGACGCCTCATGTCAGACACTTCGCAACATCCGGCTCCGCTGAGCCGGACGCTTTTTCCTTTTCCCAAACCAGGTGCCCCTGGTAATGGCCAGTCGCAAACGGCCGAGGCCAACGCAAAGGACTACTTCCAGGCGCTGTCGCAAGCCGAAGACGGCTTTTTCCCGATTGGCTACAACGGCCAATGGCACGGTGGGATCCACTTCGGGGCGGAGACGGGGAGAAGCCTGGCCCAGGATGGGGGCATACGCTGCATCGCTGACGGCCAGGTGATCGCCTACCGGATCGATGAGGACTACCCGACAGTCAAGTACGACAGCTGCGCGGCCGCCACTTATTCCCGTGGATTCGTGCTGGTCAGGCACCGGTTGCAGTTGCCGCCTGCGCCCCAGGCTGCCGGCGCAAATGGCGAGGGCACCCCGGCAGCAGATGCCCAGCCATCCCTGCTGTTTTTCAGCCTGTACATGCACATTAGGAACTGGAACGCCTATAAAGCCGACGCGGATCTCAAGCGACCGGCCTTCTGGGACGGCTCCGTGTATCTGGTGGGAGAGCGCGCCGTGGACAGTGATCGTGGCCGGAACCCGTTCATTCCCGAGTCCGGTAGAACCGGCATGAATATCCGTGATGCCAACCATCGGATCACCGGGTTCGCGCCGCGCGGGGTCAAGCTGAAGCTTGGGGAGGCCAACCCGGCGCGGAGCAGCTACTACCGGATCACCGAGGTCATAGGAGGGGCCACCTATCCCGACGATGTGGTCGGAATGTACGTCTACAAAGGGACGGACTCTTCAAGGGAAGGGCTCGACCCGGTCAGTGAGCCTCACGCCAAGGGCGGCGTCTATATCCCGCCCGAGCCGGTCGGGATCAAGGCTGGCGATATTGTTGGGCACCTGGGGGAATACCAGCGCTATCTGGACATGGATGCGCTGGCGCAATGCTCTACTGGGCGTCCGCTGGCCCAGGTGGACGTGTTCACCCACGAAGACCTGGAGGGCTTCATTGCCCAAAGCCGGTCCCGGGACGCCCAGCTTGATGCACGCCAGAAGACCCTGCTGCATGTCAGGCCGGGTGCCCGCCTGGTCCAGCCTTCCGCGCCGGACATCGAGCTGGCGGCTGATGAGGCGGTCGTTCAAATTGGTGATGGTGACGGCCGGTGGGTCATCGGCAGAAAGGGCACGGTGGCCATCGTTGACCAGCGGCCCGCGGACTTCAACGTTGCCACCCGCACCTACGGAGACGGCAGGATCTTCATTGCCGCCGTGAATGCAGAGGGTAATGAGATCACGCTGGGCGCGTACAACGCCCTGACCGATAAGGCCACGTATCCGCGCCGAAAGCTGCTGACACCGACTGGGAGCGAAGTTTGGGTCAGTCGCGGCACCGCCGACCAACAGGCGCTGGTCACGCCGCCCGGCCGTGCCTGGTCGCAATTTCCCCTGCAGGCCGCCAATGCCGGAGGAGAGGCGGTGGGGTATTCCCGGGTGATTCCCGTCGCCGCAATAGAAGAGTCGCTCAAAGAGGCCGATGGCACGCGATGGTTCCAGGTTGATGCCCCCACGTCGTCAGGAGAGCTGACCCGCGGCTGGGTGCGGGAGAGCGGACACGCCAACGTGGAGATCTGTTCCCCTTGGGCCTGGCCCGGCTTCGAGATTTTCGATGTCGCCGAGCTGGAGCCTCGGGAACTGTTCGCTCGCGAGCTGGCCGCCAGCGGACGTGCACAGCCGCAGGAACGCGACGAGTTCGACAATGCCGCCCGCAACATTGAACAGAGCCCATTGTTTGCCGCCTTGGGTCGCGCCATCGACAGCGACGGCAACCGGGAAATAACCCCGCTGGAGCTGCGCAACGCCCTGAAGACCGAGTGGCTGGCAGATGCAATTTCGCGCCTTGTGATCCGCTATCCCAGCGAATGGTCGGATCCGTCGGACCGTTGGAGCAGGATCGATGAGCTGATTGAAGACGAGACGCTACGCAAGGATTGGGAGCATGAGAAGGGGCGTATCGGTGATCTGGCTATTTGGCCGGATGTTGCGGGGCGGCATGGGTTTCCTCCCAAGTCGGTGGTGCATCATTTCCATCCGGTGGGTTTTATCGAGAACTTCGGGTCGTCGTGTCCTGAAGAATGCGTCGTGGAAAGCTATGAAGCGGAAACAAGCAAGGGCACTTTCCTTATGTCTAAGCGATCATTCCTTGAGATGCTCTCAGACGAGCGGTACGAGGAAACTCCCTATGTTCCCGCCGCAGCTAACACATCAAGCGGGGTCACCATTGGATACGGGTATGATTTGGGTCATCAGCTGGCGGAAAGAATAAGATCTGATTTGGCGTCCTACTACTCCCCAGAAGATGTGGAAGCGCTGGCAGCGTTGGCAGGGCTAACTAAGGAAAAGGCAACGGATCAGTTGCCTAGCGTGGCTGGTATTTCAATATCTAGAGAAAGTGCATTGAATTTCGCATTTGATCTGAAGAGAAGGTATGCGCAAGAGACAGTCAATATATATCCAGAGGTTATAAATTTACATCCCCATTGCCAAGGGGCGCTGCTTTCATTGGTGTTCAATCGGGGCGCTGGGAGCTTGAGAAAAGCGTCCAGGATTGAGATGGGACAGATTCAAGACGCGTTGCGGAGCGGCGCGCCTGAGGAGGTCCCCGGCCTAATCCGGTCCATGAAGAGAGTGTGGGAAGGCAGGAATCTCGGTGGGCTTATTAAGAGAAGGGAGCGGGAGGCAGTGCTTTTTGAAGAGGGAGTGAAATGCAAATGCTGGAAATAAGAAATAAGCTTAAGGGCTTCTTCGCGATTCTAATTTTAGGAGCCTTTCCGATTGCCGTTTCGTCGAAAGAATTGCCGGATTGCGATAATAGTGGCCAGGCTGACTTGATCAGCTGTGCCGCGACAACATACGCCGATTCCGACTCCAAATTGAATGAAATATACATAGCTGCGCTAGCCTCTCTCGGAACCGTAGAGAAGAAGGGGCTGAGGTCCGTGCAAAGAACGTGGATCTTGTTTCGCGACAGTCAGTGTGGCCCGCTGGGAAACGTTGAAATGTATGGGCAGGAAGCTCCCATTGAGGAGCTGTCATGCTTGGCCTCGCTGACAGATGATCGCATCACAGAAATAGAGATGGTTTTGGGGGCTGGGGTCAGGTTCGATTACTACACAGTAATAAATTCACTGGTCCGTGCTGGATTTGATCCCGGCGATACTAGGGAGAAATTGGCGAATGCGTCATCGGATAATCCGCGCTGGAGCATGTACGTTGACGAGAATTGTGCCTTTGTTGCCAAGGTGGTAGAGAGACCGATCCTCGATTGCAAAGCGCGGATGAATCTTTTTCGGACTTACTAGAAAAACCAGCCGAGCCGGGGTTGATATCGCTGCGATCTCGCGCTGTCCTGAACGTGCAGCTCACAAATGTTTCCGAGATGGCTGACCTGATGAGTGAATGGTGGAATTGCGTCGCCGCATCACAAGGCAGTGGGTCGCGGTCTTCCTGATGCCGCGCCGTAGAAGGCGTTGGGGTGGTGTCAAAGTCGTAGACTGGGCACTCAGCCACAGCCCGGCAGAGGCGGAGGTTCCCAATGCTCAAGTTCATCCAGAGCCCTGACGACGTTATTGCCGTGTCGGTCGAATACAAGGTCACCGGCGCCGACCTGGCCGCGGTGATGGACCGTCTGGAAGGCAGCCTGGCGGCCCACGACAAGGTGCATGTGTTCGTGGAAACCCGTTCCCTCGATGCGATCGAGGTGTCCGGGCTGGGTTCTCATATCGCCCGGGCGATGCCGCTGTTTGGCAAGCTGCGAAGCTTCGGGCGGGTGGCGGTGGTGGCCGATCAGGCCTGGGTGCGCGCGGGCACGCGGATCGAGAGTGCGCTACTGCCGTTCGTGAGCTACCGCGTGTTCAAGCCGAAGCAGCGTGATGAAGCGTTGGCCTGGGTGCTGGAAGGCTGATCAGTAGAGCCGGGTAAACGTTATTGCCCGTGTTGCGCCGTCATTCCCACGATATCGCTCCACAGCGGTACCAGCGTATCCATGTGGCGGCGCAGGGCGGCGGCTGATTCCGGCGGCAGGCTGGTAAAGGGGTCGCCCGCCAGGCGCTCCTTCCACTCGGGCGAGGCTTCCTCCAGGTTGATCGAGCGCGGCGGGCCGATTTCTCCCTGGAAGTTGAGGGTCGTGAACACCGGCTCCACCAGCCGGTCCACCGCGTGGAACTCCTCCACCGTCATGCCGGCTGCTTCCAGCACATCGCCCGACTCGCCTTCGCTGTCGTAGATGCTGACGGTGACGCCGTAGTGCGTGCCGCGACCCGGTCGGCGGATGATCTCGGCCTGCTTGGCAAGTGCGCGGGCATAGGCTTCCAGGTTGGCATCAGTGAGCGCGGCAGGTTGCGCATCATCTGCCGTCGAGGTGGCGGTGATGGCCGTCGGCTGCGGTTCAACTGCGTTGGCGGGTTCGGAATCGTTCGCTGGGGTGCATCCGCCGGCCAGTGCCACGGTGAGCAGGGCTACGAGCCCCGCGGTCTTGGGTCCTTGCATGGTGCGTGCCTCCCCGGGAGTCAGCGGCAAGCATAACGTGATCGCCGGCACTCATAAACCATCCATATGGATGGTGCTAGGATGCCGCTCATCATCCAGGACGCCAATTACATGTCAGATCCACGACCGCGTGCCGTTGCCGACAGCGAGAAGATCACCATCAACCTCGGGGTGGTCGATTTGGGCCAGATCGACCTGCTGGTGCAGGAAGGCTTCTACTCCAACCGCACCGATCTCATCCGCACCGCCATCCGCAACCAGCTCGCTTCCCATGGGGAGGTGCTGCGGCATACGGTCGCCCGCCGGACCCTGGTGATGGGGCTGCAGGAGTACGGCCGCCGTGAGCTGGAGGCCGCGCGCGCCGCGGGAGAGCGCCTGCGGATCCAGGCTCTGGGACTGGTGCGGATCGCCGATGACGTTACGCCGGAGCTGGCGTTGGAGACGATCGAATCGATCACCGTGCTCGGCGCGCTCCAGGCCAGCCCCAAGGTCAAGGCCGCGCTGGCCGGCCGCATCCGTTGAACAGGATCCCCCATGACTTCCCGTAAAGACGTTATGCACGAAGCGATGCGCTTGATGCAGACCGGCGACCTGCAGGCCGCGACACGCACCCTTCAACAAGCGCTTGGCGGCGTCGCTGGCCAGGCGTCGCCGCACCCTGCGGGCAGCGGAACTGGTGATGCAGCCGCCAATGGGCCATGTATTGAAGGCGAGTTCCGGGTGATCGATGACGGTGAGGCGTCCCCCGCAGAGGCACCATTCCGGGCCCCTGGTGCTGGCGATGCCAGTGATACCCGCTGTCGGTTTTCCTGTGATGCTGGCGAGCTGGAGTACCGGCTGCACATTCCGGAGGGCCTGAACACCGCCGGTGCGCCCCTGCTGGTGATGCTGCATGGCTGCACGCAGACGCCGGAGGACTTTGCCCGCGGCACGCGCATGAACCTGCTTGCGGACGAGCACGGCTACGTCGTGGCCTGGCCCGCGCAGTCTGCGCTACGCAACCAGAATCGCTGCTGGAACTGGTTCCGCGGCAGCGACCAGCAGCGCGGCAAGGGCGAGCCGGAGATCCTGGCCGCACTGACCCGGCAGCTTGTAGCCACGCACCGGCTCGATGCCGGTCGCGTCTACGTGGCGGGCTTGTCAGCAGGTGGGGCGATGGCCGCGGTGCTGGCCAGCACGTACCCGGATGTCTACGCCGCCATCGGAGTGCACTCCGGCCTGCCGACCGGGCTGGCCAGCGACATGCCTTCGGCATTCGCAGCCATGCGCAAGGGCGGTGGACCAGGTCGGTGCACATCCGCCAGCGGCACCCGGAGCGTGCCGGCGATCGTCTTTCACGGTGACAGCGACGCCACCGTGCATCCCGACAATGGCCACGGCGTGATCGAGCAGAGCCTGGCCAGTGGCGGGGGGCTGGATGCCGCGACCCGGTCCACCACCGTTGAACGCGACATCGCCTCGGGCGGGCGCAGCTTTACCCGCACGGTGCACCGCAATGCCGACGCGCGCATCGCCGCCGAGCACTGGGTCATCCACGGCGCCGGCCACGCCTGGGCTGGCGGTGACACGGCCGGCACCTACGCCGATCCGCAAGGCCCGGATGCGTCCGCGCACATGCTTCGGTTCTTTGCCGCGCTATGAGCGGCGCTGGCGTGGCTGGACGGCACGATCCATGAGATAGCCCCCAAAACGCAAAAAGCCCGGCCGGAGCCGGGCTTTTCCTGCAACAGGCGTTGGCCTGTCTTAGATCACTTCGACCTGGTCGGCCTGCATGCCTTTCTGGCCCTGGACGGCCACGAAGGACACCTGCTGGCCTTCCTGCAGGCTCTTGAAGCCTGAGGACTGGATCGAGTTGAAGTGCACGAACAGGTCAGGGCCGCTTTCCGGGGTGATGAACCCGAAGCCCTTGGCGTCGTTGAACCACTTCACGGTACCGGTCTGTTTCTCGGACATTTTTGTAACTCCTTGGAGCAAATAGATTGAGGGCCGCACGTGGCGGCAGAAGCTGGCTGCAAGGAGGAAAAGCGGGTATCCGGTGTAGTGGAACGCAATCTACGACGTCAGGCCACGATTCGTGGGGTGACCTTGAAACTCAGCGCGCACAGCTTGGCCCTTGTGGCGAAGAAGCGCAAGCAGAGATTTCGCGGACTGCGCCTTCCGCATCTGCCCGTGTCCGGTCTCCCGGTCGCTCGGCGTATACCGGGGGAGCCAGACACCCCAGCCATACCCATTGAACGCGCGAACGATCGTGCCAGGAGATTCACGTCATGCAGGTATCTTTTCGTCCCACAGGCCACACGGCCGCGGCGCGTCTCCTCTTTCCGGCCGCTTCGGCAGCGGCGCTGGCATTGATGCTGGCCGGGTGTGGCGGGGATGGGGCGAGTGCCGCCGGTGGCGGTGGGCAGGGCGGGTCGGCGAGCGCCACGGCGAAGTTCGATCCTTCGCTGCGGGACACACCGTGCAGCGTGATCACCGCGGACACCATGGCGACCGTGTTCGGGCTGCCGGTGGACGAGATCGATCAGCACGCAGCGATGGGCATGTGCCTGTACGAGTGGAAGAGCGATGGCCAAGTCATGGATGCCACCATCCACGTGAGTCGGGTTTCGGAAAACGCCGCCGATGCGGCGAAGTATTTCGCCAGCGCCACCGCAGGAATGAGCGGGGCCGAGGTCGACGAGGCGATGGACTCCCTGCGCGAGCAGATCCGCGAGAACGAGGGCGCGGGCAGGACTGGGGATGATGGCGCCGCCGCGGCCGAAGTGCTGTTGGGTGCGGCGGGCGGCAGTTCGTCATCGGGAATCCGGTTCCGCGACGTCCCCGGGGTCGGCGACCAGGCGCGCATGCAGGTCGGCACCGGAGACCTCAACGTCCTCTATGGCAACCTGCAGTTCAGCGTCACCGCCTACCACGGTGAATCGATGCCGTTCCCGGACGACTTTTCCGGGGCCGCAGGACTGATGGCGGCCAGCAACGCCTGGATGGCGGAAATCCTGCCGCAGCGCGAGGAGCAGACGATCGAGCTGGCCCGGGCAGCGCTGTCCGCGCTGTAGGCTGCTCCCGCACGGCGCGGTCAGCAACCTCCACGCGTTGGTGACCGGCTGATGCATAGGGTGGGGCCATCCATTCCAGGCGGACCCGCGCATGCACAAACCCCCACCCAATCCCTACGACGTCAGCCGGTTCGATTTCGAGGACATCCTCGGCACCATCAACGAGGAGGTGCGCCAGCGGTTCGGCGAGGGCGAGGTGGCGGACTACATTCCCTCGCTGGCCAACGTGCCCAAGGACCGCTTCGGCATGGCGTTGGCGCTGCTGGACGGCACGATCCATGAGGTGGGGGATTCGCGCGAGCGAATCTCGATCCAGAGTATTTCCAAGGTCCACACCCTGACCTTGGCCTTGAAAGCGATTGGCGATGAACTGTGGGAGCGCGTGGACCGCGAGCCGTCTGGTGATCCGTTCAACTCGCTGATCCAGCTTGAGCACGAGCAGGGGATTCCCCGCAATCCGTTCATGAACGCCGGTGCGCTGGTGTCGGCGGATGTGATCCTGTCCAACTACGATGAGCCGGAGAAAACGCTGCTGGAGTTCATGCGCGCGCGATCGGGAGATGCCGACGTTGGCGAGGACGAGGAGTTGGCGAGCTCCGAGCGCGAAAGCGGCTATCGCAACGTGGCGCTGGCCAACTTCATCCGCAGCTACGACAACCTGCACAACGACCCGCAGGACGTGCTGGATTTCTACTATCTGCAGTGCTCGCTGCGGATGCATTGCGTGGACCTGGCCCGGAGCGTCCAATACCTGGCCGATGCGGGCCGGTGCACCTGCTCGGGCGAGCAGGTGACCAGCGCGGAGGGCGCCACGCGTATCAACGCGATGATGATGACGGCCGGCACGTACGATGCGGCTGGCGATTTTGCGTTCTACGTGGGGCTGCCCGCCAAGAGCGGGGTCAGCGGCGGCATCGTGGCCGTGGTGCCGCACGTGATGGGGTTGTGCGTGTGGTCACCGGGGCTGGACGAAAAGGGCAACTCGCAGCTCGGCCGCTACGCGCTGCACCGCTTTACGCGGATGACCGGCCTGTCGGTGTTTTGAGGCATGGATCCCGGTCAGTACCCGCGCTGCTTCTCGATGCGGGTGTCCAGCAGCGCCTTGATCTTGTTGCAGGCGCCACGGATGGCCTTCTCCATGTCCTCGGCATCCTCGGTGGCACCGAGCGGATCGTCGTTCTTCAACCGTGCCTCGATGGCGCAGCGCTTGTCGGCCGGGCCACCCTTGAACGAGTTGGTGTCGGAGAGGAACACCTCGATCCGGCTCAGGCGGGGGAAGTAGCGGCCAAGGTGCTGCTCGATCATCGCGTTGACGCGCTCTTCCAGTGCGTCGGTGCCGTCGATGTGGTTGTCGGTATTCAACTGGATTTTCAAAGCCCGCTCCTTAGTGTGTACGGGTTGCTTCTGTTCCAGCCTATCGTACGGAGCCGGTGCGATGGCCATCTGAGGCCGGTGCACAGCGCCAAAACGAAAAAAGCCCGGCGTGAGCCGGGCTTTTCTGTCAACAGGCGTTGCCTGGAGTCAGATCACTTCAACCTGATCTGCCTGCATGCCTTTCTGGCCCTGGACGGCCACGAAGGACACCTGCTGGCCTTCCTGCAGGCTCTTGAAGCCCGTGGACTGGATCGAGTTGTAATGGACGAAGAGGTCGGGGCCGCTTTCCGGCGTGATGAAGCCGAAGCCCTTCTCGTCATTGAACCACTTCACGGTACCGGTCTGTTTGTCGGACATGTTGTTTCTCCTTGGAGCAAAAGATTGAGAGCCGCGTGGCGGCAAGAAGCTGGCTGCAAGGAAGAAGCGGGTGAACGGTGTAGTGGTACAGAATCTACAACATCAGGCCACGATTCGATTGGTGACCTTGTAACTCAGCGCGGACAAGCTTGCCCGTTGTGGCCGGTGAACGCAACCCGCGGCCATTCATACGATTCAGAAGCGCTCGCCCACCGGCAGGTAGCGCCAGGCGCCGGGCGGCATTTTCGCCAGTGGTATCCGGCCAATCCGGATCCTGCGGATGGCGACCACTTCCAGCCCCACCTGCGCGCACATGTCGCGCAGCTGCCCACCCTGGACGCCCTTGATGGCAAAGCGCAGGCGGATCTCGTTCTGCCAGCTGACCTTGCAGGGCGGCAGCGGGCGGCCGCCGTAGCTGAGGCCATGGTTGAGCCGGTGCATGCCGTAGGGCGCGATGTCGCCGGCGACCTCCACGATGAACTCCTGCTCGATGTCGTCGCGGTCCTCGCTCAGCCGGCGCCAGACACGGCCGTCCTGGGTCAGCACCATCAGGCCGCTGGCCTCGGCGTCCAACGGCATCAGCGGCGTCAGGCGATTGAAGTGGCGCTGCAGCAGGCGTACCCCGGAAGCATCCTCATCCCAGCGGCTGTCGGGCTGCACCAGCACTGCCGCGGGGTTGGGGCCACTGATGGTGTCGTAGCCGGCCGGCTTGTGCAGCAGGATCGTTGCCGGCTCCACGGCGGCGGGCCGGGCGTAAGGAGAGGACATGGGGGCTGCCGCAAAAAAGGGGAGCAGCAGTGTAGCGGCCTATCCCAGCTTGATGCCCAGCGCCGGCGCGATGGTGCGCATTGCCTCGTTGTCGCGGGTCAGGGTGATCCAGCCCGCGATGGTGTCGGAGTCGGCTTCCCACACCCATAAGGTGTAGCCGTATGTGCGCAGCGCCTCGTAGGCGGCCTGCAGCAGGTTGAAGAGGGTGGCCTCGGCGAGGAAGTCATCGTCGTCCGGGTCGTCGACGCCCCAGTCGAGTTCGAGGTTCCAGCGCGAGACAAGCTCGGTGATGCTTTCCACCAGAGTGGCGGTTTCGCCGGTGCGGACCTGGAATCCGGATTTCCAGTCGATGATGTCCTTCAGCGCCCAGGCCGGCTCGAACTCCTCGCCGTCGGCGTTGGCGGCTGCCTCCTGGTAGGTGGAGAACTGGTGCAGCGCCGTCTCCTCATCGCCGGGGTTGATGAGCAGCAGGAACTGCCAGACCAGCGTTTCGGTGGCAGCGTCCTCGTCGATATCGACGTGTGGAACGTGGCCGATGGCGAAGTTGTCGTCGGGATCGAATTCGTTGTCGGGCAGGTGCATGTGGGGTTGTCAGCTGGGGGATACGGGGGGAACTGTACCTGACCGGTTTGTGCGGGTGGGCTTCTGGGCCGAGTGGCTATCCGCGCCGCGCCAGCCACCCGTCCAGCTGGTTCGCGAAGGCCTGCCGGTCCCGTGCGCTGAAGGCGCCGTGGCCGCCGGTCTGCACGCCCGCGCCGCGCAGTTCTTCCATGAAGTTCCGGATGGAGAGGCGCTCGGCGATGTTGTCGGCGGTGAAGCGCTCGCCGTGGGGATTGACGGCTTCGGCGCCTTTTTCCAGGACGCGGGCAGCGAGCGGGATGTCCTGGGTGACCACCAGGTCGCCGGCGCTGGCGCGTTCGACGATGGCATCGTCCGCGGCGTCAAAGCCGCCCTGTACCTGGAGCGCGCGGATGTAGCGCGAACCGGGGGTGCGCAGCCACTGGTTGGCAATGAGGGTGACGGCTACCTGCGCGCGCTCGGCGGCGCGGAACAGCATGTCCTTGACGGGCCCGGGGCAGGCATCGGCATCCACCCAGATCCGCGGGGACGTTGGCAATGAGTCGGTCATGCGGAAAGGTTAACCGGAGACGCCGGCGATGACCCTGCCGGCCGTCAGCCCGTGGTCCGTACCTCTGGCGTCATCGCCACGTTGATCTCACTGCTCATCAGCTGCAGCTCGCCGTCCTGGATCATTGCTGTCAGGCGCATGCTGCGCTCCAGCAGGGCGATGGCGGCTTCGATATCCGCGGGTGAAAGGTCCAGCACCGTGAGGTTCTTCAGCCGTGACAGCGACGATTCGATCTTCGTCCACCAGATTGCAGCGGAGTTGCCGCTGTAGTTCACGACCACCACCTGGCGTGCACGGGCGCAGGCCTTGCGGATCCGGGTTTCATCGGGCTGGCCCAGATCAATCCAGCGCTCGATCTCGCCGGTGTAGTCGCGCTGCCACAGATCGGCCTCGTCGGTGTCGCTCAGCCCGCGGCCGAACTCCAGTCGCTCATCGGCGTACAGGGCGAATGCGATCAGCCGCACCATCAGTCGCTCCGGGGTTTCCGACGGATGCTGGGCCAGGGTGAGGTTGTGGCTGGCGTAATACTGCCGGTCCATGTCGGTGACCTGGAGCTCGGCTTTGTAGATTTTGGAGTTGGGTGCCATGGGCGCGCCAAAAAGGAAAGGCGCAATTGTAGTCGCCGTGGCCCCGGACCATGGCGGCAGGCCGGGATCCGCCGGTGGCGGTTTGGATTGCGGGCGGATGGAAGCGATGATGCACACCCCCAACGGCGCCCGGGCGCGAGAAACCATGATCAACAACGACGTACTGCGCAGCATCCGCTACATGCTCGACCTGAGCGACCAGAAGGTGGTGGAAATTGCCCACCTTGTGGATCCGGGGCTTGCCCTGGACAAGGACGAGGTGCGCGCCTTCCTGCTCAAGGACGAGGAGCCGGGGTATGTGGACTGCAACGATGCGGTGCTGGCGCACTTCCTGGACGGATTGATCGTGCATCTGCGGGGCCGGGATGACAGCCGGCCGGCGCGACCGGTGGAGAAGCGGGTCAGCAACAACGTGGTGCTGAAGAAGCTGCGGGTCGCGTTCGAACTGCACGATGCCGAAATGCACCAGCTGTTCGCCGATGCCGGCTTCCCGCTGTCCAAGCCGGAGCTGTCGGCGCTGTTTCGCAGTCCAAGCCACAAGAATTACCGTGCCTGTGGTGATCAGCTGCTGCGCGCTTTCCTGAAGGGGCTGACGGCGCGCGTGCGCGGGGCCTGAGCCCGGAGCGGTTCGTTCCCGCCGCGCTTACAGCAGCCGGAACGCCGCCATCGCGATGAGCGTGGGCGGCAGCGCAGCGGCCAGCAGGCCGAGCGGGCTGACGGTCTGGTCCTTGAAGTAGCGGCGCACGATCGACATGCCGGCCGGGTTGGGCGCGTTGGCGATCACGGTCAGGCCGCCACCTGCCACGGCGCCGGCCACCAGCATGTACTTGAACTCGTCGCTCAGCCCTTCCACCAGTGAACCGAGGTAGGTGAGCGCGGCGTTGTCGGTGATGGCGGTGAGCGCGGCGGCGCCGTAGAACACGGCGTCGGGGCTCATGTCCAGCAGCAGCGGCTGCAGCCACCATTGCTGCTGGCCGCCGAGGACCACCAGCCCGGCGAGGAAGAATGCCACCAGCAGGCCTTCGCGCAGGATCAGCCGGTCCTGGTACTGCTTGTAGGCAGTGGCCGTGCCCATGAACAGCAGGAAGACGCCCATGAACATCGCCGGGTGGTGCGCGAATACCACCAGCCCCAGCAGGAACAGTACGTGCAGGGCAACGACCCACATCGGCATGGTTTGGCCGGGGGTGCCGTCTTCGCCGGATGGCAGCTGGCCCAGCTCCTTGCGGAATACGAACACCACCAGGGCGGCGTTGATCACCACCGCCAGGGCGGCCTTCCAGCCGAAGTTGACCATCATGAAGGCCAGGTCCCAGTTCCACTTGCCGGCCACCATCAGCACCGGCGGCGCAGCGAACGGGGTCAGCACGCCGCCGATCGAGATATTGACGAACAGCGTGCCCAGCAGGGCGTACTTCGCCCTGTCCGAGATGTTCAGCGGGTAGACACGCCTGGCCAGCAGCATCGCGGCCAGGGTCATGGCCGCCGGCTCGGTAATGAACGAACCCAGCAGCGGCACCAGCGCCAGCACGCTGAAACAGAACTCCAGTCCGTTGCGCCACGGCAGCAGTCGCGCCAGGCCGTCCACCAGCTGGCTGGCCAGCCAGACGATGGGTCGGGTGCCGGCGATCACCATGATCGCGAACACAAACATGGGCTCGGTGAAGTTGCGCGAATTGACGTAAGTGGTGGCTTCCGCCGGCCCCGCCATGGCCATCATGGTCACCACGAACACCATGGCCCAGAAGCCGAACACCACCTCCACTTCGGCCAACAGATGCCAGATGCCCGAGTGGGCCGGCTGGCGCTGGGCAAGGCGCTGGAAGTACTTGGTGCTGAAGGTGTGGATGATCGCCACGGCGAACAGGGCGCTGGCGACGAGCTGGATGTGGGTAGGGTTCAAGGCAGGTGGGATGGTGCGGATTCCGGGCCATCCTAGGCGAAGCGGCCGATGCCGGACACCTGCCATCGGGCAGGGGCGTGGGTTGCCTGTTGCCCATTGGGGCCGCCATGGGCGCGCGGCAGGCCGGGATGCTGAAGGGCGCGAAGCCGGCCGGACGCACCGGGCCGCGGGCGTTGCGGATAAACTGCGCCGATGGACAAGACAGACATGACGGCCCACGGCGAGTACAAGGTGCCGGGCGGCAAGCTGGTGGTGGTGGACCTGGTGATCGACGCCGGGCGGATGACTGCGGTGCAGGTGAGCGGGGATTTCTTCCTCGAGCCGCCCGGTGCGCGTGACGCCATTGATGCGGCGCTCGAAGGCCTCCCGGTCGAGACGGGCCAGGCGGAGCTGACCGCAGCCGTTGAAGCGGCATTGGGCCCGGACACGCAAGTGTTCGGGATCACCGCTGAAGGCGTGGCGGTGGCAGTGCGCCGCGCGCTGGGAGACACCACGGCGGGCACCGGAGGCCAGGCATGAGCCGCACGCAATGGCAGGACCACGATTGGCGCCTGGTGCACATGGAGCCGCAGGCGCCGGCACTGCACATGGCGCTGGACGATGTGATGCTGGACGAAGTGGCCGCCGGCCGCAGCCCACCCACGCTGAGGGTGTGGGAGTGGGGCGCTTCGGCGGTGGTCATGGGCCGGTTCCAGTCGCTGCGCAACGAGGTGGACATGGAAGCCGCGCAACGCTACGGGATCCAGGTGGTACGCCGGATCAGCGGAGGCGGGGCCATGTTCATCGAGCCGGGCAACACCATCACCTATTCGGTGGTGGCACCGGAGTCGCTGGTGCATGGCATGGATTTCGAGCAGGCCTATGCATACATGGATGAGTGGGTGATCGAGGCCCTGGCCGGGCTGGGGGTAAAAGCGTGGTACGTGCCGCTGAACGACATCACCTCGCCCGCGGGCAAGATTGCCGGTGCGGCCCAGGCCAGGCGCCGCGGGACGGTGCTGCACCACGTGACCATGGCCTATGACATCGATGCGGTGAAAATGCTGGACGTGCTGCGCATCGGCCGCGAGAAGCTGTCCGACAAGGGCACCAAGAGCGCGCTCAAGCGCGTGGATCCGCTGCGCAGCCAGACCGGCCTGCCGCGGGCCGAGGTGATCCAGCGGATGATCGAGACGTTTCGCAGCCGTCACGGCGGACTGGAGCAGGCCTCGCTGCACCCGGATGAGATGGGCCGCGCCGTGAAGCTTGCGCGGGAAAAGTTCGACACCCCGGAGTGGACCGCGCTGCTGCCCTGAAGCTGCCGTTCAGCTCCTACACGCAGGCTTCTCGACGGGGCCCGTACCGTTCTGCTCGACGAATCAGAGCAGGACGTTCAATGGGATCCCTTGCCAGAGCCCGACCATCCGCCGAAACGCATGCATATGCATTTGACGATGCACCCGCTGCCACCTGTCCGGTCACGGGCGCGCGCGCAGTTATGCTGCGCGACTTCATTGCCGATAACGCTTTCCCCTGCGTAGGCGCGAAGACCGCGCTCTCGCGCGATTCAATACGCATCCGTGAATGCGGACGCCTGGGCGACGCCAGCAATGACGCGCCGCTGTTGGAAGGTCTGGGCGCGTTCGCGAGGATGCTGGACAGGGCGGAGCCGGACAAATACACGCTGTATTCCTTCGTGGCCGTGTTTGACGGGCCCACGGATACAGATGAACAGCGCTTCGAAGCCCTGCTGTGGTCGCAGCTGCAGCGGCTGCACGATCTGGATGTGCGTCGGGGTGCCAAGTGGGCCGGGGATGTGAGCAACGATCCGGCGAGCCCGCACTTCAGCCTGAGCCTGGCCGGTCATCCATTCTTCGTGATCGGCCTGCATCCGGGTGCGTCGCGGCAGGCCCGCCGGTTCGGCTTCCCGGCGCTGGTGTTCAACTCGCACCGCCAGTTCACCCGACTGCGTGCCGATGGTCGCTACGCCAGGATGCAGACGGCCATCCGCAAGCGTGACACCGCGCTGCAAGGCTCGATCAATCCCAACCTGGCCGACTTCGGCCAGGCCAGCGAGGCGCTGCAGTACAGTGGCCGGGCGGTTGAACAGGGTTGGCAGTGCCCGCTGCGGGTAAGGAAGACGCAATGAAGCAGACGGTGGTTGAACGCATTGACCCGTGCTCCGGCCGGGCGGTGGAGCTGGAGGCCGGCGACGAGCTGGTGGTGATCGATCCGATGGGCCAGCAGGTGAGTGATCTCACCGCGTTCGCGCGCGACGACCTGGCCGAATACCTTTCCTCCGGGCGCTCGATCGACTACGCGTCGAAGCTGTGGCTGACCACCGGCGACGTGCTGTATTCCAACCGCAGCCGGCCGATGTTCACCATCCTGGAGGACACCTGCGGTCGCCACGACTTCACCCTGACGCCGTGCTCGAAGCGGATGTTCGAGCTGCTCTACGACGAGAAGGAAGGGCGTCCCGGCTGCGAGGGCAACCTGGCTGCCGCCTTGGCGCCGTGGGGAATCGGCGTGGACCGGGTGCCGATCGCGTTCAACATCTTCATGCACGTCACCGTGGATGGCGAGACCGGGCAGATCGCGGTGCGGCCCCCGATGAGCAAGCCCGGGGATTTCGTGCGGCTGCGCGCGGAGATGCCGATGGTGGTGGCCATGACGGCATGTTCGGCCGGTCAGTCCAACAATTTCAGCTACAAGCCGATCGACTTCTTCGTCGAGCGTCGCGGCGGTGCCATCGCTGATGACCGCCCCGGCGAACGCTAGTCTTCTTCCAGCGCCGCCTCGCGGCCCTGCTGGCGGATCAGGGCCAGCTCGCGCGCATCGTTGATCGCGTCGCGTACGCCGTCCAGGTCAATGGTGCTCTCGTCGAAGGTGAAGCGGCCGGTCAGGGGTGTATCCGGTTGCAGCTGGCCGGCCTCGAACAGCGCCCACATCTCTTCGCCATACCAGGTGTCGAGCAGCTCGGGTGCCCAGCGGCCGAGGCTGGCCGTGAGATTGTTGACATCGCGCAGCAGCATCGTGCGGGCGGAGTTGTTGCCGGCGGCGTTGACCACCTGCGGGAAATCGATCAGCACCGGCCCGTCAGGATCGACCAGGATGTTGTACTCGGACAGGTCGCCGTGGATCAGCCCGCAGCACAGCATCTGCACCACCTGGCGCACCAGGACGGCATGGAATTCGCGGGCCTGCTCTTCACTGAGGTCCACCTCGCCAAGTCGCGGTGCGGGAAATCCGCCCGCGTCGCTGACCAGCTCCATCAGCAGCACGCCGTGGAAGAAGCCGTGTGGTTCCGGTACGCGCACGCCGGCGTCGCGCAGCTGATAGAGGGCGTCGACCTCGGCGTTCTTCCATTCCGCTTCCTGCTGGCGGCGGCCGTAGCGGCTGCCACTGGCCACGGCGCGGGTCTCGCGGCTGCCGCGTGACTTGCGGCCTTCCTGATACTGCGCACGCTTCTGGAAGCTGCGCTGCGCCATGTCCTTGTACACCTTGGCGCAGCGGACCTCGCCGCCGGAGTGCACCAGGTACACCGCGGCTTCCTTGCCGCTCTTGAGCGGGCGGATGACTTCGTCGATGACGCCTTCTTCAATCAGCGTCAGCAGGCTTGCTGGAGTTCTCACGGGGTCCCCGAAGTGGGTCGCGGCGGGCACGGCCCAGCGACGGACGCACAGTCTGGACGAAACGGGCGCCGGGCGCGCGACGGGGCGCATGTCGCAGGGATAAGCTGTTCAGCGTGAAGTCCGCCCCACGTCCCATCTTCGACGGTGTTCCTGCCAGCCGGTTCCAGCTGCCACCCGGGCCGTGGGCCACCGTGTTTGATGCTCTGTGTGCGCACTTTCCCAGGGTCGCACCGGAGACCTGGCGCGACCGCTTCGCGCGGGGCCGGGTGCTGGATGCGGAAGGCCGCGCGCTGGAGATTGGCGCCCGCTACCGGGTGGGGGCAGTGATCCACTATTTCCGCGAAGTGGAGAACGAGCCGCCCGTTCCCTTCGCCGAGGCCGTAGTGCATGTCGATGCGCACCTGGTGGTGGCGATGAAGCCCCATTTCCTGCCGGTGGCGCCCACCGGCGCCTGGGTGCGGGAAACATTGCTGACCCGGCTGGTAGAGCGTTTCGACAACCACGCCCTGGTGCCGCTGCACCGGATCGACCGCGACACCGCGGGGCTGGTGATGTTTTCGGCCAACCCTGAAACGCGCTCGCAGTACCAGGCGCTGTTTCGCGAACGGCGTGTCCACAGGGAATACCTGGCGGTGGCACCGCCGTTGCCCGGACTGGAGTTTCCGTACGTACACCGCAGCCGGCTGGAGCGAGGCGAGCCATTTTTCCGTGTGTGCGAAGTGCCAGGGGAAGCCAACAGCGAGACCGTGGTCGATGTGCTGGAGCGGGGGCCGCAGGCCTGGAGCTATCGCCTGCAGCCGGTGACCGGGCGCAAGCACCAGCTGCGCGTGCACATGGCGGCGTTGGGGGCGCCGATCCTCAACGACCGGTTCTATCCGGAGCTGCAGGAAGAGGGTGCGGATGACCATGCCCGGCCGCTGCAGCTGTTCGCCCGCTCGCTGGCCTTTGATGACCCGCTGACCGGCGAAGCGAGGGCGTTCTCGGCGATGCCCGGGTTCAACGCCAAATCATGAATCAGACCGGGGCGAAAGGCTTGGCCTGCTTCTTCTCGCGCTTGTCGGCCTTCTTCTCTTTCATGGACTTGGCCGGTTTCTTCTTCTGATCTTTTTTCTGGTTCAGGCTCTTGCTCATTGGAACCTCCCGCGCGCCAGGGGCGCTGAACTGCGAATGCAGTTGCTGTGCAGCAGTATGCGCTTGTTTACCTTGGGGAAGTCCTTTGCCTGCAGGCCTCAGGGGGCGCCGTACAGTCGCTGGCAGGTCCCGCACCAGAATGCCCGACGCTGGACTTGGCCCAGGTGCCTGCCTGTTTCGCCCTGCCGTGGCTGGTGTCGGCGGCGCTGTTCGCCAGGGCCCGCTGAGGCGAGCGAAATACGTGGGCACATTGATGCTCCCGCGACGCTTTCCCCCGGTATGCTCGGCTGGTCTGGACCGGTTGCGGTTCCATGCCAGCCGGTCTGCCGATTTCCATCCAGATGGGGAGCGCACGATGAATCCGCTGGCTGACTGCGCATGAGCGCCTTTGCCGCGCCCATGTACGGCCCGGCGCCGGCGCCGCTGGTGGGCGACGATCGCCTGTTGACGGGGCTGGTGCTGGGGGTGATGTCGTTCTGGCTGTTCGCCCAGACGGTGCTCAACATCGCGCCGGTGCTGCAGGCCGACCTGGGCTTGGCCACCGGCACGATGAACATTTCGGTCGCGCTGACGTCGCTGTTCGCGGGGATCTTCGTGGTGGTGATGGGCGGGCTGGCCGACCGGGTGGGGCGGGTGCGGATCACGCGCATCGGCTTTGGGCTGGGCATCGCCGGCTCGCTGATGGTGGCGATGACGCCGGCCGGCTCCCTGGCCGCACCGGTGCTGCTGGGCGGGCGGGCGCTGCAGGGGCTGTCGGCCGCTTGCATCATGCCGGCCAGCCTGGCGCTGCTGAAGGCCGGCTGGGACGGCGCCGGGCGCCAGCGGGCGATATCGATGTGGTCCATCGGCACCTGGGGCGGTGCCGGGCTGTGCTCGCTGGTAGGCGGGCTGATGGCGGAGAACTTCGGCTGGCGCTCGATCTTCTGGATGGCGGTGCTGGTGAGCGTGGCCGGGTTGTGGCTGCTGCGCGGCACGCCGGAAAGTCGGGCGCCGGTCCGGAAGGACTGGAAGTTCGACCTGCCGGGAGTGCTGGCCTTCATGGTGGCGCTGTTGGCGCTGCAGGTGCTGGTGATCCAGGGCAGCGCGCTGGGCTGGGCATCGCCGGCTGCGCTGGGCCTGATGGCGGCGGGGGGCGTGGCGGGCGCGGTGTTTTTTGTGGTGGAGCGCCGCTCGCAGCATGCGTTTGTTGATTTCGACCTGTTCCGCAACCGCACCTACACCGGTGCGACACTGTCGAATTTCCTCGTCAACGGGGCCGCGGGCACGCTGGTGGTGTCACTGCAGCTGGTACAGAGGGGCGGTGGCATGGATGCGCAGCAGGCCGGCCTGCTGACGTTGGGCTATGCGGCGGCGATCATCGGCTTCATCCGTGTGGGCGAGAAGCTGCTGCAGCGTTTCGGCCCGCGCCGGCCGATGCTGTGGGGCTGTTCGATCACCGCGCTGGGGATCGTGCTGCTGATGCCGACCCAGCTGTATCTGCAGCATTACCGGGGACTGGCGCTGGTGGGTTTCACCCTGTTCGGCCTGGGGCTGGCGTTCTATGCCACGCCGTCCACCGATGCGGCGATGTCCAACCTGCCACCCGAGCAGGGCGGGGCAGGCGCGGGGATCTACAAGATGGCGTCCTCGCTGGGGGCGGCGTTCGGAGTGGCGATTTCCGCAGCTGTCTTCACCGCGCTGTCGGGCGATGGTGGCGGGGTCCCCTGGCTGCAGGCGCTGACCACGTTCGCCGGACGCCAGGACAACCTCGCCCTGCGCGAGGCCGCGTTCGTCGCCCTGGCCTGCAACCTGGCCATGGTTCTGGCGGCGATCGTGGCGATCATGCTGACCATTCCGGCCGGCAGGCGACGGGCGGGCGGATAGCGTGGCGCAGGCGGCGGTGCGGATTGGCTGCGCGGGCTGGTCGATCCCGTCACGGTTGCCGGCGTTGCTGGACCGGCGCGTTGTTGATGCCGGCGCCGATTGCTAGGCTGCGTGATCGACTTTCAGGGGGTTGTGGATGGACAGGCGTCAGTTCATTGGGCGTGCGGCGATTGCGGCATTGCTGCCAGCGCTGGGCACGGGAGGAATGGCGGCAGCACAAGGCACGCCATCGGTGCCCGGCGGCGGGCGATTGTTGCCGGTGGCGCTCAATCCCGGGGACACGGTCGGGCTGGTGAGCCCTTCGTCGGCGGTGGACGATTCATTCAATCTGCAGCTGGCCCAGGAGGTGTTGGAGGCGCTGGGCTTCCGGGTCAAGACCGGCCGCCACTATGGCGACCGGCGCGGGCATCTGGCGGGGCTGGATGCCGGGCGCGCGGACGACATCAACACCATGTTCGCCGATCGCGAGGTCAGGGCAGTGGTATGCGTACGCGGCGGCTCAGGCGGAGCACGCCTGCTGCCGCTGCTGGACTACGACGTGATCCGTGCCAATCCCAAGGCGCTGCTGGGCTACTCAGACGTGACTGCATTGCACTGCGCGATCCAGGCGAAGACCGGGCTGGTGACCTTCCACGGCCCGAACGGATCGGGCAGCTGGAACCGTTTCAACGCGGACCAGTTCCGGCGGCTGTTCTTCGATCGCGAGCTGATGCAGTACCGCAATGTTGATGATCCGGGCGATGAGCTGGTGCAGCGCCGCAACCGGACCGTCACCATTGCCGGTGGCAAGGCGCGGGGCGAGTTGGTTGGCGGCAACCTGACCGTACTGACCGCGTTGGCAGGCTCGCCTTACATGCCGGACTTCGACGGCAAGATCCTGTTCCTGGAGGACGTGTCGGAAGCGCCCTACCGGGTGGACCGCATGTTCAGCACATTGAAGCTGATGGGTGCGCTGGACCGGATCGCCGGCTTCATTTTCGGAGAGTGCACCGACTGCACTCCCGGGCGCGGACACGGTTCGCTGACGCTGGAGCAGATCCTCGATGACCACATCCGGCCGCTGGGCATTCCCGCTTACCGCGGCGCGATGATCGGCCACATCCGCCAACAGTTCATCGTGCCGGTGGGCGGCAACGTGGAAATGGATGCCGATGCCGGCACGTTCCGCCTGCTGGATCCGGTGTTCCAGTGATGGCTAGAGCTGCCCGCCGCGGGGGGCGTTTACCAGCTTGAAGTAGTCGCGCAGGTTTCTCGGCCGGTACGACGGATCCGCGTCCCAGCGTTGCAGCACGCTGGAGTGGAGCGACTGAGTGGGGTCGGTCTGGATGGTGTCCTCGTCAGGCTGGGTATCCGTGCGCGCGGCCAGGCCGATGACGCGGTCGTTGCCGGCGCGGTCAGGCGGTACAGCCCGGTCTTGGAGTTGTGCAGCATGCCGAGCGGATCGGGGCGCAGCGGACCGGCTTGGGCTTGAACGCCCAGCGGGCGGCTTCAAACGGTGCCCGCCGCTCGTCGATGGCGAGCGCATGGGCGGCGTTGCGCACCGACCCGCTCAGTTCGACATCGTGGAAGCGGTACTTGTGGGCGGTCAGCGAACGCAGGCCGCGCACCGGGATGCCGAGCGCGCCCACCGTGTCCCAGACGCCGATGAACTGGATGGGGATGGTCTCGTCCCCGGTCACCGAGCAGTCCCGGCGGAACCGCGCCGGACCGTCGTCATCGGGGTGGCGGTCATCGCCATACAGGGACACCGCTTCATCGGCTTGCTACCGGCGTCTGGTTCGCCGGAGATTACGTGGTCCGGCGGATCAACAGGCCAGCGGGGAAGCGCGGATGCTGCGAAGGCTCAGCGCACGGATGCGGTTCGCGTTGCCGCCTGGCAGTGCGGTTGTTCGAACCAGTCCAGTACGGCGGGTGCCAGGGCGTCGAGCTGCATCGGCAGGCTGAGGTGGTCTTCGCCCGGCAGCTCGAGATAGCGGGCGTGCGGGGCCGAGGCGGCCAGGGTGCGCCCGTGTTCGACCGGGACGTGACGATCAGCATCGCCATGCACCAGCAGCGGGCAGGGGACGTTGGCGAGCGCAGCAACGACGCTGACTCCGCCCAGTGGCAGATCGAGCGTGGTGCCGGCCTGCAGGATGGCCGCGTCGAGAGCGGCATCGTTCAACTGCCACTTCATCCACTGCCGGGTGAACCAGGCGGAGGGAGGGGCAGGCGCGTCGGTGAGCATGTACGGCACCATGTCGCGGATGGCCTCGTCGGCCACGGCGAACGACTCCATGGCAACCACGCTGTCGGCACCGATCTGCGGGTTGGCGCCGGCGAAGAGCGCGGTCGCGGCGCCATACGACACGCCCAGCAGGTGCAGCGGACCGACGATTTCACCGCGCTGGCGCAATGCGGCCACCACGTCGGCCACGTCGTCCGCCTCACGCGTTCCGTAACCCGAAGGCGCCTGGCCCGACCGGCCGTGATTGCGCAGGTCGATGGCGACCGTGCGGTAGCCGGCTTCGCCCAGGCGCAGTGCCCAAGGGAGCATTGAGTCGCCGTGCATCATCCAGCCGTGCAGCAGCACCACGGTGCCGCGTGGCGTTGCCGCGGGCGAGGTGGGGACGTCGAAGTCGAGGGTGGGAAAGGTGTCGGCGACGGTGTCGCCCTCCGGCCATGACAGCTGCAGGTCATAGGCGCCGGGGTCGATCACGCGCCAGAACATGTCAACGCCGTCGCGGTTGGTGACGTACCCCTCGCGGTCCGGCAGACGCCCGAGCGCAGCGTCGATCGGCCCGGGTGGCAGCAGCGGCGACGTGCCGCCCGGCGCGACCAGCTGTGTGGCGAGCGCGGCGGACGTTCCCGGCCAGGAGGAAAAACCAGCCGCCAGGAGGCAGGCGGCGAGCACGATGATGATACGAAGCAGCATGGGCACATCGAAGCAAGGTGGCCCTTCAGACTAGTGTTACGACGGGCGGCCCTCTACCTTGCCCGTATGACAGGGTGATGACAGTTATGGCGCCATTCAGCGCGCCAGCACGCCGCCGTCGATGGGGTAGTAGCCGCCGGTGATGAAGCTCGAGCGCGGGCTGGCCAGGAACAGCACCAGTTCGGCCACTTCTTCCACCTCGCCCAGGCGGCCCATGGGCGGCACGTTGGCGAGCTCGCGGCGCTGCTCCTCGGGCACGTAGTCGATCAGGTCGGTGTTGATGTAGGTGGGGCCAACCGCGTTGGCGCGGATGCCCTGGGTGGCGTATTCCAGCGCGATGTTCTTGGTCAGGCCGACCACGCCGTGCTTGGCCGCGGTGTAGGGCGAGAGGCCGGGCACGCCGGCCGCGCCGGCAACGCTGGCCATGTTGACCATCACCCCGCCGCCGTTTTCCAGCATGGCCGGGATCTGCAGCCGCGCGCCGTAGAAGATGCCCGACAGGTTGATGCGGATCACCCGGTCCCAGACCTCGATCGGCTGTTCGGCGGTCGGCAGGAACTCGTGGCTGATACCAGCATTGTTGACGGCGATGTCCAGCCGGCCGAACTCTTCAATGGTGCGGGCGATCAGCCCGGCGTGGTACTCGGGGTCGGACACGTCGCCGGGAAAGAAGATGGCCTTGCCACCCGCGGCGCGGATGGCCTCCAGCGTCTGGTTTCCGCCCTTTTCGTCGATGTCTGCAATGACGATATTGGCGCCTTCCTGCGCCAGCTTGAGGGCGATGCCGCGGCCCAGGCCGGAGCCCGAACCGGTGACGATCGCGGGTTTGTCTTTCAGGATCATGGATTCCTCCAGAGGCAGGCTCAGCGTGCGAGCATGCCGCCGTCAACGGGGTAGTAGGCGCCGGTGATAAAGCTCGAGTTCGGGCTGGCGAGGAACAGGACCAGTTCGGCGACTTCCTCCACTTCACCCAACCGGCCCATGGCATGTACCTCTTCCAGGGTGGCGCGCTGCTCGGCGGGGACGAAGTCGATCAGCTCGGTCTTGATGAAGCCCGGTCCGACCGCGTTGGCACGGATGCCCTGCGTCGCGTAGTCCACGGCAATGTTCTTGGTCAGGCCGACCACGCCGTGCTTGGCGGCGGTGTAGGGAGACAGGCCGGGGAAGCCGATCGCGCCGGCAATGCTGGACATGTTCACCAGCACGCCGCCGCCGCTTTCGAGCATCGCCGGGATCTGCACCCTGGCGCCGTAGAACACGCCCGACAGGTTGATGCGGATCACCCGGTCCCAGACCTCGATCGGCTGTTCGGCGACCGGAAGGAACTCGTGGCTGATGCCGGCGTTGTTGACCGCGATGTCCAGGCGGCCGTAAGCCTCCTTGGTGCGGGCGATCAGATCGACGTGGTATTCGGGATCGGACACGTCGCCCACCACCAGGGTGGCCTTGCCGCCGGCTGCAGTGATGGCCTCAAGGGTTTGGTTGCCACCCTTGTCGTCAATGTCTGCGATGACGATGTTGGCGCCTTCCTGCGCCAGCTTGAGGGCGATGCCGCGGCCCAGGCCGGAGCCTGCGCCGGTGACGATTGCGGTTTTGTCTTTCAGGATCATTATTTACTCCTGCTGGCCTTGCGGCCGGTTACTCGGATGGGTTGTGCGAGAGGTAGGCGCCGATGGCGGCCAACTCCTCGTCGTTGATCTCGGTCTTGCGGAAGAACGGCATCACCGAGATGCCGTTGCGGACGATGATCGCGACGAATTCCGGCGTGAGGTTGGTGCGGTCCTCGAGTGTGCCGGGCATTGCGTCGCCATAGCGCGCTTCCAGAGCCTGCGTGCCCGGATGTCCTGGACCGCGGGCGTGGCAGGCCGCGCACCAGTACTCGTACAGCTGCTGGCCCCCACGGAGGTGCTCGGGAACCTGCTTGGCAGGAGGTGCCGGTTGGGAACCGGCGGCGGTGGCGACGGCAGCAGGGGCGATGTCGGTCTTGGGTGTGCCGGGTGCCGCTGCCTCCGGCTGCGGCGCGTTGGCGGTGTCACTGTCCGCACACGCGGCCAGGGAAAGCATCGCCGCCAACAACAGCGCTAGGGTGACCATAGGCGTCCTCATTTCGCGCCCTCCCGATAGCGGCGCGGCCAGATCCCGCCCCGGCCGGGCGCGATGATGCCCTCCGGGTCGGCCGCGTCCTTCAGCTGTTCCTGGAAGCGCAGCAGCATGTTGTTGTTGTAAGAGTAGGTTCCGGCCACCGCGTCCTGGAACACTGGCGCGGTGCGGTACTCGGTCCACCCGTGGTCGGCGGCAATGCGGATCAGGTCGTAGAAGTCCTGCACGGCCTTGCTGTTGTGGGCCTTGTCCGAGCGCGAGACGAACACCGGGAATAGATACACGTAGGTGCGGTACTGCCAGGTCTGCGGCACGTTGGTGACCCCGATGGGCGCCGAGGTGATCTTCAGCTCCTGTGCGGCTTTGCGGAAGACTTCGTGGGCGCGTATGAAGGACTCGCCGGAGCGGGCAATGATGGGGGAGAACCACACATGGCCATCGCCAGGCTCGGGCATCGCGTCGGAGCGGGCGCCGATCGAAAAGATGGACATGTCGGGCACGCCGATCGCCACCTTGTGCCGGACACCGGACGTGGCCGCCTCGTTGCGCAGCGGATCCGCGTAGCTTTCGATTTGCTCGAACTGCACGCCGGGGATGTCGCCAAACAGCTTTTGCGCGTAGGCCCAGCTGGCCTCGACGGTGTCCTTCGGCCCATAGAAGTTGAGCAGGACATTCCAGTATTCGAGCCCGTGCTTGTCGGCGTAGGCCTCGTATTCCTCCACGCTGGCCCCGCCCGGCTGGGTGACCAGTTCCATCAGCTCGGGCGTGGGCTTGTAGACCTCCGGCTCGATCTGCATGCACAGCGGATCCATGGGACAGCTGTAGCGCGGATGGCCGATCAGGCCCTGGTCCTCCATGCGGTTGACGCCATCGATCAGCGGGATCAGGTCGCGGTATCGGGGCACCTTGACCATGGTGCATAGGTAATGGTCGGGCGCCGGCTGCATCCAGAAGCCCATCTTCGTGACGATGCCGAAGTTCGCCTGGGCAAACAGGCCGTCGACGTAGGCGCCGAAGCCGTACTTGTTCTCGCCCCAGGTCTCTGCCCCGGGAACCGCGGCCATGCCGGTGCGCATGATCTCGCCGTCGGGCAACACCACTTCCATGCCGCAGTGCGAGCCGAAGTGGTCGCGGTAGTTCATCCATGTGTAGCCGACGCCGTGGTCGAGCGCGTTGCCGAGCGGGCTGCCCCAGCCCGGGTCGGGCACGTCCATCATCAGCCGCTTGCCGTGCTCCTGGATGTGCTTGTACAGGTCGAAGTACGACACGCCCGGCTCGACGATGCAGAAGTTCCTGCGGTCGTCGACCTCGATGACGCGGTTCATGCGCTTGAGGTCGACGATGAAGGTGCCGGTCATGTTGGGCGCCGAACCGCCGTAGCCAAGGTTCTTGCCGGTGGAAATGGGGAACAACGGCAGCTTGTATCGATTGGCGATGCGCACCACGGCCTGCACTTCTTCGGTCGAGGCAGGCGCAACGGCACCGGATGGCACCGGTTCGCTCTCCTCGTCCCAAACGGGCGAGTAGGCGTCGCGATACAGCGCGATGTCCTCGTCGCTGGTAAATACCCACTCCTCGCCGACAATCTTGCGGAACTCTGCGATGGCGGCATCGAAGTCGGCCTGGCTGACGTCAGGGGGAAGTTTCATGTGGTGGATCCTTGTTTGAATGCAGGGCGGGGCGCCATGACCCAGGCATGCAGGGGGGCCGCGTCGGCGCGCCTGTTCGCGGTGGTGGTGCTCTGCAGTCGGGCGGTCTGTGGGCGACCGCCGTGACCGGGGCAGCGGACCATGGCGTGGGCCATGCAGGCGCCGTAGTCGGCGCCGTGGGCAACGCCCGCATCGAAGGCGTGCAGGATGTCTTCGGCGCCCCGCAGCGAGTGGGTGACGGTGCCGCGCCCGTCGGGGCGATGCTCGCTGCGGAATACGACCCGCAGCCCGTGGTCGCGGGCCGACTGTTCCAGCAGTAGCAGCGGGGTGAGGCTGGTGAGCCCACCGATAGGCCGTGGCGCGGTGCGCCACAGCTGCAGCAGCTGCTGCCAGACCGGGGTGATGTCGTGGCCGATGCCAAGGGTGGGAAGGCCCAGGCGCACCGCGGCTGCCGCGAAGCTGGCGCTGTGTGTGCGCGAGGGCTCAAACAGCACGGTTTCCAGCCTGAGCCGGGTGCCGCCCGGGCCCAGCATGGCAGCCAGGCCCGGGCCGCCGGTCAATGCGCCGGCGGCGGTGGCGAGGCCGGCGGTGGCCAGCGAGCCCTGCAGGAATTGGCGGCGGGTGGTCACGAGGCGGGCTCCGGTCAAGCCACTGATTCGAAGGCTACGGCCACGGCCTCGCCACCGCCGATGCACAGGGTGGCGATGCCGCGTTTGGCCTTGCGGTCCTGCATGGCGTGGACAAGGGTGGCGGTAATGCGCGCGCCGCTGGCGCCGATCGGATGGCCGATTGCCAAGGTGCCGCCGTTGACGTTGATCTTCTCCGCCGGCACGCCCAGGTCCTTCATGACCGCCATCGGCACTGCGGCCATGGCTTCGTTGATCTCGAACAGGTCCACGTCGTCCACCTTCCAGCCGGTCTTCTGCAGAAGCTTGCGCAGCGCGCCCACCGGGGCGGTGGTGAACCGTTCGGGCTCCTGGGAGTGGGTAGCGTGCGCCACCACCCGTACCAGGGGCGTGACGCCCAGGCGTTTCACCGCAGCCGCGCTCATCAGCACCGTGGCGGCCGCACCGTCGCAGAAGCGCGAGGCGCTGGCGGCGGTGATGCTGCCGTCGGGACTGAAGGCGGGCCTGAGCGAGGACAGCTTGTCCAGGTCGATGCTGGCAGGCATTTCATCGGTGTCGATTACACGCCGCTCGCCCTTGCGGTCGGTGTACTCGACCGGAGTGAGTTCGGCTTGCAGCCGGCCGGCCTGGACGGCTTCGCGGGTGCGCAGCACGGTGCCGCGGGCGTACTCGTCCTGCTGCTCGCGGGTGAAGCCGTACTCGTCGGCGGTCGCCTGGGAGAAGGTGCCCAGCACGCGGCCGTCGGGGTTGTTCAGGCCGTCGCGCATCAGGTGATCGACCAGACCGGCATCACCCAAACGCACGCCACCACGGACCTGTGCCAGATGCGGAGCCAGGGTCATGTTCTCCATGCCGCCGGCCACCACCACGTCCGCCGAGCCGGCAAGGATGCCGTCGCGGGCGATCATGATGGCCTTCAGGCCGGAGCCGCAGACCTTGTTGATGGTGGTGGCACCGGCCTTGAGGGGGATGCCCGCGGCCATGGCCGCCTGCCGTGCGGGCGCCTGGCCTTCGCCGGCGGTGAGCACGTTGCCCATGTAGACCTCGTCCACTTCGCCCGGATCGAGCTTGATCGCGTCCAGCGCGGCACGGATTGCGGTTGCGCCCAGTTCAACGGTGGGGACATGCGAAAACTGCCCGAGCAGCGACCCGATCGGGGTGCGCTTGGCGGATACCAGAAAGACTTCGTTGGGTGACATGCGGCTCTCCTGCTGTGTGGCGTGGCGACATCAACAGGATAGGTCGATTGACCTATTTGGTCAAATGACCTACGCTCGGGCACCCCGCAGAACCGCAGTGGCCAGCCCATGTCCCCTCCAAGCGTGACCACGCCCGAGCGCATCATGGATGCGGCGGAAGCACTGTTCGCCGAACACGGCTACGACGCCGTTTCCACCCGCGCCATCACCGAACTGGCAGGCGTCCGGCTGAACTTGCTGTCCTATCACTTCGGCTCCAAGGAAAAGCTGTTCCAGGCGGTGATCGACCGCCGTCTGGACGTGATCGTGCAGCGGCGCGAACAGGCGCTGGAACAGCTGCGCGGGGCAGGCGGGCCGGTGACGGTGGGCGGTGTGTTGCGTGCCTTCATCCACCCCTATTTCGAGCTGTCCCACGGCGATCGCAGCTGGTTGAACTATGCGCGACTTGTAGCGCTGACCAGCCAGTCCGAGCGTGATTACCAGGTGCTCGACCAGTACATGCAGCGCACCGTGCGCGCCTTCATGCGCGCACTGCGGGAAGCGTTGCCGGATGTGTCGCCGAAGACCATCCGCGCCGGCTTCTATTACGCGATCACGCTGATGATGTCATCGTTCTCCGGCATGAACCGGATCGACGGGCTGGTGGAAGGGACGAAATCGGTGAAGTCGCTGGAACGTGCCGCCCGCCCGCTGGTCACGTTCGCCGAGGCGGGCATCCTGGCGCTGGCGGCGGCCGATCGCGAGCGGGCGACAAACACATGACTGCAAGGATCAATATATGAGTATCAAGACCATCCACGTTGCCGCCGGTGGCGGCTTCGATCACGTATCCATCGGCACCAGCGAGCCCGTGCCACCCGGTCCGGGCGAGATCACCGTGCGCCTGCGCGCCAGTTCGCTGAACTTCCACGACTACCTGGTGGTAAGCGGGGTGACGGGGCCGAAGGAGCGGCGCATCCCGATGTCGGACGGCGCCGGTGAGGTGACCGCGGTGGGCGATGGGGTGACGGAGTTCGCCATCGGTGACCACGTGGTCAGCACCTTCTTCCCCGACTGGCTGGATGGCGAGCCGCAGGCGGAAGGTTTCGGCCGCGTGCCGGGTGATGGTATCGACGGCTATGCCCGCGAGCAGGTGACCAGGCCCGCAACCGCCTTCACCCTTGCCCCTGAAGGCTGGAGCCACGCCGAGGCGGCAACGTTGACCACCTCCGGCCTCACCGCCTGGCGCGCCCTGTTCGAGAACGGGCGCCTGAAGCCGGGCGAAACCGTGCTGGTGCAAGGCACCGGCGGCGTATCGATCTTCGCGCTGCAGCTGGCGAAGATGGCCGGCGCCCGGGTGATCGCCACCTCCTCCAGTGACGCCAAGCTGGAGCGGCTGCGCGGGATGGGTGCGGACGAGTTGATCAACTACCGCGAAGACCAGGAATGGGGCCAGACCGTGCGCCGCATGACGGACGGCCGCGGCGTGGACCACGTGATCGAGGTGGGCGGCCCGGATACGCTGATGCAGTCGATGCTGGCGGCCCGCGTGGGCGGGCACGTCTCGCTGATCGGCGTGCTCACGGGCGCCGAGGGCCAGCTGCCGCTGGGCCTGGCCTTGGCACGGCACCTGCGGCTGGAAGCACTGGTGGTGGGCAGCCGCCGCCAGCAGCAGGACATGGTGCGCGCGCTGGAAGTCAGCGGTGTGCGTCCGGTCCTTGACCGGCACTTCCCGCTGGATGAGCTGGTGGCCGCGTTCCGGCACCAGGAGAGCGGTCAACACTTCGGCAAGGTCGTGATCGACATCTGATGCGATACGTTGCCGCGCCGGTCTGCTGCATGATGGGGGAATGACGGGAGAGCCCAGGACATCGACCGTGGATGAATCCACGTCCGGCGGCATGCTGCGCAGCATGGTCACCGTGCGTCCCCTGGCGCGGCCGCGGTTGGCGTTCGCGGTCCGCTCGGGACTGTGCATGGGTGTTCCGGTGCTGGTGGGCTGGCTGCTTGGCGATATCTCCGCGGGGATGATGGCGGCAACCGGCGGCTTCACCGCGCTGTATGGACGCGGACGGCCCTACCGCAGCCGGGCGGTGGAGCTGGGGATCATCGCGCTGGCGTTCGCGCTGGTGGTGGGGGTCGGCAACGCGGTGTCGGCGGTGCCCTGGGCGGTGGTGCCTACGGTGGTGCTGATTGCGATGCTCTCCACCTGGCTGGGCAATGCGCTGAGGATCGGTCCGCCGGGTGCGTACATGTTCATGATGGCTGGCGCCGCGGCCACGGCAATGCCTGCCGATCACATCAATCCGGCTGAAGCGTTCGTGCTTGTGCTCAGCGGCGGCGCGTTCGCCTGGCTGGCGCATATGAGTGGCGCGCTGCTGCGCCCGCGCGGACCGGAGGAGCGGGCGGTGAAGGCGGCGGCGCGTTCGGTGGCGGGCTATATGGAAGCGGTCGGATCGGGCCGCGAAGGCGGTGCGCGCCAAGTGGCGGCGCAAGCGCTCAGCGATGCCTGGAATGCCCTGGTGAGTTTCCAGCCTGCGCATGCGGGGGCCGACACGTCACTGGCTGGATTGCGCCAGCGCACGCGTGCGTTGAACAGCCTGTTCTCAAGCGCGATGGAAGCGGCGGCGGAAGACAGGCCGTTGCCCGACGATGCGCCGGTGCAGGCCCGCCAGCTGGGCGAACTGGAGCGCGAGCCGCCGGCAGAGCTGGTGGCCAAGCGGGCCCGTGCACCGCTTGGCCACATGGATGCCCGGGCGCTGCTGCGTGAATCCCTGCGGCTGCGGTCCATGTCGATGCTGGTGGTGGCGCGGGTCGGCGTGGCCGCAGTGGCGGCCGGTGGCATCGGCGTGCTGTTGGGTCTGGATCGCGCCTACTGGGCAGTGGCGGCGGCAGTGCTGATGCTGCACCAGGGGCGGGAATGGCTGGACATGGTCCAGCGCAGCGTCGAGCGCGTGGTGGGCACCTGGATCGGTCTGCTGCTGGCGGGGGCGCTGCTGTGGCGCTATCCGGAAGGGCTGTGGCTGGTGGCCATGATCATGGTGCTGCAGTTCACGGTGGAGATGATGATCCTGCGCAACTACGCGCTCGCGGCGATCTTCATCACCGCTGCGGCGCTGACCCTGGCTACGGGCGGGGTGCCGGTGCCTGACCTGGGCAGTTTCCTGTTGGCGCGCGGCGTGGATACCGCGGTGGGATGCGCGGTGGCGCTGGTGGTGTTCCAGCTGACCTGGCCGCGGGCTTCGGCCGCGCTGATTCCCGAGCAGCTGAGGCGAAGCTTCACCGCGATTGAAACGGTGGCCGCGCAGCTGGCCAACGGCGCGGTGGCTGGTGATGCCGCGCGTGACGCACGGCGCGAGCTGCAACACCGGTGTTTCGTGTTGCTGGAAGCCTACCGGCAGGGGGCCACCGCGTCGCGCCAGCCGCGTCGCGAGGTTGAGCGGCTGTGGCCGGCGATTGCGGCCACGGAGGAATTGGCGTTCCGGGTGTTGACATCGTGCTGGGCCGTCGAGCGCCTGGACGAGGAGGCCGGGCGCGAGGCAGCGCGGTCCATGTTCGGCCAGGGCGGGCTGCAGGCCCTGCGGGATGCGTTGGGGCAGGCCGCACTGGCAGTGGATGGCAACAAACCCTCGGATGTTCGGGTGCCGGACGTGCCCGGCTTCCTTGAGGAGGAAGTGGCCGCACTGCATCGCGGCCTGCGCAGCGATCGCGCTTGATGGTTTGGCAACGGGATTGGTCTGCAGCAATGACCGCAGGTGCGACTGCTGCGCTATCTTTGCCGCTCTGCCAGAACACAACGGAGTCCCCATGCGCATGTTTGCTGCCGTCCTGCTTGCCGCTGTTGCGCTGTCCGCCCATGCGGCGGAGCCGGCTGTTTACGGTGAGCCTTTCACCGATGGCCCCGCGGTGCTGGTCTCCGCGGCCATCGCCGACTTTGATGCCCACGCAGGTGAGCCACAGAGCTTCAGCGGCCGCATCACCGAGGTCTGCCAGACCAAGGGCTGCTGGATGATGCTCGAGCATGAAGGCCAGGCCGCCCGGGTGATGTTTGGCAACCACGCCTTCTTCCTGCCCAAGGACACCACTGGCAGCGCCGTGGTGCACGGGGTGCTGGAGCGCAAGGAATTGACCCCGGAGCAGGTGGAGCACTTCACCGGCGACAGCGGCAGCGGCGCCCCGGCCGAGCCGGTGGAATACCGGATCGTCGCCGACGGGGTGCGCGTGCAGTCCTGACCCGAGGGGCTGTCAGGCGTCGTCCTGCAGGGCGACGACCTCGTTGACCACGCTGTAGTGGCTGATGCGCTCGCCGTCCCAGTGGTAGTGCAGGTGCGGGCCCTGCACGGCCGGCGCAATGAGGTCCGGGTAGAACACCGCCAGGCACTGTCCGCCATGGTGGCGCACGCTGTCGTACACGATCCCGTTGCTGCCCGTGGCATGCCAGCGGCGCGCGGCCGCCTGGCTCGCAGCGTAGCTGTCCGGGTCATGCAGTTCCGGCCAGCCGCGGCGGAGGTCGTGGAAAATGCCTTTCACATTGGCCAGGTAGCAGCGCATCTGCAGGGTGCAGGCCGGCTCACCGGTGAATGCCAGGAACCGGGCGCGGTGGAACACGGTTTCGGCAATCGCCGTTTCCCGCTCGCGGGCAGCGTAGTACACGCCCCAGGTGCCATCGGAGAAGCGTGAACCGTCCGGGCTGGGGTGGGTGAAGGCGGCCATGATCGGCGTGGTGCCCGGCCCGCTGATGCGCCGCTCCGGCGGCACCAGCGACAGCTCGCCCAGCTCCTGGCGCAGGCGCGGGTTGGTCATGCCTTCCAGTTCGAACAGGGCGTCCAGATCGTCCGGCGAAGCGATGCGGTCGAACAGGCCTACCGGCGGGAAGCGGCTGGGCACGATGCGCCAGCTGGGCCGCCACGACACCCGCGTGCGCCGGGGCAGGGCGGCCGTATTCATCCGCGCTGGGCATCCAGGTACTGGCGAACCACGAACAGGTCCGATACCTGGCCGCCGAGCATGCGCTCCAGCGCGCTGCGTCCGCCGAACAGCGGGGCCTGGTTGGCGCGCTTGACCCAGGCATCGGCCTGCGCCGGGTTGGCGAACAGCACCTGCAGTGCCTTCCAGATGCCGAGCAGGTAGCTGATGCGTTCCAGCGAATCGCGCGGCAGGGCGCCGTCCAGATCACGCTTCCAGCGGAAGAAGGTGGAGCGGCCGGGACTGCCAAGCAGAAGGCGCTCCTGCTCGGTGCTCAAGCCCCAGAGCCGCGTGATGTTGAAGAACGCCCGCAGCGCCGGACCGGCGAGGTCGCGGTTTGGCACCGGGGGCGCTTTGGTAGCAGAAACGGTCATGGATCCAACATTAGTCCCAATCGGGACTAATGTCTACCCCGATTGCAGGAGCGCGCCCAGGCGTGCTGGCTGTTCCCGCGGCGCTTGGGTACGCCAGATTCCCGAGGTGGCTTCTATGATGGGGGGACACAGGAGAGGCTTATGAACGAGTTGATGACGGCGATTGCCATTCGCGGCGGCAAGGGACCTGCCGATGCGCTGCATCCGGTGCAGGTCGCCAGACCGGTGCCGCGGGCGGGGGAGATCCTGATCCGGGTGCTGGCGGCCGGGGTCAACAGGCCCGACATCGTCCAGCGCGACGGCAACTACGCGCCGCCGCCCGGTGCGCCGCAAACTTTGGGGCTGGAAGTGTCCGGTGAAGTGGTGCACGGCGCTGGCCGCTGGCAGGCGGGCGACCGGGTCTGCGCGCTGCTGGGTGGCGGAGGCTATGCGGAATACGTGGCCGTGGATGCACGCCATGTGCTGCCTATGCCGTCGGGACTGGAGCCATTGCAGGCCGCGGCGCTTCCGGAAACGCTGTTCACGGTCTATGCGAATGTTTTTGAGCATGGCCGCCTTCAGGCCGGGGAGACCCTGCTCGTGCACGGGGCGACATCGGGCATCGGAGTGGCCGCGATCCAGATGGCCAAGGCCGCTGGCGCGCGGGTGATCGCCACCGGCCGCGGTGCGGACAAGGCGGAGGCGGCGCGGGCGCTTGGTGCGGACATCGCCATCGACAGCACCAACGAGGATTTTGCTGAGGTGGCCCGCGAGGCCGGCGGCGTGGACGTCGCGTTGGACATGGTGGGCGGCCCGTTCCTGGAGCCGACCCTGAAGGCGCTCAACACCGGCGGGCGCATCGTCTATATCGCCGCCCAGGGCGGCAATGATCTGCTGGTGCCGGCATTCACGGTGATGCGCAAGCAGGCGGTCATCACCGGATCGCTGCTGCGCCCGCGCAGCGCCGACGAGAAGGCCCGCCTCGCCGCCGAGGTGGAACGCGTGGTGTGGCCCTGGGTGGAAGCGGGCAAGGTGCGCGCCGTGGTGGACCGCAGCTTCCCGCTGCGGGAAGCCGCCGCCGCCCACGCCTACCTTGAGAGCGGTCGACACACCGGCAAAGTAATGCTGGTAACCGGCTGATCCTGCACAACGGCCATGGCGCGCTCCTACCGGAGGGCCTTCGATTGGTGCCGAGGTAGGTATAGGCCTCGCGATCAGGGGCCGCGAGGCTCGCCTTCGCCATCGACGGCGCGGTTGACTACCTTGACCTTGCCGTTGTCATTGAGCGAATAGGTTGCGGTGATGTTGCGGTAGTCCCGCGGCTCGTGGCGCATCGGCAGGCGCGCGATTTCATGCCAGGTGCCCAGGTAGCGCTGCAGGTCCACCGAAGGAACGGTGGCAGGTTCATGGCTTTTCATCATCGGCTCCTAAAGCATTGCCAGTTCAAGGTTGGTCAGGGTGCCGTTGTATTGGCGACGCAGGCGCACCTTGCGGGCCAGGTCGGCGATGATGTGGCCGCTGAAATCGACCCCGGCCAGGTCTTCGGCCATGTTGAGCCCGCCTGGCGTATCCACGTTCACTTCCATGAGCTTGTCGCCGACGATGTCCAGGCCGGCGAAATACATGCCGTCGCGGATCAGCTTGGGGGCGACGATCTCCGCCGCGCGCAGCGCGTCCGCGTCCGGCGTCATCAGCTCGAACTTTCCGCCGGCGCTGATGTTGCTGCGCGCGTCGCCACTGTCGTTGTAGCGGCGGATGCAGGCGTATTGCCCATCCACCTGCAGCGGACGGCCGTTGAGGGTCAGCAGGCGCAGGTCCCCGTCGGCAGCCTTGGGCAGGTATTCCTGGGCAATGGCGTAACCGTCGCGGATGACCGCTTCGATCATCTGGTTGAGGTTCGCGCCGCTGTGGCCATCAACCACGAACACGCCCTGGCCGCCCGATCCCTGGAGCGGCTTGATGACCCCGCGCCCGTCGTGGGCGGCAATGAAGGACTTGATCTCGTCGGCGTTACAGGTGATGCAGGTGGCCGGGCGGACTTCTTTGGGAAAGTGCTGGAAATAGGTCTTGTTGGACGCGTTGGTGAGGTTGGCGGGATCGTTGAGCACGATGACCCCGCGCCGGGTCACCAGCTGCGCGAAGAGCAGCGCGCTGTTGGGTGCCCACGGACGATCCTCGACTTCTTCGGCCGGATCGCTGCGCAGCATCAGCACGTCCAGTTCCTCGACGTTGATGCGTTCGGTGGCGGCGTCGCCGCCGTGGATCTCGGCCAGCAGCGCGGCGTCGTCCGGGTACTCGTCAATGCGCGGCACATGGGCGAGCGCGCGCACGGTGTCATTGGCGTCGTAGATGAAGCCGTCCAGGCCGATCAGCGCCACGCTGTGGCCGAGCCTGAGCGCGGTGCGCGCCAGGCGGATGGTGGTGTAGTTGTCCTGCTCGGTGGCGACGTCGTTGACGACGAATCCGAGCTTGAGGGGTTTGTTGCTCATGCACACAGCTCCCGGGGCGGGGTGGGGTGGGATTGGAAGAGGCGCTGCACCGGGATGTTGCGGCAGCGGTCGAGGATCTGTTCAAAGCCGTCGGCGCTGGCGTAGCGCGGCAGCAATGCGGGCGGTTCGGCCCAGCCGGCCTCTGCCAGCTGGTCCAGCACCACCAGGTGTGACAGGGCGAATTTGCCGCGGAACAACGACTCGAATTCGCCACCAGCGCGCAGGTGGTCGAGCAGGTCGCACAGGCCGCGCAGGTACACCGCGTCCTTGGTCAGGCCGCCACCGCGCAGCGCCCGCACGGCGATGTCGAAGGCGTCATCGGTGGCAAAGCCGTGGGTGTCATGCAGGCGCGCGAAGATGACCGGGATGTCTTCGCCGTGGATGGCCAGGTCTGCCGCCACCACCCGGGCGGCCAGCACGCGCAGGCGCTCGCCGGGCAGGTAGCCGGCGAGGTACTCGGCCAGCACGCCGAGGCCTTCCTGCAGCGGATCGTAATTCGCCAGGCCCACGGCCAACTGGCGCATGGGTTGGCGCAGGCCGTTGTAGCGGGTGACGATGTGGGTGCCGATTTCGTGCTGCACCAGCGGCTGCACCCGCGCGCCGGGCAGGCGCAGGTCGGCGTCCAGGTACAGGCGTCCGTGCGAGACCATCATCAGCGAGCCGACATCGGCGTCGACGGTGATTTCAAGCGCGAAGTCCGGCGCCCGTTCGCGATACCAGGCCACCTCGTCTTCAACCGCGGCCACTACGGCGTCCACGCCGCAATCCGCGGTGAGCCGCTCACTGGGACCGACATCGGCCAGGATCTGCTCGGCCAGTTCCAGCAGGCCCGCTTCCACGCCGCCGAACAGATCGATGCTGGCGGTCACGAACCCGTCGGTGCCGCGCAGGCGGACCAGTTCGATCATGCGTTCAAGTTCGCGCTGTTTTTCGCGCAGCACGCCGGCCAGCAGCGGGGACTCGATCTTTTCAACCGGCAGCTCGCCGAGTCGCTTGCGCATGGTTTCCAGGTCAAGGACGGGTTCGGCATAGCGCAGCGCGGGCACGCGGGTGCGATCAGCGGCTTCGAACGCTTCCCAGAGCGCATCCGTGCCCAGCGGCGTCAGCGCCAGCAGCCAGTCGAGTTCGGCATCGATGGCGGCCAGCGAGGTGTCCACCTCGGCTGCGACCGGCGGCAGCGGCTGCGTGGAGGCGAGGTTGCTCAAAGCGGCGCTGCTCATGTGCGGGCCTGGAAGCTGGGACGCACGGCATCCACCGCCGCTTGCAGGCCGGCGCGCAGGTCATACAGGGCGGCAACGTCGGCCTGGCCGGTCCACTCGTCCATGAAGATCTTCTTGAACTCGGGCGAGATGGTGCAGACCCGCGCACCCCAGCGGGCATAGACCCATTCGGGGAAGTGGCCGCCCGTGGGAAAGCGTACGTTGGCTCGCACGTCGGGGTTGCGGCCGCTGACCGGCTGGGCGCGCAGCGCTTCGGAAAACCGTGCGACCACATTGCCCCACCGGTCCGGATCGGCGGTAGTGATGCCGAGTTCTATATCGGGGTTGCCCTGCTGGGGCGCATGGGGGCCGTCGACGCCATCGCGGCGATGGTTGTAGCTGTGCAGGTCGACCAGCAGCAGCGCTTGCCAGCGCTCCAGCAGCCGATCCACCAGTTCGGCGAACATGTTGTAGAAGCGGTCCCAGGCGGCAAGGGAGCGTTCAATTTCTTCTTCCGGCATGGACGTCCGCCACACCTCCAGTCCCCAGCAGTCTTCCGGTCGCGCGTACACGGCGCCCTCGCGTGGACGGTTGAGGTCGGTCTCGAAACGGGATGCCGGTACCTGGATGCGTACGTCGCCTACCTCGGTGAACACACCGGTGAGCGGGTCCTCCTCGCGCAGCCGCTCGGCCGCCGGCAAGGCCACGAGCGGGCGCAACGAAGGCCGCAGGCCGTGGCCGTCGTGGATGGCAGTGGCAATCACCGGCCCATCGCTGACCGCGATGTCCCACTCCCGTGCCCGTGCGGTGGGTACGGGAGGATGGCCGGGATTGAAGTACAGCGCGCCTGGCGCGTGATCCTGAATCTGGGTCATGCGGCGATGTTGTCAGCCGCATCATGATTGATTCGTGTAGGCAGCGCGCCCGGGAGCGCGGTCCGTTCAGGCGCCGGCTCCGGGGCTACGGGGCGGTCAGTGCAGGGGAGGGGAGTCCGGCTCGCCGTCCTGCTGCATGTAGAAATCGTGCAGGTACTTCTCGCCCTTGTCGGCCAGTATGGTCACCACCGTCTTCAGCTCGGGGAACTGTTCGCGGATGCGGCGGGCGGCGATCAGGTGTGCGCCGGAACTGGGTCCGCACAGCAGGCCGCGGGTACGGGCGATCTTGCGCATTTCAGCCACTGCATCGGTGCTGGAGACGCTGAGGAAGTCGCTGACCAGGTCGCGGTGGCGGGCGAAGATGCCGGGCACGAAGCCATCGGAGATGCCTTCGATGCCGTGCAGGTCCACCTCGCCGCAGAGCAGGGTGCGTGATTCGGACGGCTCCATGGCGAACAGGCGCACATCGGGGTTGGCCGCCTTGAAAGCCTGGCCGACGCCAATCAGCGTGCCGCCGGTGCCCACGCCGTGCACGAACGCATCGGGCGTGCGCCCCTGCGGCAGCTGGGCGAGGATCTCCGGGCCCAGGATCTCCCGGTTCTCCTGCACGTTCCATTCCGATTCGAACTGCCCCGGGAAGAAGAACCCGGGCTGCTGGCCCAGCTCGCGGGCGCGCTCCAACGCCTCGTTGACATGGAAGTTGCCGCTCAGCAGCACCTCGGCACCGTACGCGCGCGAGATCGCCACGCGCTCGCTGGTCAGGCCTTCCGGCATGACCACGATCATGCGGTAGCCCTTGACCGCGGCCACCATGGAGAACGCATTGCCGGTGTTGCCGCTGGTGGCCTCCACGATGGTGTCGCCGGGCTTGATCAGACCCTCCTTTTCTGCACGCTCGATGATGTAGGTGGCGATCCGCGCCTTGATCGAGCCGGAGGGATTGAGGAACTCGCACTTGGCGAAAATTCCTTCCTCGAGCTCCAGCAGCGGGGTGTCATGGATGGCGTCGAGGATGGAACGGGAAACGCTGGTATATCGGACAGGCATGGTACGGCTCCTTGCAGGACAGGGGGTGGGGGACGGCCGGGCTGGCGTCGCGGGAGCCCGGAGACATTATCCGCGCTGCCAAGTGCAGGGTGGATGACCCAGGTCAAGGTGCGGCCGCTCTGGCCGGGCGATGCTGGCCGGGTCACCAACCAGCAGGAACACCATGGCAGCCATCGACACCCTTTCCCTCCAGATTCATCCCTTCGACGCGCGCGGCATCGCCAAACGCTTCCGCCACGCGGCGATCTTCGGCGCGATGGACGCATTGCAGCCGGGCGAGGGCATGCGCTTCGTCAACGACCATGATCCGCTGCCGCTGATCGCACAGCTGCGCGAACGCTTCGGCGACGCGCTGGTGGTGGAGTACCGGCAGAAGGAGCCGGGCGCGGTCGTCATCGATTTCGGCGTGGCGGACGTGCACGTGTCCGGCGGCAGCACCTGTTGCGGCGGTTGCACCTGAGGCCGCGCGCTCAGTACATCCTCTCAGTACATGACCAGCGGGATGCCCTGCTCGCCCTGCCGCGTGTAGTCGGCGCGGACCTGGCGGCAATCGTTGCCGGCCATGGCGAAGCGGCGGCAGTTCTCGGGGCGGGTGTCATAGATCCGGCACTGCATGCGGGCCGGGTCGATGGCTACGCACCAGCCTTCCTCATCACGTGCCATCACCTGCAGCCCGTCATCCGCCTGCGTGGTGAGGTGGGCGGGCACGCTGTCGCCCGGCTGCAGCACCACGGTCAGGCGGCAGCAGACTGCATCGCAGGCGCTGCAGTGGGGCGAGTCAGGCAAGGTGTCCGGTCGGCGGCGGCGCTTCGCGGCGGTAGCGCAGTAAACGGGCCCGGATGGCGTTGCCGCTCTGGTCTTCCAGCTCGTGGATTTCCTCTTCGCCCTGGAAGCCCAGCGCGGACAGTTGCCGGGTGAAGGCGGACACGTGGCCGCGGTGGGCGTCGGTCAATACCACTTCGGCGCGGTCGTTGGCGTGGCGCTCGATGACACCGGCCAGCAGGGCGGAGTGCTCCTGTTCGTAGAGCACGTCGCTGCCGATGAACATGTCGAACTTGCCCAGGCTCGGCAGCGGTTCCACCCAGTCAAGCTGGCGGAAGTGCACCGAAGGCAGTTCGTTGAGCGCCGAGTTATAGGCCAGGAAAGGCTCGGCCAGCGGATGGATATCGGAAGCGACCACGTCAGCGCCGCGGCGTTGCAGTACCAGGCTGGACAGCCCGATCCCGCAGCCCAGTTCCAGAATGCGCTTGCCGGCGATATCCGCCGTGTCCATGGCCTCGGCCAGCAGACGCCCTACCGGCCACACCAGACCGAACAGGCTCCACTGTGCGGACGAGATGCCAAGCTTGTCGCCGTGGCCGTCCGGATCCGAGAACTGCTGGTTGTCGCTCAGCACGCGCACGAGGTAGGAGTGGTCACCGATCGGGACCGTAAGGATCTTGGTGTCGTAACCGGGCAAGGTGGGTTCCATGAAGAGGGGCGAAGAGCCCGTGTTCGATGGTAACACTGCGCGGAGATGGGCCACCTTTAACGGCCCGTTCGCAACATTTGGCGACCCGTTCCCTTCCCGAACAGACTTATCGGGACTGGTTGGTCTCAGGCGTGTCGGCGGGGTTTTCCGCTTCGCGATCAGACTGCTTTTTCGCGGCCTTTGCTTCCTTTTTCTTCTTTTTCGCGAGTTCGCGCTGGCGTTTTTCGAATGAGTAGTTTGGTTTGGCCAAGGGTATCCTCGGATTTGAGTGAGTGCCCATTGTAACGGGCGGGGCCAGGGCGTTCCGCGTGGCCGGTTTTGGTACGCTTCCGTCCTTCACTGCACAGGGGCCATTCGCCGGTGTCATTGCTCATTTGGCTGCGGGTGGCCGTGGTGCTGCCGCTGGTTGTAATCAACACGCTGGTGCACGCGGTGCCATTGTTCGTTGCGGCGCTGCTGAAGGCAGTGCTTCCGGGCAAGCGCCTGAAGCGGATGTGCGACCGGCTCCTGACCGGATTGGCGGAAAGCTGGATCGGGGTCAACACCCTCATGCTCGGCTGGTTCACGCCTACCCGCTTCCAGGTACAGGTCCCACCGGGGCTGCAGGTCGACGGCCACTATCTGGTGCTGGCCAATCACCAGAGCTGGGTGGACATCCTGGTGCTGCAGAAGGTGTTCAACCGGCGGATCCCGCTGCTGCGCTTCTTCCTCAAGCGGCAGCTGTTCTGGGTGCCGGTGCTGGGCTTGGCCTGGTGGGCGCTGGATTTCCCGTTCATGGGCCGCTACACCCACCGCCAGGTAGCGCGCAATCCCGAGCTGGCGCGGCGCGATACCGAAGCGGTCAGGCGTGCGTGCCTCAAGTTCCGCGATATCCCGGTGGCGATGATGAATTTCGTCGAGGGCACACGGTTCACGCCTGAAAAGCATGCCCGCCAGGATGCGCCGTACCGGCACCTGCTAAAGCCGAGGTCGGGCGGGGTGGCTTTCGTGCTCGATGCGATGGGCGAGGGGCTGCACGCGATCCTGGACGTCTCAATTGCCTACCCCGGTGGCCGACCCACCATGGTCGACCTGATGGCCGGGCGCGTGCCCGAGGTGCGCGTGCTGGTCCGCGAGCGGCCCATCCCCGAAGCCTTCATGGTCGGCAATTATCAGCAGGACCGCGCCTTCCGTGCCCGTTTCCAGCAGTGGCTGAACGGCCTGTGGGAGGAAAAGGACGTGGACCTGGGGCGCCTGATGGAGCACGGCTCTGCGGAGTGATTTCACTCCACCGGGCGACCGTGGCGATCCACGATGAAGCGGGCGCGGCGGTCGCCGTGATAGAAGGTGGCGCGGTAAAGCCCTTCGTCTTCGCCCGTGCCGCGCTCGCAGAGCATCTTGATCTTGCGGATTTCCATCAGCCGACGGAACTCCTCCAGCTCCAGGCCGAGCTCGCCGGCAACCAGCGCGCCGCTGATTTCGATCATGGGATTGGGCATTGCTCCTGCATCTGTCGCCGGGTGGACGTTCAGTGTGCTCCGGCCGCGGGCAGCGGACACTGACCTGGATCAGGTAGCGGACAGATGGGGCGGTTGACCCAGGTCAGGGCGCGTCGGCCGTGACAGGGCGAGGATGGAGCTGGCAAGGCGAACGCCCGGCCCAGGGCCGCCAGAAACGGAAAAGAGCGAGGGCTGCATGGAATTCCATATCACCCGTGACCCGGGCATGCCGGATGTCGGACTGATCGAGGCTGCGCTGCAGGATCTGGATCCGGCGGCAATGGTGGATATTGACGCGGGCGGGGAGGTACTCCGCCTGGCAACCTGGATTGAAGCGGGACAGCTGGTGGAGGTATTGAACCGGGCCGGCTGGGAAGTTCGGCCCGGTCGTGTCGTTCAGCAGGCTTCCGTGTGTTGTGGAGGCTGCGGCGGCTGACTCAGGCGCGTTTCTTGGCGGCCTTGGCAGGAGCCTTCTTGGTCCGTGCGGTCTTGGAGGCGGAGCGCATCGGGCTGGTGTTCTTGAAATTGGTGGTGGTGCCGAGCACTTCGATCTTGCCCCCGTCCTTGCGGAAGGCGGCGAGATCATCTGCAATGCGTTCGCTGGTCAGCGAAGACCCACGGTCGTTTTTCCTGCCCGAGGTGCGCGTGCGGGTCCTGGCGGCGGGCTTTTGGGTCTGGGGCTTGGCATCTGTGGACATTGCGTCTCCTGTCGGAACATGCGCGAACGCATGGTTCGGTGAGGCCGGGCTGGCACCACGCGTATTGCGTGCGCAGCGTGCCGCCGTCGCATAGGTGCGGCAGCGGGGCCGGGTTGCTTGGATCAGTCGTCCGGGTAAATCCACCGGCCGACGGGGGTCTGACTGGACGGCGGAGTCCTTTCTGCCGCTGCCAGCCCGCTATCCTAGCATTTTCCCGCAAATTATGTTTGGTTTTGCGGTGGGTTCCACTGAAAACCACTGGTTCTGCAGGTTTCCCGCAGTCGTCCGGTATGTGCAACGATCCGCAGGTCCCATCCGTACCGATGCCATGGACGACCTGCAACGCGTGGATATTGCCGAGGAAGCACGCCTGGTGCGCCGGGCGCGCTGGGGCGACCGCAAGGCATTTGAAACCCTGTACCACCGCCATGCGGGCGCGATCCACGCACTTGCCCTGCGCCTGACCGGCAACGCGGCATCTGCGCAAGACGTTACCCAGGACACCTTCATGCAGCTGCTCCGGTTCCTGGGGCGGATGGCGCCTGACCGGCCGCTGCGGCCCTGGCTCAAGCGGGTGGCAGCCAATGCCGCCATCGACCGGCTGCGGCGGGAGCAACGCCTGGTCGATCTGGGCGATGTGGAAATCGCGCTGGCAGAGCCCGGTGCCGGACCGGGCCAGGATCATGAATCACTGGGGTTGCTGCAACGGTTCCCCCCGCTGGTACGTACCGTGGTGTGGCTGCAGGTGGTGGAAGGCTGGACCCACCGCGAGCTGGGTAAACGGTTCGGGCGCAGCGAGAGCTGGTCGAAGTCCGTAGTGGCCCGCACGCTGGCGCGAATGCGGGAAATGATCGAGGTGGACGAGTGATGGATGAGACAGGGCGGCGGATGAAAGACTATCTGGCAGGGCTCGAAGACGCGCCGCTTCCGGATGATCTCTGGGTGCGCGTTGCAGCTGCCCGCAGGCGGCGGCTGGCCGCGCGGCTCGGAGTGGCAGCTTCCTGCAGTGTTGCGGTGGCTGCATTCGCGTTCGCCCTGGTGCAGCCCGAAGGCATGCTTCGGCAGGAAACGCTGTCCCCCGGGCTTGCTGTTGAGGCCCCGGCCGACGTATCGCCGGCAGCGATTGTCGATGAAAAAGAGATCTATCGCTCCGTGCAGGCGATCGACCGAGCCCTGCAGGTGGCCTACGACCGCCAGGCCACGGATGAAGAGGTGGCGCCCCTGTGGGAGGCGCGCCAGGACCTGATGCAGGCCGCAGCCGCGGTACGCAAGAATGGCTAGGAGATGACCATGAAGACGATGACAGGCACGTTTGTCCTGGCTGCACTGGCTGCACTGTGTTCACCCGTGGCGCATGCAGCGCCCTCGCTGCCGGCTTCGGCGGTGAGCACCGTGCCCGCGCTGGCGTCTGCGGCGCACGCCGGACTTGGCATCGTGGTGGACGGCCGACGGACGGGCGAAGAAGGCGTCCAGGTGTTGGCGGTCTCGCCCGGCGGGGCCGGCGAACAGATGGGGCTCATGCCGGGCGACAGGCTGCTGTCGATCAATGGCCGGACACTGGTAGGGGTGATGGCGCCAAATGCCCTGATCGGTGAAGTCCTGACGGACGGGGGTGAGGTGAGGCTGGACCTGGTGCGTGACGGCGAACGCCTGGCGCTTTCGGGCAAGGCCGGCGATGCCATCGGCACGGCCAGCGTTTTGATGGAAGGGTGTGGCTACGTGAGCACGTTGGGGGCGCCACCGCGTGTGACCAGGAATATTTACAGTGCGGAGATCACCCAGATCAACGGGCGCAGCACGCCGCTGGTTGCGCAGAATCGGCACGAAGTTCCCGTCGGCCGACAGGTACTGGTAGTGCGTGAGGAGATTGACCGCCACAGGATCCCGAGCGCCGACCTTCTGAGGATCGAACGCATGCAGCGCAGGAAACAGGGGCGTATCTACAAGACGCTGGTGATCGATGTGGAGCCGGATACCCGCTATTCGATTGGTGCCCAGCTGCTGCCCGATCGGTTGGACCGGGACAGCGTCCGCAATAACGACTGGTGGGAACCCGTGGTCTGGGAATCACGGCGCGAAGAGTGCCGCTGATCCCACAGTGTCCCGGTACCGCCCGACGGGAAAGGTGAATCCATGACCAATGGCGCGCTGTTTCCCGGGCGGGCAGCAGGTATTCTTGGCGGCTGTCGCCCCGCCGAGTCTGTGGGGGACCCAGTTATCCATCCGGAGAATCAACTTTGAAGAAGACCCTGCTGTTTGCCGCCACTACCCTGGCGCTGTCGCTGGCCGCGCCGGTTGCTGCGCATGATGCGCACTCCTGCCTGGACGAGTCCTGCCACGTACAAGTCCGGTTCCTGGACGACGGCGAGCAGGGCGCAGCAAATGCTGCCGAGTCGATTGCCGCGCCGCGCATGGGCACCTGGGGCATCGATACCGACGGCATGGACACCAGCGTGTCACCCGGCGAGGACTTCTTCGCCTATGTGAGTGGCAAGTGGGCGGAAAACACCGAAATCCCGTCTGACCGCTCCAGCTATGGTTCGTTCCTGGCCTTGCGTGACCTGTCCGAGTCGCGGGTGCACCAGCTGGTGGAGAGCTACGAGCTGGGTGATCCGGCCACCGACGGTGACGCTGCCAAGGTTGCCGCCCTGTATCACGGTTTCATGGACGAAGCGTCGATTGAGGCGCTTGGCGTGCAGCCGCTGCAGCCGTACCTGGATGCGGTCCGCAGCGTGTCCGACAAGGAAGAGATGGCGCACCTGATGGGCGCGCAGAACGGCGGCTTCACCCGCAGTTTTTTCAGCGTGGGCGTGTCGGATGACCAGCTGAACCCCGATTACTACACCCTGTACATGAGCCAGTCCGGGCTGGGCCTGGGTGATCGCGAGATGTACCTGCGCGACAACTTCGAGCCGCAGCGCGAGCGTTACGTGGCCTATATCGCCCAGCTGCTGGAGCTGGCCGGTTGGGACAATGCACGGGCAAGCGCTGATGCCATCATGGAGATGGAGACCCGCATCGCCGAGGCGCACTGGACCCGTGCCGAGAGCCGCGATCGCGACAAGACCTACAACCCGGTGGCGCTGGGCGAATTCGAAGCACAGGCTCCGGGTTTCCCGTGGCAGCGCTTCTTCACCGCGGCCGGTGTCAGCCACGCCCCGCAGGCGGTGGTGCGCCAGAACACCGCAATCCCGAAGATGGCGGCGATCTTCGCCGACACCGATCTGGACACCCTCAAGGCGTGGCAGGCATTCCACACCGTAGATCGCGCTGCGTCGCTGCTTTCCAGTGACTTCGTCAACGCCCAGTTCGAGTTCCGCGAGAAGTTCCTGTCCGGCCAGCCGGAGCTGCGTGAGCGCTGGAAGCGCGGCGTGTCGTTTGCCGAATCGGTGATGGGCGAAGCCATCGGCCGTGACTACGTGCAGCTGTACTTCCCGGCCGACGCCAAGGCCAAGATGGATGAGCTGGTCGCCAACGTGAAGGCGGCCATGGGCGCGCGCCTGGATGCGCTGGAGTGGATGGGCGAGGACACCAAGGCAGAGGCCCATGCCAAGCTGCAGAACTTCGGCCTGAAGATCGGCCATCCCGACGAGTGGCGCGATTACAGCGGCCTGGAAGTGGTGAACGGCGACACCTTCGGCAACGCTGCGCGTGCGGCCCGGTTCGAGTGGGACTACCGTCGCGCACGCATCGGCCAGCCGGTGGACAAGGCCGAGTGGGGCATGACCCCGCAGACCGTGAACGCCTACTACAACTCGGTCAAGAACGAGATCGTGTTCCCGGCCGCGATCCTGCAGCCGCCGTTCTTCGATCCGGAAGCAGACCCGGCGGTGAACTACGGCGCCATCGGCGGCGTGATCGGGCACGAGATCATCCACGGCTTTGATGACCAGGGCCGCAAGTCCGACGGCGAGGGCCTGCTGCGTGACTGGTGGACCGCAGAGGACGCAGCCGAGTTCGAAGCACAGGCCGCCAAGCTGGGCGCCCAGTACGAGTCGTACGAGTTCCCGCAGCTGCCTGGCATGCACATCAACAGCCGCACCGCGATGGGCGAGAACATCGGCGACCTGGGCGGTCTGACGATCGCGCTGGAAGCCTACCGCCGTTCGCTGGATGGCCAGGAAGCCCCGGTGCTCGACGGCTTCACCGGCGAACAGCGCTTCTTCATGGGCTGGTCCCAGGTGTGGCGGATCCTGTGGCGTGACGATGCGCTGCGCCAGCAGCTGGTCAACGGCACCCACTCGCCGGGCCACATCCGTGCGTTCGCGCCGCTGCGCAACATCGATGCGTGGTACGACGCTTTCAACGTCACCGAAGGCGATGCGCTGTACATCGCACCGGAGGATCGCGTGCGGATCTGGTGATCCCTCGCACCATTCGCTGAAAAGGAAAGGGCGGCCAGTGGCCGCCCTTTCTGTTTCGAGGGTTCAAGCCCCCCGGCGTCGGCCGCGTAGGGCCGACCTACCTCGCTTCGCGGATGTACCCGTCCACTTCGCGCTCGAGCAGGTTCAGCGGCACGGTGCCGGTGAGCAGCACGCGGTTGTGGAACCCGCGTGGATCGAAGGCTTCACCCAGCGCGTCGCGGGCCTTGTCGCGCAGGCGGATCATCTCCAGCTGGCCGACCTTGTAGGAGGTGGCCTGGCCGGGCATGACCACATAGCGGTCCACTTCCGAGGGGGCGATGCCGTAGTCGACCGCCTGCTGGCGGGTCCAGCCCTTGGCGTGCAGGCCGGTGTCGACCACCAGGCGGCGGGCGCGGAACAGCTCGGCATCCAGCTGGCCCAGCAGGCCCTCGGCATCGCCTTCGTACCAGCCTTCCTCGGCGGCCAGGCGTTCGGCGTACAGGGCCCAGCCTTCGCTGAAGGCGGAAATTCCGCCCAGGGCACGGGTCTGGCGGAACTTCGGCAATTCGCTGTTCTCCACCGACAGCGCGATCTGGAAGTGGTGGCCGGGAACGGCCTCGTGGTAAGTCAGGGTGCGCAGGCCGAAATTGGTCAGCCGGTTGGTGCGCAGCGGCATCTGGAAAACCCCGGGACGCGAACCATCCAGCGGCGGCGCGGTGTAGCTGGCCGCGGCGCTCTCCCAGCGGTACTCGGGATACGGCTGGGCGATCACCGGAGTGCCGGGGCGGATGTCGAACAGTCCATCCGCGCGTCGCTCCGCGTCGCGCATCATGGTGTCGATATCGGACATGAGCTGCGCGCGGCCATCGTCATCGTCTGGATAGGCCAGGTCCTGGCGCAGCTGGGCCACGCGCCCGTTGACGCTGCCTTCGGTGCGCCCCAGCGAGTGCAGGATGGTGTCCATTTCGCCTTCGATGCGCTCCACTTCCGACAGCCCCAGGACGTGGATCTGTTCCGCATCCAGACCGGTGGAGGTGAAGCGGCGCAGCTGATAGGCGTAAGCTTCCGCGCCGCCCTCGAAGCGCCACAGGCCGGCATCAGCGGTGGCGTGCGGCAGCTGTGACTCCAGCACGGCAATGGTTTCGCGCCAGGCCGGATAGACGCTGTCGGCGACGATGGCGGCCGCCTCACCGACCAGCGAGCGGCGCTGGGCGGCATCAAGGTCATCCACGCTTTCCAGGCGCGTCTGCAGCGAAGTGACCAGCGGATTGTCCGCGGAAGCGGGCGAGATGAACTGCCGCATCTGGTTGATGGTGGCCTGAAGAATGAAGCTGGGCGGCAGGATCCCGCGTTCGGCCAGCTCCGCCGCGCGCCCGCGCGCTTCGCCCATGCGCGCTTCGATCAGCCGCAGCCTGGCCAGGTAGTTGTCTGCATCCTGGGCGCTGGAAACCGGGTGCACCACCGTCATCAGGTTGGGCAACCCCACGTTCGCTCCGCTGAACTGGTTCAGGGGAAACTGCAGGTGGCTGAACTCTTCGCCGCCAACGATCGTCTCCAGTTGCCAGGCCATCAGCTCGGCGGAGACGCGTTCGGTATCGGACATCGCCTCCAGATCGAACCGCCCCAGCTGCTCCAGCCCGCGACGCGCAAGTTCCACCGTTTCCCTGCGGAACTCCTCCGTCATCGGCGTCAGCTTCCGGTCCATCTCCTGCTGCCGCTCATCGTTGAAGTAGCGGCTGCCGGTGGCGGAAGACGGCTGGCGCAGCATCCACTCGTCGGTGAAGGCCTCGAAGAAGGCGCTGACGCTGTCGGCGGCGGGCGAATCTGCGGTGGTCTGGGACTGCGCGGTCGGGTCCGCCTGGCCGGACGGTGCGGGCGCGCATGCGCCGAGCATGGCGGCTGCGGTGAGCAGGGCGGCGGGAAGTATGCGGTGCCTGGACAAGGAATCCTCCGGGGAATCGTGACGGGGTAGGGCGGGCCTGGCCCACCATGGCCGGTCGATGCTATCCGGCGTCCTGGCGCTCGTCCCGTGTCGAAGGGACCGGGCTGCCCGCAGTCCATCCCTGCAGCTGCAGTCCGTCCAGCAGGGCCGTGACCCTGGCGCGGCCGGCAGCGCCGTGCACGGGCAGCACCAGACTGTCGCCGGGACGGGCGCTGGCCAGGATCATGCGCGCAGCTTCGGTTTCGTCCAGGCATTCGAGGATGGCTTCATCGGCCACGCCGTGCCGGGTCAGGGCGTCGCGCAGCAGGCGGGCCACGGCCCCGCTTTCGCGGCCGCGCAGGTAGCCGTCCATATCCTTGAGCACGACCCGGTCGGGAGCGTGCGCGGCGGCGGTGGCGGCCAGGTCGGCGATGGCCTCGTCGCTGCGGTTGCCGGCCTGGCCCAGCAACAGGTGCAGGCGCCCGCCGGGATGGTGTGCCTGGCGGACGAGGGTGAGCAGGTGGCCCAGGCCGTCCGGGTTGTGCGCATAGTCCACGTAGACCTGTACCGGGCCGCCAAGCGTCCACCGCTGCAGCCGACCGGGATTGTCGTCGTGGGCGCTGCCAAAGTGGCCAAGCACGGCGCGGATGGTGTCCGGCCCGATCCCCAGGCAGGCGGCAGCGAGCGCGGCGGCGGCGGCGTTCTGCACGTTGTGCGCGGCCAGCCCGCCGAGGGTGAGCGGCATCCCGGCGATCGCGCCCAGGTCATGTGTACGCGCACCGTCGAACAGCAGCAGCCGACCATCGCGCACGCCGCAGCTGCGACGACCGTCGGCGCGTGCCTGCTGCAACAAGGGGTGTCCGTCGTCAACGGAGAACCAGGCCAGCGGCGCGTCGAGGCCGGCGGCGCCGCGTCGCAGGAGCTCGTTGTCTGCGTTGAGCACCAGCGTGCCGTGGCTGTCGACGGCACGTGCCACGGTCAGCTTTACCTGCGCCAGGCCGTCCAGGTCGTGGATGCCGTATTCGCCGAAATGGTCCGGGCTGACATTGGTCACCACGGCCACGTCGGCGCGCTCCACGCCAAGGCCGCGGCGCAACAGCCCGCCGCGCGCGGTTTCCAGGATCGCCGCCTGCGCCTGGCGGTTGCGCAGCAGGCTGCGGGCGCCTCCCGGGCCGGACCAGTCCCCGTCCTCGATCAGCGTGCCGTCCAGATACAGCCCGTCGGTGCAGCTGTTGGCGGTGTGCCAGCCGTGGGCGATGGCGATCGCTGTGAGCAGGCGCACGGTGGTGGTCTTGCCGTTGGAGCCGGTGACCAGGGCCACGGGGATGGCGTGCAGCTCCGTCCACGGCACCTCGTCGGGCCGGGGCAGCGCGTGGTTGTCCCAGGTGAGGCTGCCGGTGCCGGTGCCGATCGAGAGCTGTTCGTCGTCGAGCAGCAGCGGCAGGCCATGCGCCTGAGCGGCGGCGCGCAGGGCGGTCAGGCGGGGCAGGCTTTCGGCCACGGCGGCGGCGCGCAGCAGGCGCATGGCCTGCGCCTCGTCCGCGACGGGAGCGTGGCCGGGCTGGTGCATGGGCTCGCCGGCGCTGATGCCCGCTTTCGCGAGGGTGGCCAGCCAGGCCCACTCGTTGATTTCGGTGGCGGTGTAGAGCTGGTCGGACGGCGCGGAGAAGGCGAGGCTGGCGCCGCTGGCGTGCTTGCGGATAACGATCGGCCCATCGGGCCAGTGCAGGGCGGCGCGCGCGCGCTGGATCCGCTGCTTCCAGCCTTCGAGCAGCGTTTCCGGCACCGGCGCGCCCACCCCGGTTTCCAGCACCGCGCCGGCCTGGGAGAAATACAGGTTGGGGCCGGTCAGCCGGCGCGAGTCGTCGAACAGCGGCAAGGCGTCAGGGCTCATGGCGCGGTCAGTCACTGTCCTCGTCTGGCACGAATACCAGGCCACGCTCTTCGCGCACCAGGCCCTCCAGATCGAAGTCGGATTCGCCGGTGCTTCCTGTGGGCAGCCGCGGCGGATCGACCGCTTTGGCCGGAGCCGCCGCTTCGGCGCCGCCGGGACCGAACTTGGTGATCTGCTTCCAGGAGCGGGCCAGCGCGTCGGCAAACACCAACAGCAGGTCACCGGGCTGGCCCATGCGCAGCGCGGCGTCGACGGCCTGCTGCTCGTCGGGAATGATCGAGATGGCGTCCTCGGCCACGCCCGCCTCTCGCAGGGCGTGGGCAATGATGTCGGGCACCTCGTCGCTGCCGCGCCCGCGCAGGTTGTCGTCGCGGCGACAGATGTAGTGGTCGAAGCGTCCCGCGACTGACTGCGCGATCGCCACCAGGTCCTCGTCGCGGCGGTCACCGGGCCCGGCGACCACCACGATGCGCCGTCCCTCCACCTCAAGCCGCTGGGCCAGGTCGGCCATCATCCCGACCGCGTGGGCATTGTGGGCGTAATCGAACAGCACCTTGAACGGGTGTTCGTTGAATACGTTCGTCCGGCCGGGCGCCTGGAAGAAAGTGGTGTCGAAGGTGCGCAGGCCGTGGCGGATGTCATCGAGCTTGAACCCGAGCGCGAACGCCATGGCCGCGGCGAACATCGCATTCTGCACGTTGTGCAGGGCGCGGCCCTCCAGCGTGGCCGGAACCAGGTGGGTCCACAGCAGCGGGATGTGGCTGCCCTTGTCGTACAGGGTGATCATGTGGCCGTTCACCCCTTCTTCCAGCGCGCAGGCGCGGCCGCCGGCGCGCACGTGTTCGCGCACCAGGCGGTGGCCGGGGTTCATGGTCACGTAGCAGATGGTGCGGGCACTGGTGTAGCCGGACATGCGCAGCACGTTGGGATCGTCGGCGTTGAGCACCGCGCACTCCGTGGCCACCTCCACCACGATGCGCTTGACCTCGGCGAGCTGCTCGACGGTGTCGATGCCCTTGATTCCCAGGTGGTCGGCCTGCACGTTGATCACCGCGCCCACGTCCACCGACGGCACGCCCATGCCGGCGCGCAGCAGCCCGCCGCGCGCGGTCTCCAGCACCGCCAGGTCGATGGTGGGGTCGCGCAGCACCATGCGTGCGGAGACCGGTCCGGTCATGTCGCCCTCCACCGTGCGCTGGCCGTCGATGTACACACCCTCCGTGGTGGTCAGGCCGGGCGTGTGTCCGGCCATCTTGGCGATATGGGACAGCATGCGCGCCGTGGTGGTCTTGCCGTTGGTGCCGGTGACCGCGGCGATCGGTACGCGTGAGGGCGAACCCGGCGGGAACAGCATGTCGATCACCGGGCCGGCGGCGTCGCGTGGCGAGCCTTCGCTGGGCGCCACGTGCATGCGGAATCCGGGCGCGGCGTTGACCTCGCAGATCGCGCCGCCGATGCCGCGATGGCTTTCGCTGATATTGGTGCTGATGAAGTCCACGCCGCCAACATCCAGACCGATCGCACGCACCGCGCGCACCGCCATTTCGCGGTTGTCCGGATGGATGATGTCGGTGACATCGGTGGCGGTGCCGCCGGTGGACAGGTTGGCGGTGGAGCGCAGGAACACGACTTCATCGGCCTTGGGCACCGAGTCGGCGCCGTAGCCGGCGCGCTCCATCATCAGCTGCGCTTCGCGGTCCAGTTCAAGCCGCGTCAATACCTTCTCGTGCCCGACGCCGCGGCGGGGGTCGTGGTTCACCTGGTCCACCAGCTCCGCGATCGTGCTGCGGCCGTCGCCCACGACATGCCCCGGGGTACGCCGGGTGGCCGCGACCAGTTCGCCATTGATCACCAGCAGGCGGTGGTCGTCGCCGGGCTGGAAGGTTTCCACGATCACCGAACGCGAGTGTTCCTGCGCTGCCACGAAGGCGGCGCGGATCTCGTCGTCGTCGGTGATGTTGATGGTGATACCGCGGCCGTGGTTGCCGTTGTACGGCTTGAGCACCACGGGACCGCCCAGCCTGCGGGCGGCCTTGAGCGCATCGGTCTGGCTCGAAACGAGCATCTGCCGGGGCACCGGCAGCCCGAGCGCGGCGAGGATATTGTTGGTTTCTTCCTTGTCGCCGGCCATCCCCACCGCGATATAGGGCGTGCGTCCGGTGATGGTGGCCTGGATGCGCTGCTGGTAGCGGCCGTGTCCGAACTGCACCAGTGAATGTTCGTTGAGACGCAGCCAGGGAATGCCGCGCTCCTCGGCCGCGCGTACCAGAGAGGCGGTAGAAGGCCCGAGTGCGCGCCGCTGGGCGTAGCGGATGAAGTCGTCGCGGGCTGCTTCCCAGTTCCAGTCTTCCGGCACGCTGCGCTCCGGGTGCAGGTTTTCAGGCAGCAGCGAGCAGATCAGGCGCATTGCCAGCTCGCCGGCGGCGATGCCTTCCTCGCGCTGGCCATATTCGTAGATGACCGTATACACCCCGGGACGCCCGTCGACGCTGCGGGTCTTGCCAAAGGTGACGTCGCCGCCGGCGACGTTTTGCAGTTCGATCGCCACGTGTTCGAACACGTGCCCCAGCCAGGTGCCTTCATCCTCGCGCATGCGGCGCAGGAAGCCGCCGGGCTCGCGGTAGGAGCAGCCGTGTTCGGCCAGGTCCGGCACGGCGGCTATCAGGCCCTCGATGAACTCCGGCCCCAGACGGACGGTGGGCCACTGCTCCAGCTCGCCCAGGTCCATGAGCAGCCGGATGACGGGGAAATGCGCATGCAGGGACGGACCAACGTAAACGGAGCGTTCAAGGATGCGCATGGTGGTTTTCCAGTCAGGTTTTGCGGGTGGCCAGGCGTCCGGCCGAGGCCCGTCGCGTGTGCAGGTTGAAGGTGGCGCCAGCGATCAATATATGCACGCCCAGGCCCAACATGCATACCGGGTCATCTTCATCGGCATGGGCGATGGATGAGAATTGCAGGTCGTGCGCGTCGATCACGGTGACACTGCCGCTGCCTTCGACTTCCAAGGTGTCATCCGGAGCCAGGAAGGCCGCAGTGTCCTCATCCAGCCCGATCCCGATCGCGAACGGGTTGTAGGCCAGCGCCGCGCTGAGCCGGCCGAGCCGGTCGCGTTCGCGGAAGTGCTGATCGATGATGAAGCGGTTGGTCAGCCCCAGTCCGGGGGCAAGCCGCACGCTGCTGGCGCGCGGCGAGGATCCTTCTTTTCCGAACGCCACCATGTGCTCGCTCAAGAAACCCGCGCCGGCGCTGGTGCCGGCGACGGTCACGCCCTGGGCGTTGCGCTGCCGGACGGTACGCGCCACGTCGGTGCCGCCGAGGATCGTCGACAGGCGCAGCTGGTTGCCACCGGTGAAGAAGATGCCGCTTGCCCGGGCCAGCCGTTCGATCCGGCCCGGCTCCTGGCAGTCTCGGCGGGTGTCGAAATCCATCACTTCGACGCTGGCCACGCCCATCGCCTTGAACAGTTCTTCGTAGCGCGTGCCGGTTTCCTTCAGGCGGCTGGCGGTCGGAATGACCACGATATCGGCCTGGTCGCCGCCGCTGAGTTCGACGAACCGCTCCAGGATGCGCGGGTTGGTGTCTTTGTCTTCTGCACCGCCGATCGGGATGATCCAGCCGCGTTTCTCCCCGTTGAGGGGTTTGCTAGGCATCAATTGCTCCTGTTGATTGTCCTGGCCGGCGCCTGGGTCCGCACGGCGCCGGCCTCAGCCCGCGCCGGATACCGCCGGCACCGCCCCCTGTCGCGGGCATCTAGCCGCCCGATTTTTCGAACATACCACGCAGTATGACGTCGCCTGCACTGACATGCTGGCGGCCGCAGGCGAACACATCGGCGACGGCGCCGTTGTCGTCGAGCGTGACCAGGTCCGCGTCTGCGCCCGCCCCGATCCGCCCCTTGCCAGGCAGGCGCAGCAGCGCCGCGACGTTGCTGGTGAAGGCCGGCAGCGCCTCCTCCAGCGCGACGCCGCGCGCCAGCAGCTCGGCCAGGGTTTCGACCAGTGCGCCGGAGTGGCCGACATCCATGCTGCTCACGCGGCCTTCGGCGTCGAAGCAGGGCAGGCAGCCGCCGGCGTCGGAGCTGATCGTGACCCGGTCACGCGGCGCGCCGCTGTCCAGATAGCGGATCAGGGCATCGGCCGCGCTCCAGGCATCCTCGTCCTCGGCCACCGGAAAGGCTGTGATATCGATCGTGCAGCCGCGCCGGGCCAGTTCGATGGCCTCGTCGAACAGCGCCTTGCGGCGGTTCACGTGGGTGGGGTTGAACACCCGCGGCGGCAGTTCCGACGCGTCCAACGCACGCCGCACCAGGTCCAGCCCGCGCGCCCCGTCGCCCAGGTGCAGATGCACGATCCCGGCTTTGCCGGTCATCAGCCCGGCCACGTGCGCCTCCGAGGCGATCCGCAGCAGTTCTTCAAGCGTCGGCTGGCTGGAGCGATGGTCGCTGATCGCCAGCTCGCCCACGCCGATCAGGCAGTCGATGAAAGCCAGGTCCGCGCGCACGCTGCCGGTCAGCGTGGCCGGCGGCAGGTGATAGCCGCCCACCAGTCCGTAAGCGGACAGACCCTCCTCGCGCAGCGCATTGACGTGCGCCACCAGCTCGCGGGTGCCGCGCGCCACATCGTCCGTACCCAGCAGCCCGACCACCGTGGTGACCCCACTGCGGGTATATCGCGAGAGCATCGGCGCCGGCACCCGGCTGGCGAATCCGGCTTCGCCGCCGCCGCCGGTGACATGCACGTGGCCGTCGATCAGCCCCGGCACCAGCCGCCGGCCTTGCAGGTCAATGGTTTGCGTGCCGAACACGTCCGCAAGCCCGGGCGCATCGCGACCCATCCACAGGATCTTCCCGCCGCCCAGGAGCAAATCCTGGCGGCCGAGGGGTTCGGGTGCAAAAACGTCCGCGTTGCGGAGGAGGGTGGTGGTCATCCGCGGAAGCGTGGCCAGCGGAGCGCTAACCGTCAAGGGGGTAGACCCCCTCGTCTCACGGCAGGGTAATGGTGATGTGCGCCGTGCGCTCGGGCATCTGCACCACGTTGTTGTAGGCGGCCAGGGTCTGGTCTGTCTGGTGCCCAAACCAGGCATTGAGGCCCAGGTAGCCGAGCAGCCCAAATCCGGCCACCAGCACGGCGGGGAGCCACAGCGGCAGCACGCGGCGCAGGGTGTGCTTCACGTTGTCCGGCGGCGGCCAGTGCGGGGCGAAGCCGGTGCGCTTGCCCTTGAGGTAGACGATCTCATCGCCCAGGCGCGCGGTGAGATAGCCAAGCTTCTCAGGCCCTTCCAGACGGTATTTGCCTTCGAAGCCGAGCAGCAGGCAATAGTGGTAGACCTCCAGTGAGGGCAGGCGCGGCGCCCCCTGCGCGCGCAGTTCTTCCAGACGTTCGAAGAAGTTCTCACCGGCCAGGTGGTCGCCGAACAGGCGCAGCTGCAGCGGCTGCAGTTCCCACGTATCGCGCAGCGAAGAAGGCTGGGTCAGGATGGCTTCGTCCATCGCCGCACAGAACGCGTACTTGGCGGCGTATACGTCTTCAGAGGCGATGCCCATCTTGATCGCCCCGCGCTCCACCCGGTCCAGGAACTGCTGCACCGACTGGACGAAAGCTTCCCCGTCGCTGGGCAGCTGGCCGCGCTTGACCAGCAGCAGCAGGTAGAAGCCGTCGGACATCAGGTCGGCCAGCGTGCGCGGTGTCGGCGCGCCGGCCACCGGCGATGCCGCCAGCTGGGGGGTCAACGAGGGCATCGAGCCCGGGACGGGAGGCAGGTTGGTGTTCATGGCGCTACCGCGATCAGTTCAAGTTTGAGTTCGCGCACTCCGCCGGGCACGTAGATCATCAGCGACTGCGCCTTGAGCATGCGCTCGTACAGCGGTCCGCGCGGCTCGACCGAGAAGTAGTGGCTGCCGGGACGCACGGGGATCGCCGCCGGTACCTGCGCGGCGTGCACCAGCTTCACCCCGGGCAGGGCGGAGAGCACGCACTTCTCCACGTCGTCCGGTGCGCCGACCTTGAAGCGGATCGGCACGGTCTGGATCAGCTCCTGGGCGGGCATGTCGGCGGCAACGCCCAGGTAGAAGACGGAGTTGTCGTCGATGCGCTGCGAATCGATCCGGCCGACATGGAACGAGGGCTTGGCTTCCTGCAGCGTGATCTGGAAATAGCGGGCCGAGATCACCGTGTCCAGCAACTCGCGGATCATCGTGAACAGCTGCTCGAAGCCGGCCTCCGGCGCCTCATGGTCATAGCGCGGCAGGTCCGCAAGCGCATAGCTGCGGGAGAAGGTGAGCAGGCTGCCGGCCAGGCGCAGCAGCTCCTGATGCAGCCGTTCGGGGTGCAGCCCGGCCTGGTGGAACAGGTGCGAGAGCGTGGCGAACGACGACGTGGCGGTGTGCAGCAGCCAGAAGGAGGCGATGTCCCCGGAGCGGAATTCGATGATGTGCTCGGAAGGTTGGCGGTGCACGCCGTAGAGCGCATCCACCTTGGCCTGCAACGCATCCAGCAGCGCCCGCAGCTGGTTATGCAGCCGGGCACTGCCATCGATATGGAGGACTGGCGCGATGAAACTGTCATCCAGCTCAAACCCGCCGGTGGAGGTGCGGCGCACCCTGGCAACGGGAATGCTGACATAGGCGTCGCGCGGCTTGTCCTCCGTCAGCAGGCGCACGGTCTTGCTCAGGTAAGCGAGGTCTGCTTCGGCGGCATCGCTGAACAGGTCGGGCGTGGGCAGGTTGCGCTGGGTGAAGCGCGCGGCCCGGCCCTCTTCGGCGCCTTTGCCGCAGTTGCCGCCGTGCTCGCGCAGCAGCGGGAATGCGAGATAAACCGTGCTGGACTGCACGCCCTCGGGCAGGGAAGACAGAGCAAGAGCGTCTGGAAGCGCATCGTGTGAGGGCGCGTCGTAGCTCTCCCCGTCGGGGAATATCGCGGAGGCTTCCAGCAGGCGCAGGGTCCCGGTTGCCAGGCTCTGGGTATCAACGCGAAGGCGTCTTATCCCCCAGGCACAGGGATGCATGCTTCGGGCCAGGTCGTGCAGGCGGGCTTCGTGATAGGCGTCCTGGCGCTGGAAATGCTGTGGTCGAAGGAACAGTCCTTCGCCCCAGAACACCTTCGACATCCGACTTACATGCGACACATTGCAATCCTTTTGCTTGTTGCCGGGCCTGCCTTGGCGCGGGAGTGCAGCTTACCCATGCATGGTTGGATCAGGCAACGGGCATGGGGCTGATTTTCCGGATCAGGGGCCGCAGCGTGCCGAGACCAGACTGCCCGGATCGCCCGGGACGGCCGATGCCAGGGCTTCGCTGCTGGTGGTCAAGGCGCAGGCATGCAGGCCGATAGTGATCCCCTGGGACTGGACATCACGGTGGCGTGCATCAAAGGCGTAGCGCCAGCGGCCATTGGCTGGCGCGCGGAACAGCGCCACCACGCCCAGGTGCGTGGCTTCCGCCGGCAGCCGCTCCTCCAACTCGCGACGGATGCCCGGGGTCAGCACCAGCTCGCGCACTTCGATCAGGTCGTTGCCGAGTTCGGCGCGCTCGCGGCCCTCGTCCATCAGTGCGTCGAAGGGCACCTGTTCGAAGCGCTGGATGCCGCGCAGGTAATAGATCCGGACCACGGTGGCCAGGCCGCGCGGGCCATTGCCGGCGTTGAGGTTGTCCCCGGCGTACAGCCGCAGCGGGATGGTCCTGATCCCGGCCGCTGCATCGGCATCGGCTTCGCGCAGGCCCACTGATTCCAGGGTGCGATTGACGGCTTTGCCAACGCCACCGCTGCTCGCGCAGCCAGACAGCAACAGCGCGGTAAACAGCAGGAAAACGCAGGAATAGCGTGCGAAATGAGTGTCCATACTTGAATCGCCTGGTGCGCTGGTTTTTAATGTCCGCGCCGGCCGGATTCGGCTGGCTTCTGGACAACGGGGGCAAACGACACAATCCAGAGTCGCTTGCGTCTTCGTGAAACGTCGGTCTTGACGTGACGGAGAAAGGCTACTATACCCAGACCGGAATACAGCAGGGAACGGGATTCAACGCGCTTTGGCGCTGCGGATCCCAAGCGTGCGCAGCGGGGACATGCTGCGTGTAAAGGAACCAATCAGGATTGATTGAAGGGGTCATTGATGACCGAAGGGAGTGCAACAGGGATGCGTTTGACAGGGAAGATGCAGGGATTGCGTGGTCGTATCGACGGGAGCGTTCGCCTCCTGGCCGGATTGGCGCTGCTGTCCATGCTGGGCGCCTGCGCCACCACCTCACAGACAGGTACGCCCGACTATGCCGGGCTGATGGCCCAGGCCGAAGCGGCCATCGAGGCCGGGCAGGTCGATCATGCCGTGGGCGCACTCTCAAACGCCGCCCGCGCCGATCCCATCCGCAAGGAACCCTGGGTGCGCACGGCGCAGCTCGAATTCGACCGTACCAACTACGCCCACGCGATCGTTGCCGCCGAGGAAGTGCTGCAGCGCGACCCCGACGACCTGGTGGCCGACGGCATCCTCACGGTGAGCGGCTTCCGCATTGCGACCGGTTCGCTGCAGCGGCTGCAGGGGCGTGGCGCGCTGGCTTCGGCCACCGCCCGTCGTGAAGCCGAGGTGTTGGCCGGCACGTTGCGCAACACCATGGGCGCGGAAATCTTTGCCGATCAGTCGGCGCCGGCGCCAACTCCGCGCCGCCGCGCACCGGCCCGTCGCGCTCAATCGGCGGCTGCCACGCCGGCCCAGCCCGCCGATACGGCGGCGCCAGCCGCGCAACCCAGCGCCCCTGCTTCTTCCAATCCGTTCGAGAGGATCGGCGGCAACTGAGCTGACGGCCACAACACACATCGTCAAGGAGACGACAGGATGTCCAAGAAGGATAGCGTGCAGAAGCGCCTGCAGAAGGTGCGTCCGCCGCGCGTGCAGTTGACGTACGACGTGGAGAAGGGCGACGCGATCGAGGAAAAGGAGCTGCCTTTCGTGATGGGCGTGATGGGCGATTTCAGCGGCAATCCCGAGCAGCCGCTGCCGCGGGTCAAGGACCGCAAGTTCGTCAACGTCGATCTCGACAACTTCGATGAAGTGATGGAAGGCATGACGCCGCGCGCGACCTACCGCGTGGAAAACAGGATCAGCGATGAAGGCGGCGAGTTCGGGGTCGAGCTGAAATTCAATTCGATCGACGACTTCCGCCCGGAGTCGGTGGTCCAGCAGGTGGAGCCGCTGCGCAGGCTCATGGAGTCACGCGCGAAACTCGCCGACCTGCGCAACAAGCTCGCCGGCAACGAGAAGCTCGAGGACCTGCTCAACGACGTCCTCAACAACACCGAGCAGCTCAAGCAGCTGGGCGGCGACGGGAACCAGGAGTAACGCATGTCCGCACAAGCCACGACCGCCAACGAAGCCGTCGCCACCGTCGCCGAAGCCGGGCTGCTCGACCAGATTGTCGAGCAGAGCAAGGTTGCCAGGTCGGATGCCGAGCACCGCCGCGCCAAGGACATTATTTCGGAGCTGGCCAGGGAAGTTCTCGATGGCACGGTGGTTGTGTCCGACAACCTGAGCCTGACCCTGGACGCGCGCGTCGCGGAACTGGACAGGATCATTTCCGAACAGGTCAGCGCGGTCATGCATGCGCCCGAGTTCCAGCAGCTGGAAAGCAGCTGGCGCGGACTTCACTACCTGTGCCAGCAGACCTCGACCGGGCAGCTGCTCAAGGTCAAGGTGCTGAACGCGCCAAAGAAGGACCTGGTGCGTGACTTCAAGTCGGCGATCGATTTCGACCAGAGCGCGCTGTTCAAGAAGGTGTACGAAGAAGAGTTCGGCACCTTCGGTGGTGCGCCGTTTGGCGCCCTGATCGGCGATTACTACATCGGCCGCCAGCCGGAGGACATGTACTTCATCGAGCAGATGTCGCACGTGGCCGCCGCCGCGCATGCCCCGTTCATCAGCGCCGCGTCCGAGGACATGTTCGGGCTGGAGAGTTTTGCCGACCTGGGCAAGCCGCGTGATCTGGCCAAGGTGTTCGACACGGTCGAGTACGCGAAGTGGAAGTCGTTCCGCGATGGCGAGGACAGCCGCTACGTGGGCCTGACCCTGCCGCGCTTCCTCGGCCGCCTGCCTTACAACCCCAAGGACGGCATCACCGTGGAAGGCTTCAACTTCGTGGAGGAAGTGGAAGCGAGCAATCACGACAAGTACCTGTGGTGCAACACCGCCTACGCCATGGGCGCGCGCCTGACCAAGGCGTTCGAGGAGTACGGCTGGTGCGCGGCGATCCGCGGCGTGGAGGGCGGTGGCCTGGTGGAAGATCTGCCTACCCATACCTTCCGCACCGATGATGGCGAAGTGGCGCTCAAGTGCCCGACCGAGCTTGCCATCACCGACCGCCGCGAGAAGGAGCTGAGTGATCTGGGCTTCATCCCGCTGGTGCACTGCAAGAACACCGATTACGCAGCGTTCTTCGGCGCCCAATCGGCGCAGAAGCCGAAGAAGTACAACTCCGACGCGGCCAATGCCAACGCCATTCTCTCGGCGCAGCTGCAGTACATCTTCGCGGTGTCGCGGATCGCGCATTACCTGAAGGCAATGATGCGCGAGAAGATCGGCAGCTTTGCCTCGGTGGGCAACGTGGAGGATTTCCTCAACCGCTGGATCGCCCAGTACGTGTTGCTTGACGACAACGCAACCCAGGAAGCCAAGGCGCAGTACCCGTTGCGCGAGGCATCCGTCCAGGTTTCGGAGGTGCCGGGCAAGCCCGGCGTCTACCGCGCGGTGGCCTTCATCAGGCCGCATTTCCAGCTCGATGAGCTGTCTGTTTCGTTGCGACTGGTGGCCGAACTGCCGGCCGGTGCCAAGAAGTCGTAGCGTTTTTGCAGCGTCAAGGGGCGGAGACCCCTGGGTAGTACTGACGCGGCCGTCCTGAGCGGACGGTGGCAAACAGGGCTGGATGCATGTCCAGCCCGCCTATCTCACGGAAGAACGGAACAAAGGAAACCAGATCATGCAGCACGCATTCCTCAGCATCGACACCATCAAGGGTGAGTCCCGCGACGACAAGCACCGGGACTGGATCGAGATCAAGTCGTTCTCGCAGGACCTCCTGCAGCCGCGCTCGGCAACTGCTTCGACCTCGGGCGGCCAGACCGCGGCACGCGTCAACATGTCGCCGGTCGAGATCGTCAAGGAGATCGACCTGGCCACCACCGCGCTGAACCAGGCGACGGCCAACGGCACCACGTTCCCCAAGGCCCGCATCGAGTTCATGCGCGCCGACAAGGACGGCAATGCCATCAACTACTACTCCATTGAACTGCTCAATGTGCTCGTGCACCGCGTAACCACTACGGTGGATGACGAGGGCATGCCGCAGGAAGTGGTGCAGCTGAGCTTCGGCGCCATCCGCTGGACCTACAACCAGCAGAAGCCGGAAGGCGGCGTGGGCGGCAAGACGGTTGCCCAGTGGAGCAATACCAAGAACGTCCCGAACTACCTGACCTGATCCACCTTGGCGGTGGCGCTTCGGCGCCACCGCTGTTGCGGCCGCCGCCGAACAACCTGGGACGACGGTCAATGAATGGATTCGAGCCGAGCCTGATTGAAAAACTTCTTGATGACGCGCCTGGAAGTACCGGGGGCGGCGTATTCAAATCGATTTCTGTTGAGCAGTACAAGGAATCGGTGGCGCGTGACCTGGAAGGGCTGCTCAACAGCCGTTCCGCCTTCTCCGAACTGGACCTGGCCGACTATCCCAATTGCCGACAGTCGCTGATGACCTACGGGCTGTGCGACTTCTCCTCCATGAGCCTGGCCAACGCCTATGACCGCGCGGAAATCTGCCGTTCGCTGGAGCAGGCGGTTGCCCGCCATGAGCCGCGCCTGACCAACGTGCAGGTGAGCCTGGATGCCAGCCCGCGCCTCGGTGGGGGCCTGCACTTCACCATCCAGGCCCTGCTGGACCTGCAGCCGGCACGCGAGCCGGTCAGCTTTGATGCGCTGCTGCAGGCGAACACGCTGCAATACTCGGTCAGCCGGATGCGCCGGCAGGCGGCCTGACCGATGCAGGACCTCCTTCCGCATTACGAAAGGGAACTGGCATTCCTGCGCCGCTACGGGCGCGAGTTTGCCGAGCGCTATCCGAAGATCGCCGGCCGCCTGCTGGTGTCCGCCGACGGCAGCCAGGATCCGCACGTCGAGCGGCTGATCGAGTCCTTCGCGCTGCTCAGCGCCCGAGTATCGAAGAAGCTGGAAGACGATTACCCCGAGTTCACCGACGCATTGCTGGAGGTGATGTACCCGCATTATCTGCGGCCGTTCCCGTCCTGCTCGATTGCGCGCTTTGACATGGGTCCGGCGGCAGCCAAGCTGGGCGCGCCGGTTCGGGTCGCGCGTGGAACCCAGCTGCAATCGCGCCCGGTCAAGGGCGTGCAATGCCGGTTCCGCACCGCCTACAACGTTGACCTGCTGCCACTGGCACTGGTGAAAGCCGGATACCGGGCGGTTGCCGATGCGCCGATGGCCACCACGGTGCCACCCGGAGCGGGCGGCAGGATCACCCTCGAATTCGAGCTGCTCTCCGACCAGGTGTCCTTCGCCGGCCTGGGGGTGCACGCACTGCGCCTGTTCGTCAATGGCGAGCCGTCGTTCTGCGCTGCGCTGCGGGATGCACTCGCGCTGCAGGTGATGGCCGCCTACGTGGAAGCGGACGGGGACGGGCGCTGGCGCAGGCTGGAAAAATCCCCGCTTGCGCCGGTCGGTTTTACCGAAGACGAAGCGCTGGTCGATTTCCCGGCGCGCTCGCATCCGGCTTACCGGCTGCTCACGGAGCTCTTCGCCTTCCCGGAGAAATTCGGCTTCTTTGATCTTGATCTGGCGCCGGTGGTGGCCGGTGCCAGTCGCCGCTTCAGCGTGCACCTGGTCCTGCGCGGAAATCGCGGTGAGGACGCAGGCAGCCGCCTGCTGGAAGGGATGGGTGCCGACAACGTGCTGCTCGGTTGCACCCCGGTGGTCAACCTGTTCCAGCAGCGCGGGGAGCCGATCCGGGTCACCCACCGGGCCGCCACTTATCCCGTGGTGGCCGATGCTCGCCGCGCGTTCGCCTATGAGGTCCACTCAATCGATGCGGTGCGCCGGATCCGGCAGACGCCGCAGGGTGAGCAGGTGCAGGAGTTCCGGCCGTTCTATTCGCTGCACCATGGTGAGGATCCGGACCGCAGCGGACACTACTGGCTGTCGCGACGGGACGAAATGGTGGCCCGCCAGAGCCCGGGCTATGAAACCGAGCTCTCGTTCGTGGACCTGGATTTCAATCCGGTCGTGCCCAGGACCGACGTGGTCGGGGTGGAATTGACCTGCAGCAACCGTGACCTGCCAACCCGGCTGGCCTACGGCGTGCCCGGTGGCGATCTGGTCATCGAGGGCGGCAGCCCGGCCCGCAGCATCGAGCTGCTGCGCAAGCCCACATCGCCGCTGCGCTTCGCGCGCGGACACAGCGCGCATTGGCGGCTGATCTCGCACCTGTCGCTGAATCACCTGTCGCTGACCCAGAGCGGGCTGCCGGCGGTGAAGGAGATGCTTCGCCTTTACGACCTGTCGTCCAGCAGCGTGTCCAGCCGCCAGATCGAGGGCATCGTCGGGCTGGAGCACAGTTCCAGCACCACCTGGCTGGCAGGCGAGCACTTCGGCTCGGTAGTGCGGGGGATCGAGATCCGGATGACGATCGACGAGGCCGGCTTCGTGGGCACGGGCATCGCAGCGTTCGTGCACGTGATGGACCGCTTCTTCGCCCTTTACGTCCATGCCAACAGCTTTACCCGATTCGTCCTTTTGTCTGCCCGCAACGGCGAGGAGCTGGTCCGATGCGACCCGCGAAGCGGCGAATCGATCCTGGCCTGATCCAGCAGCTGCTCGATCAGCCGCACCGCTTCGGTTTCTTCCAGGCGATGCGGCTGATCGAACAGCTGTACTTGCGCCAGGGCGGGGGTGGCAAGGATGCGGTGGCGCTGCGCGTGCGCTTTCGCAACACGTTGTCGCTGGCGTTTCCCGCCGCCGAGATTGAAAGCGCCCAGGCCCGGACGACGGAAGGCGGGCCGCTTGCGCTGCCGGAGGAAATCGAGGAAGCCGCAGCAAGCGGGAACATCGGCGACATCACGCTCACGCCCGCCTTCATGGGGCTGCTGGGCACGGTCGGAGCCTTGCCGACGCATTACACCGAGTTCCTGCAGGAGCGCGAAACCTACCAGCGTGATCGCGCGGCGCGGGCCTTCCTGGATATGTTTACCAACCGCGCGGTGGCGCTGCATTACGCCGCGTGGAAGAAGTATCGCCTGGCAATGCAGTACGAGCTGGACCGCAAGGAGAAATTCCTGCCGCTTGTGCTGTCGCTGGCCGGCGTGGGGATGACCGGACTGCGCGACCGCCTGGCCGAGGGCGAGGGTGGGGTATTCGACCAGGCCATTGCCCATTACGCCGGCGCGGTGCGCCAGCGCCCTGTATCGGCACGCCTGCTGCAGCAGGTGCTCGCCGATTATTTCCAGGCGGGCGTCGAGGTCGAACAGTTCGTGGGTGCCTGGTACCAGGTGCCGGAGCATCAGGCCACCAGGCTGGGCGTGGCCAACGCGGGGTTGGGGACTACCGCGCTTGCCGGTAACCGGGTGTGGCAGCGGGACCTGCGGATGCGGTTGGTGATCGGCCCCTTGCAGCGCGAGCGCTTCGACGACTTCCTGCCTGGAGGCACCGCTGCCGCCGCGCTGGAAAAGTGGCTGACGTTGCTCACGGGGTCGTGCCTGGAGTACGAAATCCGGTTGCTGCTCAGGGCCGAGGATGTCCGCGGCGCGGGCATCGGTGGTGGCCACGGTGCGCGGCTGGGCTGGGATAGTTATGTGTGCACGCGGCCCTCGCAGCAGGCCAGGGCTGATGCCGGATATGGAATCCACACCCTGCAATGAATGACATGGAGCGTTGTTTTCAAGCATGAACATCAATCTCAAGACACTGATTGGCAAGCTCAACGACAGCTGCCGCCAAGCGGCCGAGCGGGCCGCCAGCCTGTGCATGGCGCGCGGCAACTACGAGGTGGATCTTGAGCACCTGTTCCTCGCGCTGCTGGAGCAGCCGCAGTGCGACTTCTCCCTGATCGCGCGGCGGAGCGGGATTCCCGCGGGCGCCCTGGAAAAGGATCTGGCGGCCGAGATCGCGAAATTCCGCAATGGCAATACGCGCACCCCGGTGTTCTCGCCGCACCTGCCCACCCTGTTTGAACACGCCTGGCTGCTGGCATCGCTGGATTCAGGCACGACCCGCATCCGCAGCGGCCACCTGCTGCTGGCACTGCTGACCCAGCCGGACCTGTCGCAGCTGGCCTACCGGGGATCAAAGCAGTTCGCCCGGATCAAGCGCGAGGAGCTCAAGCACAACTTCAGCGCGCTGACCGAAGGCTCCCAGGAAGGCGGGCAGGCGGTGGGGTTCGCCGATGCCGCTTCAGGGACTGAAGGTGGGGTTGAAGGTGGGGGCGCAGAAGTGCAGCAGCCCGGGGAGGGCGGACTTTCAAAAACGCCGGCACTGGACCAGTTCACCACCAACCTTACCCAGCGGGCGCGTGATGGGCACATCGATCCGGTGATCGGTCGTGATCCGGAGATTCGCCAGCTGGTGGACATCCTGCTGCGTCGCCGCCAGAACAACCCGATCCTCACCGGCGAGGCCGGCGTGGGCAAGACGGCGGTGGTGGAAGGCCTGGCCCTTCGCATCGCCGGCCAGGACGTACCCCAGGTGCTGCAGGGAGTGGAGTTGCAGGTGCTGGATATGGGGTTGCTGCAGGCCGGGGCCAGTGTGAAGGGTGAATTCGAGAACCGGCTCAAGGGCGTGATCGACGAAGTCAAGAGAAGCCCGCACCCGATCATCCTGTTCATCGACGAAGCCCACACCATGATTGGCGCCGGCGGAGCTGCCGGCCAGAACGACGCCGCCAACCTGCTCAAGCCGGCCCTGGCGCGCGGAGAGCTGCGGACCATCGCGGCCACCACCTGGGCCGAATACAAAAAGTACTTCGAGAAGGATGCCGCGCTGGCCCGTCGCTTCCAGGTGGTGAAGGTGGAGGAGCCCTCCGAGCCGCTGGCCGCCGCGATGCTTCGCGGCATCGTGCCGCTGATGGAAAAGCACTTCGGCATCCGCGTGCTGGATGAAGCCATCACCGAGGCAGTCCGGCTTTCACACCGCTACATCAGCAGGCGCCAGCTGCCGGACAAGGCGGTCGGCGTGCTTGATACCGCTTGCGCCAAAGTGGCGCTGGGGCAGAGCGCCACGCCCGCGATCATCGAGGACACCACCAGGCACCTGGAGCGGCTTGAGGCGGAAATTACCGCCCTGGAGCGCGAGGTCGCCGGTGGAGCGCGAGAACACGGAGAGCGCCTGGTCGAGCTGCGCGGACAACAAGAGGAGTCACGCAAGGTGCTGGCGGAAAGCCAGGCCCGGCTGGAGCAGGAGACGGCCCTCGCCGGAAAGGTCCGCGAACTGCGGACCCGGATGGAGGAGCCCCTGACGGGTGAGCAGCCTGCAGCTGCCGGGGATGTCGCCGATGGCGCCGGCGCTGGTGAACCACAGCCCGCGCCCGCTCCCGCAAAGAAAAAGACGCGTAAGGCAGCGAAGAAGGCAGCCAACGTGGAAGCGGCGGTGTCGCCCGAGCAGGCCGAACTCGACGCCCTGATGGCCGAACTGCGCGAACTCCAGGGCGAAAGCCCCATGGTCCCCCTGCAGGTGGATGGGACCGTGGTGGCGGAGATTGTTTCGGCCTGGACCGGCATCCCGCTCGGGCGCATGGTCAAGGACGAGATCCGCACCGTGCGCAACCTCGGCGGGTTGCTGGCCGAGCGGGTGATCGGCCAGGACCATGCGCTGGAGGCCATCGCCCAGCGCGTGCGCACGGCCACCGCCAAGCTGGAGGACCCGAACAAGCCGCGGGGAGTCTTCATGTTCGTCGGCCCATCGGGCGTCGGCAAGACCGAAACCGCGCTGGCCCTGGCCGACATTCTCTATGGTGGCGAGCGCAAGCTCATCACCATCAACATGAGTGAGTACCAGGAGGCCCACAGCGTGTCCGGCCTGAAGGGCTCTCCTCCGGGCTACGTCGGTTACGGCGAAGGTGGCGTCCTGACCGAGGCGGTGCGCCGCAACCCCTACAGCGTGGTGTTGCTGGACGAGGTGGAGAAGGCCCATCCGGACGTGCTGGAAACGTTCTTCCAGGTGTTCGACAAGGGCGTGATGGACGATGCCGAAGGGCGTGAGATCGACTTCCGCAACACGCTGATCATCCTCACCTCCAACGTCGGCTCGGCGCAGATCATGCAGGCCTGCCTGAACAAGGAGGATCAGGACATCCCGAATGCGGACGCCCTGGCCGAGAGCCTGAGGCCGGTGCTGATGAAGCACTTCAAGCCGGCGTTCCTCGGCCGGCTGAAAGTGGTGCCGTACTACCCCATCAGCGACGACGTGCTGGCCCGCATCATCGAACTCAAGCTCGGGCGCATCCGCGACCGGGTGGCGGCCAATCACAAGGCAGTGTTCGACTGGAACGGCGAGCTGGTGGAGGCGGTGTTGGCGCGCTGCACCGAGGTGGACTCGGGCGCGCGCAACGTCGATCACATCCTCAACGGCACCTTGCTGCCGGAGATCGCCGGCAACGTGCTGGCCAGCATGGCCGAAGGTGGCAGTATCACGCGTATCGACGTGACCGCGGATGACAAGGGAAGTTTCGAATACCGGGTGGCATGAGGCGACCCGGCGCAACCAGGAAGCAAAGGAGAACAGCATGGATTTCTATGGATTGGATGTTGACCAGGCGATCGACAACTGCGACAGCTTCGCGCTCGGCCGCAAGCGTTCCACCGAGGGGGTCTGCGCCTGGAACCGGGTCAGGCCGGAACACGTGGTGGACCTGCTGGACCAGGCGGCTCCGGAAGCCCGTGGCGACGCGCGCAACCTTGCAGTCCTGATGTCACGGTTTGCCTGGCGTATCCATGACGGCACCCGGATGCGCAGCGGTGACCGGCGCATCGTCAACAACGTGCGCGAGATCACCGTGTCCATGGCGGGCCGCAATTTCCAGCTGCACTGCACCGAGAACCCGGCGCTCCGCCTGGAGCGCATTACCGCCTGAGTCCGGGCGGGGCGCGGCGCCCACCGGCTTCATGCCGTCTCCCGCACGCAGGGCCTTAGACTGTCGAGGTGCTTGCAACGGGAGTCGTGCATGAACGGATGGATGGCCGGTGGGATCGCTTTGGCGGCGGCCGTGGGTGTGCTGTTGCCGCTGCAGGCCCTGATCAACGCGCGCTTGGGGCAGGCGACGGAAGGCGCGCTGTTTGCGTCGTTTGCCTCGTTCCTCGTGGGCACCATGGTTCTGGCGTTGGCGCTGCTGGCCACGCGTACGCCGATGCCCGGCTTGCGGACCCTGGCGGCTTTGCCGGCCTGGGTCTGGGCGGGCGGGTTGATCGGCGCGCTGTTCGTACTGTGTGCCACGGTACTGGTGCCCAAGCTGGGCGCCGCGGGGCTGATCTGCCTGGTGGTGGGCGGCCAGCTGGTCGGCTCCCTGCTCTTTGATCACTTCGGCGTATTGGGACCGGTGCGTCCCGTGGATACCTGGCGGGTGCTAGGCGCGCTGTTGGTGGCCGCGGGTGCCGTGCTGGTGCTGCGCCCGGGGCAGGTGGGCTGAGCATGCACGGAGACATTTTTGCGAGTGGCCCGCTGGCGCTGCCTGCTGCGCAGACAGAGGCCATCCAGGCGGCATACCGCAGCCCGCCGCGGGATTATCACAACTTCAACCACGTGGCCGAAGTGCTTGGGCACTATGCCGATGTGACCGCTGGCCCGGGCTGGGCGAGGCCGGCGGAAACCTGGCTGGCGGTGCTGTACCACGATGCCATCTATGAGGCGAAGCGCCGTGACAACGAGGTCCGTTCCGCGCGGCTGGCGGCAGAGCACATCCAGCGCTGGCTGCCGGAAGCGGGGCTGGATGCGGCAAGGGTTTCGTGGCTCATCGAATTGACCGCCCGCCACGGACAGCACCTGCCGGAGGATTTCGGCAGCGGGGCGGATGCGGATGATGTCCGCCATTTCCTCGATTGCGACATGGCAATCCTCGGCGCGGAGCCGGACCTGTTCGATGCCTACAACCTGGCGATTGCCGCGGAGTATCGCGGACACGTGCCGGGCTGGCTGTTCCGGCTCAACCGCCGTCGCTTCCTGAAAGCCTTGCTGGAGTGGCCGAGGATCTTCCTCAGCGACCTGTTCCACCAGCGTTACGATTCCGCTGCCCGCGCCAACCTGCGCCGGGTATTGCAGGGTGTCGCCCCCAACTGACGGCGGCGCGGATCAGGCGTTCCCGGATGCCGGCCTTGCGGGGCCGGCATCCGCTGGAAGATGGGTCAAAAGCTGCGGATCAGTCCGCGGCGTCCTGAGGCTGACCAACGTGGCCTACCTGCTTCTCCTGCTCGGAAGCCTCGCGCACGTTGGCCACTTCGATTGCAAAGTGCAGGGTCTGGCCGGCCAGCGGGTGGTTGCCGTCGATCTTCACCTGTTCGTCGTCCACTTCGGCCACGGTCACTACGAGTGGGCCGTTGTCGGTCTGGGCACGGAACTGCATGCCCGGCTCAATGCTCTCCACGCCCTGGAAAGCTTCGCGCGGAACGGTCTGGACCAGCGCGTCATTCCGCTGGCCGTAGCCCTCGTTGGGGCTGACATCCACCTTGAACGTGTCGCCCGTGCTTTTGCCTTCCAGCGCGCGCTCCAGGCCCGGAACGATGTTGCCGGCACCGTGCAGGTAGCTCAGCGGCTGTTCTTCGGGCGAGCGGTCGATGACCTGGCCTTCGTCATTGGTGAGGGTGTAGTGAATGCTGGCGACGCGATTGGAAGCGATCTCCATGGAGCAGCTCCTTGGATGGAAGGGAAAGAAAAAGGGGATATGCCGGAGAACACACGGCAGCAAAAGAAGTAATACGGCCCGCAGGCTAGAGATCCCGCCGCGGATGTGCAACCCGCACCGGTGTTCCAGGGGGCTCCGGTTTATCGCCGCAGGGCGGCTGTGGCAAAGTGCTGGGCCCTGAATACGGAATCCGCACCATGGCTCGATGGCGCTTGCTGTTGCTGGCTTGTCTGGCTTTTATCCCGCTGTCCCTGGCGGCGCAGGCCCGCGACGGCATGAGCCTGGAGCAGATTGCCCAGACCAGGTCGGTCACGCGCGCGGCGATCAGCCCGGACGGCTCTGAAGTTGCCTACGTGCTGAGCGTGCCCCGTCGCCCCGGCGTGGAAGTGGACGGTCGCGTCTGGACCCAACTGCACGTGGTGGATCGCAGCGGCAACAGCCGCGGGTTCATCACCGGCGAATCCAGCGTGGGTGCGGTCGAGTGGTTCCCGGACGGACGGCACATCGGGTTCCTGGCGCGCCGCGATGGTGACGACGGCCGCGCCCTGTACCGGATCCCGCTGCAGGGCGGCGAGGCGATCCGGGTGGCGCAGCTTGACCGCAACATCACCGGTTTCAGCTTGTCGGCGGACGGCCGTCGCGCAGCATTGCTGGCCCAGCAGCCGGAAAGCGATGAGCTCAAGGCACTGCGCCGCAAGGGTTTCACCCAGAAGGTGTACGAAGAGGACTGGCGCCCGATCGAACTGTGGACCGCCGAGCTGGACGCGCCGGATGCCGAGCCGCGCCTGATCGAATTGGAGGGCAGCGTGCAGTCGGTGCATTGGAGCCCGGCGGGCGACCGCATGGCGCTGGTGGTGACGCCGCGGCAGCTGACGGACGACACCCTGGTATTTGCGCGGGTCCGCATTATCGACCTGCAGGGAAGGGAACTGGGGCGCGTGGACAATCCCGGCAAGCTCGGCCAGCTGGCCTGGAGCCCGGATGGCTCGCACCTCGCGATCATTTCCGCTGCCGATGAGAACGATCCCCGCGAAGGCCGCCTGACCGTGGTCGGAAATACCGGCGGAGCCCAGCGTGATCTGCTGCCGGGGCTGGAAGGCCATGTATGGAGCGTAGCCTGGCGCGATGCGGAAACGCTGGTCTACGTGAGCCACGAGGGGGTGGATACCCGGCTTGGCGAAATTGGCGTGGATGGTGGCGGGGACCGCACCGTACTGGTCGCAGGCGGGCCGATCTGGGGTGCGCTGAGCGCATCCGCCGGCGGTGACCTCGCCCTGGTGGGGCAATCACCGGAACATCCGGCCGAAGTCTTCCATATCGCTGCGGGCGAGGTTGCGGCGGCCGAGGTCGCGACGGGCGGGCAGCAGGCGCGGCGGCTGACCGACAGCAACCCCTGGCTGGCTGACGTGCGCCTAGCCCGGCACGAAGTGGTGCGCTACGCCGCCCGCGACGGCCTGGAGATCGCGGGCGTACTGGTGCATCCGCTTGATCGGCTCGGTAATGAGCGGGTGCCGTTGATCCTGGTGGTCCATGGCGGGCCGGAATCGCATTATTCCAACGGCTGGCTGACCGGCTACTCGCAGCCTGCGCAGTATGCCGCAGCCCGGGGTTTCGCCAGCTTCTTCCCCAACTACCGGGCCAGCACCGGGCGCGGCGTGGAGTTTTCCAAGCTGGATCGGGGCCGCCCGGGCATGGAGCAGTTTGATGACCTGGTGGATGGCGTCGATCATCTGATCGCAACCGGGCTCGTGGATGGGGATCGGGTGGGGATCACCGGTGGCTCCTACGGCGGCTATGCCAGCGCCTGGGGCGCGACGTACTACAGCGAGCGGTTTGCGGCTGCGGTGATGTTCGTGGGCATTTCCGACCAGGCCAGCCTGGTGACCAGCGGGGATATCCCTTATGAGCAGCACCTGGTGCACATGGGCAAGTGGCCCTGGGAGGATCCGGAGGCGTTCCGCCAGGCCAGCCCGATCACCCACGCGCACAAGTCGCGTACGCCCACGCTGATCCTGCACGGTGAGGACGACCCGCGGGTGCCGGTCGGACAGTCGTACATGATGTACCGCTATCTGCAGCTGGCTGGCCAGGCGCCGGTGCGGCTGGTGCTGTATCCGGGTGAGGGCCACGGCAACGCGCGCGCGGCGTCGCGTTGGGACTACTCACTGCGCCTGATGCGCTGGATGGAGCACTACCTCAACGGACCCGGCGGTGAGCCGGCACCGTATGGGATTGACTACCAGCTGCCGGCCGAGGGGGAATCCTGATGGCCAAGCTGCTGCTCAACCTGCGCCACGTGCCGGACGATGAGGCCGATGAGGTCCGGGCCATGCTGGATGCCAATCGCATTGCCTGGTACGAGACCCGGCCCGGACTGTTCGGGATTTCGCTCGGTGCGATCTGGGTCAAGCACGACTCCGACATCCAGGAGGCCAAGCGGCTGATGGCCACCTACCAGACTGGACGCCAGGAAAAGATGCGTGCTGAGCACGAGGCCGCCATGCGTGACGGAACCGCCGAAACCTTCGCCACGATGATGCGCGAGCGGCCTGGCTGGGTGCTGGCGCGGGTCCTTGGCATCCTGCTGCTGCTCGCCCTGATGGGGCTGCCGGCTTACCTGCTTTCCCGCTAGGGCGCCGTGTCGCCGCATGACCAACGGCACGGCACGGCCAGGGTCGCGTTGTTATAAGGTTTCAACAAGCCAATCATCCCCGATGGTGACCGCTGGCATCCGCGCCGTGGTCGCCCTGTTTCGCCTGCCGGAGTTTTCATGTCCCGACGTCGCTTCGCTTTTGTTGCTTCAATCACTTTCCTGATCGCCAGCGTTGCATTGCCTGCGGCGGCCCAGCGCGACATCCGTTTTGACGCCTACTCCGTGCCGGAAACCGGCACCGTGGCGATTCCGGTGCGCGAAGGCAACGTGGCCAGCGGTGCCTTCGCCGATCTGGACGCCGCCACCGGTGGCGCGCTGCAGCGTGCGGTGGATGCATCCGGCTTCAAGGGCCGCAGCGAGAGCAAGCTGGATCTGCCGGGTATCGGCAACTTTGACCGCGTGCTGCTGATCGGCGTGGGCAAGGACGAAGTGACCCCGCGGGTGCTGGAGGATTTCGGCGGCCTGCTGGGACAGGACGGCGCGCGCAGCACCGCCCCGCGTATCGACGTGCTGTGGCGGGGCGAGGAAGCCGGCGTGGCGTCACGCATCGCCTTTGGTGCAGCGCTGGGCCAGTACCGTTTCGACAAGTACCGCAGCAAGTCCGACGAGGGTGATGGCTCGTCGCGCGCCGGACAGGGCGAACTGGTCATCCGCACCCCCGCCGGCGCCGCCGCGGCAGCGGACTATGAGTCGCAGTGGAAGCCGGTGGCCGAAGCGGTCGCCTTCTCGCGCGACCTGGTGACCGAGCCGGGCAACGTGATCTGGCCCGAGACCTTTGTCGAACGCGCTCGTGAAGCGCTGGACGGCCTGCCCAACGTGACCATCGAGGTGCTGGACGAGAAAGCCATGGAGCGCCTGGGCATGGGCAGCATCCTGGCCGTCGGCCAGGGCAGCCAGCGCCCGCCGCGCATGATGGTGGTGCGCTACAACGGCGGCAACGCCGGCGACGCGCCGGTGGCATTCGTAGGCAAGGGCATCACGTTTGATACCGGCGGCATCTCGATCAAGGGATCCAGCGGCATGTGGCGCATGAAGTACGACATGACCGGCGCCTCGGTGTCGGTGGGCGCGATCAAGGCCCTGGCGGGCCGCCGCGCCCCGGTGAATGCGGTCGCAGTGGCAGCACTGGCCGAGAACATGCCTTCCGGCACCGCGGCGCGCCCGGGCGACGTGATCCGTACCGCCGCCGGCAAGACGTACGAAATCATGAGCACCGACGCGGAAGGGCGCATGGTGCTGGTGGATGCACTCTGGTACGTGCAGGACCGTGACGACCCGGCAGTGGTCATCGACATCGCCACGCTGACCGGTTCCATCGTCGGCGCGCTTGGTGCTGACTACGCGGGTCTGTTCAGCCGCCACGACGACCTTGCCGCCCAGCTGGAAGCGGCCGGGGAATCCTCGGGTGATCGGGTGTGGCGCATGCCGATGCTGCCCGAATACGGAAGCCGTCTGAGCTCGCCGATCGCCGACATGCGCAACGGCGGCGGCGGCCCCGGCGCCGGCACGGCCGCGCATTTCGTCGGTGAATGGGTGGACAAGGATCGCCCGTGGGCACACCTGGATATTGCCGGCATGGCCTGGATCGAGTCCGGCGGCAAGCCGACCTCTCCGGCGGGTGCCACCGCATTCGGCGTGCGCCTGTTTGATGAATACGTGCGCCAGAACCACGAAAACCAGGCCCCCGCAAACTGATCCCAGCCGGCTGTGGCCGGCTGCTTCTGACCGGGTGCGTCGCGAGAGCGGCGCGCCCGGTCGTACAATCGGCGCATGCTGACCAATATCGCCGCCTATCATTTCGCTGTCATCGACGACCCCGGGACGCTCGCCGGCCACATCCGGGACTGGGCCGAAACCGGCGCATTGCGCGGCACGGTTCTGGTTGCACCGGAAGGCGTGAACATCTTCCTGGCCGGCGCGGACGACGCGATCGAGGCTTTTCTCGGCCAGCTGCGTGCCATTCCGGCCCTTGCGGGGCTGCAGGCCAAATACAGCCGCAGCGCCGCGCAGCCTTTCGGGCGGCTGAAGGTCAAGGTGAAGCGCGAGATCATCAGCTTCCGCAAGGGGCCGCAGGCGGATCCGCTGCTGGGCCGCGCGCCCGCGGTGGCGCCGGCCGACCTCGCCCGCTGGATCGGGCAGGGGGCCGATGACAGCGGCCGTCCCGTGGTGCTGCTGGATACCCGCAACCGGGAGGAAGTGGACTACGGCACCTTCGCCGGCGCGCTGACCCTGCCCATCGACAATTTCACCGAGCTTCCCGATGCATTGGCGCCGCACCGCCCCGCGTTGGAAGAATCCACGGTGGTGGGCTTCTGTACTGGCGGCATCCGCTGCGAGAAAGCGGTGCTGTGGATGCGTGCCCAGGGCATGGACAACGTGCTGCAGCTCGACGGCGGCATCCTCGGCTATTTCGAGCACGTGGGCGGTCTTGGTTACGAAGGGGAGTGCTTCGTGTTCGACGACCGGGTGGCGCTGGATCCTGCGCTGCAGCCACGGGTGGAGGGGGATGTCCCCGCCGACACGGCGCCGGTGCGGGCATGAGGCGCGGCTGAGGTGGAGCTCAACTGGATCGGCCTGGTGCTGGTGGTACTGGGCGTGTACCTGGCATTCAAGCTGATCGGAGCGGCACTGCGGCTGCTGATGTGGCTGGTGGTGCTGGTGGGCGCGTACTGGTTCACGGCGCCGCTGTTGGGCTGGCCGACGCTGTCGGACCTGGTGTACGTGTTCGGCCCCGACCTCGGCGGCCAGCGTATCGAGGACGTCTTCACCCCTGCGCGCGTGACCGATGTGCTCGGAGAGCGGGTGGTGGACGGGGTGGTGGAAGGCGTGATGGAGCGGCTGCAGGGACAGGATCCGGCGCCCGCCGATACCAGCCTGCCGCAGCCCCTGCCCGAACCGTTGCCCGAGCCGCTGCCGGGTGAGCCGGCAGAAGGCGCAGGCTCTCCTTCCGAAGCCGGAGTGGATCCCATGGTCGCGCCGGAAGAGCGCGATTCGATCAACCGGACCGAAATGTAAGCCGGGGACAGGCCCGTCCGATTCTGCCCGGCGCTGGCTGCATCAGTCTGTCTTGCGCGGTTTCCCGGGCTCCGGGTCTTCATGACGCCGAGGTCCGTACCAGAGTTCCAGCCGTTCCCGATCGCGTGACACCCGCCTTGGTGCAAGCATGAAACCCAGCATGAAGCGGAGCTTCTCGCCGAGGGAGTAGGTCCGCATCTTGCGCGCCGAACTGCAGACCTGCTCGCGCAGGATCACTACCCGGCCGGCCCGCCGCAGGGCACGGCCGAAGCGGACATCCTCGGTCACGTACAGGCCCTCGTCGAAACCACCTACGGTGTCGAACGCCCGACGGGTGCAGAACAGGAAGCAGCCGGGAGTCACCCCGGCCAGGCGGAACAGCAGGATCGACACCGATTCGAAGATCCGCATGTGCAGCGGCAGCGGACGCATGAACCGCACGGCCACTCCACCGCCGGCCGCGCCGCGGTCCATGGCGGCCATCAGCGCGGTCACCACCTCGGGGTTGGCCAGGGTGTCTGCATCCACGAACAGCAGCCTTTCCCCGCGGGCAACGGCGGCGCCGGCATTGCGGGCGGCTGCAATCTGCCGCGCTTCCACCCGCAGCACGCGTGCACCGCGTGCCCGCGCGATCGCGCCGGTGCCGTCGCTTGAAGCATCATCCACCACGATGATCTCGACCCCGTCTCCGAGCCAGTCAGTGGACCGGGCAAGGGAGTCCAGCGTGGCGCCGATCAGCGGCGCCTCGTCATGGGCGGGAATGATGATGGAAAGCCGCACGCTGCCTCCCTTGCCGGTGGCCGCCCAGTGTGGCCCGGGCGGGTCGGCAATGGGTGAACGGGCGTGCGGTCGGCTGGCTCAGCCGCGGGGTTTGCCTCCGGGGCCGCGCTGGTGCGGAGGCTTGCCGTGAGGACGGGGGGCGAAGCCGCGCCGCGCCGGCTGACGCGCCTCGCTCTGGTCTTCCGCCGTGGCCCGGCGCATCTGCAGCTGCTGGCCGGCGACGCGGACGCGCTTGAGGTGATCCATGATTTCGCGCGGCATGCCTTCGGGAAGATCCACCAGGCTGTAGTCGTCACGGATGTCGATGCGGCCGATATAGCGGCTTTCCAGATCGGCTTCGTTGGCAATCGCGCCGACGATGTTGGCCGGCTTCACGCCGTGGGCGTGGCCCACCTCGAGGCGGAACGACTCCATGCCGACTTCAGCCGGTCGTGTACCGATTTCCCGTGGTCGAGGCGCGCGCGGTGGCCGGCTGTCACCGGAAGCCGGGGCGCTGGCCTGATAGTCCATCTGTCTGGGCGGCTTCGGCCGCTCGCGCGGCGGATCCAGCAGAAGGGGGGTATCGCCCTGCACCTGTTTGGCCAGGGCCGCGGCGATCTCGATCGCCGGCACGTCGTGCTCGCGCTCGTAGCGCTCGATCAGCTCGCGGAACTGGCCCAGATCGTCGGCCTGCAGCCCCGTGCCGATGCGGTCCATGAACTTTTCCACCCGACGCTCGTTGACCGCCTCGACGCTGGGCAGCTCCATCTGCTCGATCGGCTGGCGCGTGGCGCGCTCGATCGCGCGCAGCATCCCGCGCTCGCGCGGGGTGACGAACAGGATCGCCTCACCGCTGCGCCCGGCGCGGCCGGTGCGGCCGATCCGGTGCACGTAGCTTTCAGTGTCGTAGGGAATGTCGTAGTTGAGCACGTGGCTGATGCGGTCCACGTCCAGCCCGCGCGCGGCCACGTCGGTGGCCACCAGCACGTCAATACGCCCGTCCTTGAGCTGGGCGATGATGCGCTCGCGCTGCTTCTGTTCGATGTCGCCGTTGATCGCCGCGGCGGCCAATCCCCGGGCGGCGAGCTTTCCGGCCAGCTCTTCGGTGGCAACCTTGGTGCGGGCAAACACGATCATCCCGTCGAACGGTTCCGCCTCCAGGATCCGGGTCAGCGCATCGAGCTTGTGCACGCCGCTGACCATCCAGTAACGCTGGCGGATGTTGATGGCGGTGGAGGTGGTCGCCTTGATCGCGATCTCGACCGGATCCTTCAGGTAGGTCTGGGCGATGCGCCTGATCTGCTGCGGCATGGTGGCCGAAAACAGCGCCACCTGGCGATTGTCCGGGGTCTTCTTGAGCACCGTCTCCACATCGTCGATGAAGCCCATGCGCAGCATCTCATCGGCTTCGTCGAGCACCAGGCAGCGCAGCTCGGACAGGTCCAGGGTGCCGCGCTCCAGGTGGTCGATCACCCGTCCGGGAGTGCCCACGACCACGTGCACGCCGCGCCGCAGGGCGGCCAGCTGCGGACCGTAACCCTGGCCGCCGTACACCGGCAGCACCTGGAAGCCGGGCAGGTGGCGGGCATAGGTCTGGAAGGCTTCAGCCACCTGGATGGCAAGCTCCCGGGTGGGGGCCAGCACCAGTGCCTGCGGCTTCTTGGCCCGCGCATCCACCTGGGCCAGGATCGGCAGGGCGAATGCGGCGGTCTTGCCGGTACCGGTCTGGGCCTGGCCCAGCACGTCACGGCCTTCCAGCAGGGGCGGAATGGTGGCCGCCTGGATCGGGGAAGGGGACTCGTAGCCGACGTCCGTCAGGGCGCGCAGCAGCGGTTCGGGCAGCGAAAAATCGGAAAACAGGGGTTTTGGAGAATCAGCGCTCATCGGCGTCAGATGCATCGGCGCCGTTGGGGGCCGTTCGGGCCGCGCCTATTTTACGCTGGTTGCGGTGAACGGGAGGCGGGCTTTGCACTCGCAGGGCGATTGCGTCGCGACTGGTAGGCTTCACCGGATGCGAGAGCTGCGTTTCGACAATGTGTTTTTGCGTGAGCTGCCGGGCGATCCGGAGACCGGGCCGCGGCTGCGGCAGGTGCCTGGGGCCGCCTGGTCCCGGGTAGAGCCTACCCCGGTCCGGGCGCCGCGACTGCTGGCGCATTCGCGGGAAATGACGGCCGCGCTCGGATTATCCGATGCCGATGTGGCCAGCCCGGAATTTGCCGCGGTGTTTGCCGGCAACGCGCTGTTGCCCGGGATGGATCCGTTCGCCTCCAACTACGGTGGGCACCAGTTCGGCCACTGGGCCGGGCAGCTGGGCGATGGCCGGGCAATCACGCTGGGCGAAGCGATCACCGCGGCAGGCGCTCGATGGGAGCTACAGCTCAAGGGCGCCGGAAAGACGCCGTATTCGCGCATGGGTGACGGGCGTGCGGTGTTGCGTTCGTCCCTCCGGGAGTTTGTGTGCAGCGAGGCCATGCACCATCTGGGCGTACCGACCACGCGCGCGCTGAGCCTGGTGACCACGGGCGAGATGATCGAGCGCGACATGTTCTACGACGGCAATCCGCGCGACGAGCCGGGGGCGGTGGTGTGTCGGGCCGCACCTTCATTCCTGCGCTTCGGCAGCTTCGAACTGCCGTACTCGCGTGGCGAGACCGGACTGCTGCGACGGCTGGTGGACGTTTGCATCCGGCGCGACTTCCCGGAGCTGGAGGGCGAGGGGGAAGCGCTGTATGGGGAGTGGTTCACAACCGTATGCGAGCGCACCGCCATCCTCGTGGCCCACTGGATGCGCGTCGGCTTTGTGCATGGCGTGCTGAACACCGACAACATGTCGATCCTGGGGCTGACGATCGATTACGGCCCGTACGGCTGGGTCGAGGACTTCGATCCGGACTGGACCCCAAACACCACTGACGCCCGGGGCCGGCGCTACCGGTTCGGCTGGCAGCCCCGCATCGCCCACTGGAATCTGTCGCGCCTGGCCCAGGCGCTGTCGCCGTTGTTTGCAGGGGTGGCGCCGCTGCAGGCGGGCCTGGACCGCTATGCGGAAGCTTTCACCGCCGCGCACAGCAGGATGAATGCCCACAAGCTGGGATTTGCGGAGTGGCAGGGCGAGCAGGATGATCAGCTGCTCGCGGAGCTGCACGCGTTGATGGCGGAAGCAGAGGTCGACATGACCCTGTTTTTCCGCGCCCTGTCCTCGCTTGAGCCGGATGCGTGTTCCCTGCAAGGCCTGGAGCATGCGTTCTATGATCGCGGCAAGCTCGAGGCCAACCGGGTGGGGTTTGACGAGTGGCTGCAGCGCTATGCCGTCCGATTGGTCCTGGATCCGTTGTCACCCGATGAGCGCCGCCAGCGCATGGATGCGGCCAATCCCGTGTATGTGCCGCGCAACTGGCTGCTGCAGCAGGCCATTGACCGGGCGGAGCAGGGCGATGACAGCGGCGTCCATGAGCTGATGGAGGTGCTGCGGCGGCCGTCTGAGGTGCAGCCGGGCAGGGATGCATACGCCGTACGACGCCCGGAATGGGCGCGCGAGCGGGCGGGGTGTTCAATGCTTTCCTGCAGCTCCTGAGCCGCGCCGGTACTCAGGGAATTTCGAATCCGGACTCGTCGGCGGGGATCGACGCCTGTTCGAAGAACTCCGGTCCGATGATGGACACCACCTCGCCTTCGCACTCCGCCTCGCGCACGGTCCGGTTGCCTTGCTTCACCACTAGCCCGGCTTTTTCCCAGCCGCGTCCAATGCCGGTGTAGAGGGTGTGGGCCAGGCCGTCGCGTTCAAAACGCAGGAATGCGCCGCCGCCACCGGAATACATCAGGGTGCCCGAGCGGAAGACCTCCGCGGCGTGGACATCATCGGCGGGCCAGCCGGATTCGGCCTGGTCACCGGATTCCCGGTACTGCAGGTGTGTGTGATTGGCCGAACCGCATAGGGCGATGCCCGAATCCGCTCCGGTCGCGCAGCCGAACACCACCGTCTCGCCGGCGTTGCAGGCGGGCGGCGCTGCGGACGGCGCGGAGGCTGTGGGTGTGGCAGCTGCGGGTTCGGCAAGCTGCTGCGCCGGCGGTCCGGTCGTGGTGCCTGTGCATGCAGCCAACAGCAGGGCCATGGCGCAGGCGACGGCGGGCTTCACGCTGATCAGGCCAGGGCGGCCTGCGCGCGGGCGTAATAGGCCTGGCGGTCGGCCAGCCCGTTCGTCCCGCCGTTGATCAGGCGCGTGACCTGGACGAAGTCACCGGTGTTGGCAGTCTCGTTGATATCGCGGCTGGTCCAGTACCAGGCAGCGATGCGGGCGGCATTTTCCGGCTTTGCCGCCAGTCCCGGGTTGTTGACCAGGTCCAGGCCCAGCGCCTGGCCTGCCTGGCTGTAGTTGTAGCGCCCGGTCACCTGGATGTAGCCGCGACCCTTATAACGCACGCCATCGCCGGCCTGGGTGTTGCCCAGGTCCGAGCGGCCTTCGTAGGCAGCGCCGCTGGCGATTTCTTCCATGTAATGGAATCCGCCGCTCTCGTGGGCCAGCTGGGCGATGAACATGGCCTGCTGCTGCGGGGTATTGATGTTGGCCTCGGCCATTGCCACGTTCAGGCTTTGCGCGATGGCCGGGGCCTGGTCGGCGCTGAGCGTGGGCACGATCTGCATGAGCTGGGCCGCACTTACGCCGTTCGCGGCACCAGCGGCGGTGCCGTTGAGTTCAAGCTGGGCCGGCGTGTGGTTGGAAGCAAGCGTGGTCTGGCCCGATGGCGCAGGAGCACTGTCCGCGGTCGGAAGCTGGATCTGCTCCCCGGGATAGATAAGGTCGGGATTCAGGATCTGCGGGTTCGCCTGGATGAGCTGCTGCAGCGGGATCCCGTATTGCACCGCGAGTGCCGACAGCATGTCGCCGTACTGCACCGTGTGGGTGCGGGCGCCGGCGTCATTCGCCAGCTGGGCCGGCGTGTGATTGATGGGAGAGACGGCCATGTTCATGCTGGTGCTCCTGTCCTGGGAGCCTCCGCTCATGCCGGAGGATGGGTGTCCAGGGGCAATGAGACCAGAGACGGCCGTGAAGCACAGCTAGGGAAAGCCCTAGAGAAGCCTTAATATGTACGGATGTCCTTGATTACTCTTGAAGGCGTCGACGTCAGCGTCGGCGGTCCGCTGCTGCTTGAAAAGGTTGGCCTGTCGATTTCCGCAGGCGAGCGAATCGCCCTGATCGGGCGCAATGGTGCCGGTAAATCCACCCTGCTGCGGGTGCTGTCGGGCGAGCTGCTGCCCGACGACGGCAAGGTGCGCGTGCAGGACGGGGCGCGCGTGGCCCGGCTCGAGCAGGAGGTGCCCGGAGATGCCGGCGGCAGCGTGTTCGACGTTGTTGCAGACGGCCTGGGCGAGCTGGGCGGCGTGCTTGCCGAGTTCTACCGTCTGGCCCATGCCGATCCCGTCGATACCGATGCGCTCGCCGTCGTGCAAGCGCGGATCGAGGCTGCCGGCGCCTGGAGCCTGGACCAGCGCGTGGCAGCCACCCTGGAGCGCATGGGGCTGGATGGGGACGCACAATTCGCGCGCCTGTCGGGCGGCCTCAAGCGCCGCGTCCTGCTGGCCCGGGCGCTGGTCTCTGACCCGGAGGTGCTGCTGCTCGACGAGCCGACCAACCACCTGGACATCGCCGCCATCCATTGGCTCGAGGAGTTCCTGCGCAACTGGTCCGGCTCGCTGGTATTCATTACCCATGACCGGCGCTTCCTGCGCGCGCTGGCGACCCGCATCCTCGAGATCGATCGCGGCCAGGTGACTGATTGGCCCGGGGACTGGGACAACTACCTGCGCAGGCGCGAAGAGCGGCTGCACGCCGAAGCGCAGCAGGCAGCACGCTTCGACAAATTCCTCGCCCAGGAAGAAGTCTGGATCCGCCAGGGGATCAAGGCCCGGCGCACCCGTGACGAAGGCCGGGTGCGGCGGCTGGAGGCGATGCGGAACGAGCGCGCCGCCCGCCGCGAGCAATCGGGCAACGTGCGGATGCAGGCGGCCCAGGGCGAGGCTTCGGGCAAGAAGGTCGTGGAACTCAAGAACGTGCACTTCGCCCACGGCGAGCGTCCCCTGGTGCATGACTTTTCCACCACCATCATGCGCGGCGACCGGATTGGCCTGATCGGCCCCAACGGGAGCGGCAAGACCACCTTGCTGCGTCTGCTGCTGGGCGAGCTGGAGCCGCAGCGCGGCAGCGTGCACATCGGCACCCGCCTGCAGGTGGCCTATTTCGACCAGTACCGGGCCACCCTGCGCGAGGACTGGAACGCCCTGGAAAACGTGGCTGAAGGCCGCGAGTTCGTCGAGGTCAACGGCGCCCGCAAGCATGCGATCGGCTATCTGCAGGATTTCCTGTTCACGCCCGAGCGCGCCCGGGCGCCCATCACCCGCCTGTCGGGCGGCGAGCGCAACCGCCTGCTGCTGGCCAAGCTCTTTGCCCAGCCGTCCAACCTGCTGGTGCTCGACGAACCCACCAACGACCTCGACGTGGAGACGCTGGAACTGCTGGAGGAGCTGCTGGCCGATTACGCCGGGACCATGCTTCTGGTCAGCCACGACCGCGACTTCCTGGACAACGTGGTCACCTCGATCCTGGCGATGGAAGGCGACGGCCAGGTTGGTGAGTTCGTGGGCGGCTACAGCGACTGGCTGGGCCAGGGGGATACTTCGTGGTTGCGCTGGCAGCCTTCAGCGGGGCGTGCCGCGCAGAAGGCACCCGCAGAGCAGGCACCTGCCAGTGCGGCGCTATCGCCTGCACCGCAGCCACGCAGGCAACTCAGCTATCGAGACGCCCGGGAACTGGAACAGCTGCCCGCCCGGGTCGAAGCGCTGGAAAAACAGGTCGCGACGCTGACCGCGGCGATGTCGGATCCGGAATTCTTCCGCCAGGACAGCGACGCGATCACCGCCCACAACGAGGCTGTGGCAGCCGCGCAGGCCGAGCTCGATGAAGCCTATGCCCGCTGGGAAGCGCTGGAGAGCGCCGTCTCAGACTGAGCCGGGTCCGGCTCAGTCAGCGCCCAGCCACGCGCCGCAACCCTGGTACTCCTGGCCGCCAACGGTCAGGCTGACTGCAGCACGGAATTGCTCGCCGCTCATCGGGTCGCTGCAATCGCGCTCCTCGACGGCCAGGCTCACCGGAGTGCCGTCTGCCGCCTGCCCGGTGTAGCCATCCGGGGTGGCCTCCAGGCCGGTGGCTTCCAGCAGCCGCTGGCCATAGTCCAGGTGTGCAGTAAGTGCGGGCTCGCCATCAAGGCCGTCGCTGACTTCCACCAGCCAGCCCGGCTCCTGGCCAACGGCGCGCAGGCGCACGCCCTTGTCCTCGGCAACATCCCAGGGGGAACTGCGGTCGGCGCGGACACAGCTGCGCTGTTGCTGGCCGGTCAGCGTCAGCTGGGCCTCGTCCAGGCCGCGGGCCCAGAATTCATTGCCGGCCTCATCGGCGTAGCGTGCGCCGGAGGCCGCTGTCACATTGGCCAGATCCAGGCGCTGGCCCGACCAGGACATGCGTACGTTCTGGCCGGACTCATCAAAGGTGGCACCCACGACCAGGTCACCGCACTGGAAGTTGAGCCGCTCACCGGGCGTGACGCCGGCGATTGGCGCGGTGGCTGCTTCAGGCGCTGAGGTGTCTTGCACGGGGGCCTGTGGCTGGCAGGCGCCCAGCGCCAATGCAAGCGCGGCAGGTGCCAACAGTCGGTGGAAGGGGGCGTGACCTGGCATGGCCATGGGACAACACTCCTTTGTTTTTCGATTGACTGCGCGAGAGGGCGCGCCAATCCAGCATAGACCCAATCTCCCGGCACTGCCGCAGGGCCGGGAGTGCCGCTGCCCGCTGGCTCAGGGCGCCCAGTCGGCCCGATACACCGGATACAGGCCCAGGCGTTCGTCCCAGGCGCTGTGGCGGCGGTAGAAATAATCCAGCCGCGCGCGCGGGCTGTCGGCGAACGCCGGGTCATCGCGCAGCTGCTGTTCAAACGCCTCACGCAGGGCAGGATCGGCGGCGAGCATCTGCTGTGCGATCTCCTCGGCCACGTAGGCTTCCATGTATTCCTTGCGCTCGAAATGGTTGTTGAACCGTCCCCAGGCGGCGTGGGAATCGGCGGCCTGTGGCTCCAGCAGCGCCATCACCAGGCGCGCGCCGGGCTGGGCAATGGGCACGAACAGGCTGCCGGCGGGCACATCACGCGACTCGGGCTGCCACTGGCCCTGCAGGGTCAGGCGCTGGCGGCCTTCCATGGAACCGGGCGACTGTGTCCAGCTGTCTGCGCGGAACGTTTCCAGCCGCGCCTGGGGCATTGCCTCCTCCAGCTCGGTGAAGTCCAGTCCGTGCAGCTTCAAGTGCTCGCTCACCCAGCCGGCGTGGGCAGCGGGAACCACGTAGCCGCCGCGCGGTGCATCCACGGTGCGGGCGGGCACGAGTTCGTCGCGCAGCGGTACCCGCCAGACCTGCGGCGTGGTTTCGTCGTAGCGGGTGGCCAGCGCTCCGGATATTTCGGAGCGCTCGCGGGTCCAGGCATAGCCGCGGAAATCAATGAGCCGCGCCGTTCCAGTGGCCTCGTACTCCAGCGGCACCGGCTGGCCTCCCAACGCCGCCGCGCGTGCGTCGGCGGCATGGGCTGCCAACAGCCAGTCCTGCCCATTCCGGGCGACGTGTTCGAGTACCGAAACGATGAGGTTGCGGGTCAGCTCCACACGCACCGGATACTCCTTCCACGAGTGCGTTTCCACCAGCATCGAGAAGCGATTTCGCAGCCAGAAATAGCCGGTTGAAAAGCGTGGCGGATAGACGTTGGCGACGAAGCCCGAGGCGGGATTGTCGTACTCGGCCAGTGAAGGATAGAACGGCAGCGGCAGCGACCCCCGGGCGGCCAGGTCATCGATGACGCCGTCGCGGAACATGCGGCCGATGTCGCGCAAGGCGTCGTTACCGGCGTGGAGCGGTTCCACCTGGATCGCGATGTCATGTTCGAACTGCGCGCCGTTGGTGGCGTGCAGGTCCACCTGCACCAGCGGGTCCCAAGCCTGGATCAGGCGCAGCATGGCCTGCATCTCCGGCGAGTCGGCCTTGGCGTAATCGCGGTTGAGGTTGAGGTTCTGCGCCGTGGCGCGCCAGCCCGATTCGCGCGGTCCGCGCTGGTTGGGGCGATTCCAGGCTTCAAAGCGCTCGTGGCCGTCGACGTTGAACACCGGAATGAACAGCAGGACAAGGTTGTCCAGGCTGCCGGATGCCGCTTCGTTGGCCAGCACTTGGCGCAGGGCCAGGAAACCGGCGTCCTTGCCGTCGGCTTCGCCGGGATGGATCCCGCCCTGGATGAGCACCACCGGCAGGCCGCGCTCACGGGCCTGGCGGGGATCGAGCGCGCCGGTGCGGGTCACCGCCAGCGCCTTCATCGGGCGACCCTCCGGACTGGTGCCGTAATCGAAGCAGCGCACCGTGTCCGGATGGGTGGCGGCGAATGCCCCGCACAGGGAAATGACTTCGTCGTAGCGCCCGGTTTCAACGTAGCCGGAGCGCTCGGCGTGGGTGGTCAGCGGGGCGGGCTGCGGGCTGGTGAAAGCCGGTGCGGAGCCGAGGGAAACCAGCAGGGCAAGACAGGCCACAAATGGGCGCTTTGGGCGCTTTGAGTTGGACATCAGCGTAGGAGCAGGAAACGGGGATGGGCAATGATGCCTGCTTCGTGCCGGCCCCACAGCAGCCAGCGCGACGCTGGTGCCTTCCGGCCCCGTACTTGGGGGCTGTACTTGCGGCCCTGTACTTGTGGACATGTTCCAATGCACGATCCCTGCTCGCGCAGGAGCGCGGCAGCTGCAGGCAACCCAATGGAATCGATCGTCACCTACATCATCATCGGCGTCACCGCCCTCGTCTCATGGCGGGCCTTCAGTGACCACAAGCTGCTTGCGCGGCTGATCCTGTGGCCGCCGGCGATCACGCGCAACAACCAGTACGAGCGCCTGGTGACGCACGGCTTCATCCATGCCGACTGGATGCACCTGCTGTTCAACATGTTCACCCTGTTGTTCTTCGGCAGGGCGATGGAGATGTTTTTCTCCATGCGGATCGGGCCGTTGGGTTACCTGGTCTTTTACCTGTCGGCAATCGTGGTGGCGATCATGCCCACCTATCTCAAGCACCAGAAGGACGCCAGCTATCGCAGTCTGGGAGCCTCGGGCGCGGTGTCGGCGGTGCTGTTCGCGTTCATCCTGCTGGAGCCGTGGAGCCGGATCTACATCATGCCGATCCCGATCGGCATCCCGGCTTTCGTGTTCGGTGGGTTTTATATCGGTTACAGCATCTGGATGGATCGCCAGGGCGGTGGCAACGTGAACCATAGCGCCCATCTGTGGGGCGCCGCCTACGGCATGCTGTTTACGGTGATGCTGGAGCCGCAGGTGGCAACCAGCTTTGTGAGCCGCTTGTTCAATCCCTGACCGCAGGGGCCGGACCAGGATGAAGGCATGGGCCGCAGCCGGTGATCACGGCGTCTGCAGAATGGCTGTGTTATTGCAGAAGGTGCCTGCACGCAGGCCCTGAATCAGAAGCCATTGGAGGAATGATGCAGATCACCCGTGCGAAAGCGGTCGCCCTGCTCAACAAAGGGGAAATGCAGCTCTACGACGACAGTCGCCATAATCCGGTCCGCAAGTTCAGCGTCAGCCAGCTGGACAGCCGGATCACCCGCGCACGCAGCATCCGGGATCGTGCCCGGGACCTGGTCCGCAGACAGAAACTGGCCTCGCGCGAGAACACCGGCAGCAAGCGCGGCACCAGCGGAGCGGCTAACCAGCGCAGCGCGGACAAGGTGGAAATCCTCGCCGACATCCTCAAGCGCTTCGAGACGCAGCTGCCCCAGGCAAAGAAGGACGCCCGCGCGTCAGGGAAGGACACCGCCACGTCCACCCGAAAGGCCGTGAAGAAAGCCACGAAGACGGCCGCAAAGTCCCCGGCCAGGACAGTGGCAAAGAAGGCGGTCCCCCAAGTCGCCAAAAAGACCGCCGCCCGCAAGACGGCCAGCAAGGCTGCCCGGAAGGATGCTGGCGCGACGGGAAAAAAGGTCACTGCCAAGCAGGCACTGCGCAGTACCCGCAAGGTGCTTGAGGCAAAACAGGAGGCGGCGCGCCAGCCCAAACCCTGGCAGGAGGCGGGCAGCCATGCGGGTCAGGTGGCGTCGGACGGCTACCAGAGCGGCGCTGCGGCAAGTCGGGCCGGGGATCTCCACGCAGCCGAAGCCCGTATCCCGGCGATCCACGGCAGTATCGGGACCCGCGGGCGGATCACCCAGGGAAAGCGCGACAGCCACGATTCCGGGGAGTGATCGGGTCGCCGGGAGGGCCCCGGATGGGGCCCGCGGGGCATGCGGCGGTGCAGCACATCCTGTTCACACTTTCGCGAAAAAGTAGGGTATTGTGCGCTCACTGTTCACAGCCGGGATCACGGTACATCGTGGCTCCGATGCGGTAGATCTAGAAGTTATACGGTTGGCTCCGGCCAGTCGGGACGATCCGCTCCATCGCTTTCGCGTTACCCCTTGCTAGACAGTCGCGGCACCGCATGTAGCGGGCCGTGTATACATCAACAAACTGTAGTACCAAGGAGTAGCAACATGTCAGAGCGTCAGAGCGGCACCGTCAAGTGGTTCAACGATGCCAAGGGCTTCGGCTTCATCACCCCGGAAAACGGCCAGGACGTTTTCGTCCACTTCCGTTCGATCCAGGGCACCGGCTTCAAGTCGCTGCAGGAAGGCCAGCAGGTGACCTTCAAGGTCGTGCAGGGCCAGAAGGGCCTGCAGGCTGACGAAGTCGAGCCGGTTTGATTCCAGCTTAACTGCGTATCCCTGAAAACCCGGCTTCGGCCGGGTTTTCTTTTGCCTGCAATCCGCGCGGCGGGCTGAAGCTGCATCGTGCCATCACATGGGCAGTCCTATCCTGCCTGCTGAGGACGTATAGGCAACAAAGGGGAGGGCACTGATGAAGACGGGATGCTGGCCGCCGCATTTGGCCATAGCGCTGGCCATGACGCTGGTGCTTGCAGGTTGCGGACGTGATGAAGCGGAGCGGGCGCCTGCCGGTGCTGTCGTGGACGTCCGCGACGGGCGGGAATCTGCCCAGGCCGCAGAGCTTCCTGCATCGCCACCCGCGCTTGAAGATGTGATGGAGCGTGATCCCCGTTACCTGGTGGGGATCAGCTTTCCCCCCGAGGCCCGCCGCTATCGGGCGCTGGCCGCGGAACTCGCCGCGTTCGCGGATGCGGCGCGTGCCGACCTGGACGAGGCGGTCGCCAGCCTGGGCGAAGGCCGCCCGACGGCGCCGTATGACCTGGTGCTTGATTTCTCCCTGCTGGCGGAGACCGCCGACGTGGTTGCAGTGGCGGCTGACGGCAGCAGCTATACCGGCGGTGCCCATGGAAACCCGCTGGTCGCGCGTTTTGTCTGGCTGCCCCGGCAGGAGCGGATGTTGACCGCCAGGGAGCTGATGGCCAATGCCAGCGGCTGGGGAACGGTTTCCGACTATGTGCGCGAACAGTTGCATGCGCAGATGCTCCAGCGCATGGACGCGGAGGTTCTCGAGCCGGATGAGCGCCGCCAGATGCTGGGCTCCTCGACCCGGATGATCGACGAGGGTTCCGCTCCCGATCCGGAGAACTTCGCCAACTTCGAGCCGATGCTGGACGCACGTGGTGGTATCCAGGCATTGCGCTTCGTGTTTCCGCCGTACCAGGTCGGCCCCTATTCGGACGGAGTACAGACGGTGGTCGTGCCGGCCGAGGTCCTGCTTCCGCACGTGGCCGAACCCTGGCAGGAATTGTTCGCCCACGGCTAGGCTTTCCGCGACGCGCTAGTATCGGGACGACCGATTTTCCTGGACACAGCTCGTTGAGGGGGTGGAGATGGGAGACGACGATCGTTACCGGCAGCGCATCGAGGCGTTGCTGGCGGATGCCGACGTGCGCCTGGGGGATGGGCGCGAGTGGGATCTTCAGGTCCATGACCCACGCTTCCATGCGCGGGTGCTGGGGTCAGGCTCGATGGGTCTGGGCGAGTCCTATATGGACGGCTGGTGGGATACCCGCTCGCTGGATGAAATGCTGCTGAGATTGATACAGGCTGGCCTGGGCAATCGGGTGTATGGCGCCGCCGAGGTGGCGGACGGCGTGGCGGCGTGGCTCACCAACCGCCAGCGCGGACGCCGCAGCTATGAAGTGGGGAAGCGCCACTACGATCTCGGCAATGACCTCTACCAGGCCATGCTCGGGTCACGCATGGTGTACAGCGCCGGCTATTGGCGGAATGCCGACACCCTGGACGCCGCCCAGGAGGCCAAGCTCGACCTGTGTTGCCGCAAGCTGGGGCTGAAGCCCGGCATGCGACTGCTGGATATCGGCTGTGGCTGGGGCGAGATGCTCAAGTTCGCCGCCGAACGCTACGGTGTGACCGCGGTGGGAGTGACCATTTCCCGGGAGCAGGCCGAGTACGCGCGAAAGCTGTGCGAGGGCCTTCCCGTGGAGATCAGGCTGCAGGACTACCGCAGCCTCGATGAGCGCTTTGACCGGATCGTGTCGATCGGCATGTACGAGCACGTGGGGGTGCGCAACTACCGCACGTTCTTCCGCGTGGCCCGGCGCAATCTGGTGGAAGACGGGCTGTTACTGCTGCACACGATTGGCAGCAATGTGTCGCGCAACCGGACCGATCCGTGGATCGCCAAGTATATTTTTCCCAACTCGATGGTGCCCTCCGCGGCGCAGACGACCCGCGCGCTGGAACGCAGGTTCGTGATTGAGGACTGGCACAACTTCGGCGCCGATTACGATCGCACCCTGCAGGCCTGGCGGGACAATATCGAAGCCGCCTGGGAGCGTCTGCCGGAGCGTTATGACGAGCGCTTCCGGCGCATGTGGCGGTTCTACCTCGCGGGTTCGATGGCCTGCTTCCGCGCCCGCCGGCTCAACCTGTGGCAGATCGTGCTGTCGCCCCAGGGGGTGCCCGGCGGATACATCGCGCCGCGGTGAGAGCGCCAGCGTGCTTGATCAGCCGCGGTAGGCCGCTGCGGCGTTCCGCAGCGTCGCGCCCAGCTCCCCGGAAAGCCGCAGCGTGGCCAATGCATCGGCCCGGGTGGTGCCCCGGTTGAGGATCGCCAGGGGCTTGCCGGCCTCGTGGGCCAGCCGCGCAAAACGGAAGCCGGAATACACCATCAGCGAGGAGCCAACCACGAGCATGGCCTGGGCCTGCTGGAGTGCATCCAGTGCGCGACCAAGCCGTTCGCGGGGGACGTTCTCGCCGAAGAACACCACGTCCGGCTTGAGCAGGCCACCGCAGATGCTGCACAGGGGCGGGTGGTAGGTAGCTTCGGCTCCGGCCGCGATGTCCGCATCACCGTCGGGGGCATACGCGGCGGGGCCGGGGTCCCAGCCCGGATTGGCGGCTTCCATATCTGCCTGCAGGGCATTGCGATCGCTGCGCGCTCCACAGCTGAGGCACACCACGCTGTCGAGGTTGCCGTGCAGGTCGATGACCTCAGGACTTCCGGCCCGCTGATGCAGGCCATCGACGTTCTGGGTCACAAGGGTGTGGACGACGCCGGCTTGGCCAAGCGTTGCAAGCGCATGGTGGGCGAGGTTCGGCTTTGCCAGTCCGAATTTCGGCCAGCCGACGTGGCTGCGTGCCCAGTAGCGGCGATATACGGCTGGGTCGCCGGTGAACGCTTGCCAGGTGACTGGGGCAGGGCGCTTCCATTGCCCGCTCTCATCGCGGTAGTCGGGGATGCCCGACCCGGTGCTGCAGCCGGCGCCCGTGAGCACGAATACTTTTTCGTGCTGTGCGAGCCATTGGGCGAGTTGCGCTGATTCGGCTTCTGTCTGGGCGGGGAGTCTAGAAGTGATGGCCATTGGCCAATGCTAACGCCGGGCAAGCCGCGTTGGGCAGGCTCGATCCACTCAGGCTTTACGGGCGACGAAAAGGTGACTGGTACTGCGCGGGTGGCCTGGTGCCGATGCCCTTGCATGCGAATGTCCCCCGGCGGGGCCCATCAGGTCACGCCGTAACCCGGCGAAGGAACCATCTCCCTGCACTCAATCCAAGCCCAGCGCAAATAAAAAAACCGCCCGGATCACTCCGGGCGGTTCGTGTCACGCAAAGCAGCTTGGATCAGTTCGCCGGATCAACCAGACCGCGACGCTCCAGCAGCGGCTGGATGTCAGGCTCGGCACCGGAGAATGCGTGGAACAGATCCAGCGCCGGCTTGCTTCCGCCCTGCGATAGCAGGGTGGCGCGGAAGCGGTCGCCGTTCTCGCGGGTCAGACCGCCATTTTCCTCGATCCAGTTCACGGTGTTGGCGTCCAGCACCTCGGACCAGATGTAGGCGTAGTAGCCCGCCGAGTAACCGCCCATGATGTGGCTGAAGTAGGGCAGCTTGTAGCGCGGCGGCACGGCAGCGAAGTCGATGCCGTCGGCAGCCAGTGCGGCAGCTTCGAACTCGACCACCTCGTCCGCAGACGGAATGTCGTCCGTGGCCGCCTGGTGCAGGCGCTGGTCGAGCATGGCGGCGCCCAGGTACTCGGTGGTGGCGAAGCCCTGGTTGAACTTGGCGGTCGCGACCACCTTGTCCAGCAGCTCCTGCGGCATCGACTCGCCGGTCTCGTGATGCTTGGCGTAATTGGCCAGGATCGACGGCCAGTCAGCCCACATCTCGTTCACCTGCGACGGGAACTCCACGAAGTCGCGCGGAACCGCGGTGCCGCTGAAGTACGGGTACTCCACGTCCGAGAACATGCCGTGCAGCGCGTGGCCGAACTCGTGGAACATGGTGGTCACTTCGTCCCAGGTCAGCAGGGTCGGCTCACCGCCCGCCGGCTTGGTGATGTTCTGGTGGTTGGCCACCACCGGCTTGGTGGCCATCATGTGCGACTGCGACACGTAGGAGTTCATCCACGCTCCGCCGCGCTTGGAAGCACGCGCATACGGGTCGAAGATGAAGATCGCCAGCTGCGAACCATCCTTGTCGAACACGTCGTAGATCCAAGTGTCCGGGTGGTACTTCGGCAGGTCGGTGCGTTCCTTGAAGGTGATGCCGTACAGCTCGGTGGCAGCGTAGAGCACGCCGTTCTCGAGCACGTTCATCATTTCCAGGTAGGGCTTGAGCTGCGACTCGTCGAAGTCGTACTCGGCCTGGCGCACCTTCTCGGTGTAGTAGGCCCAGTCCCACGGCTCGAGCTGGAAGCTCGGCTCGCCCTTGGCGGCCTGCTCCTGGTCGATCATGGCCTGCAGCTTGTCGGCCTCGCGCTTGGCGTTGGCAACCGCGGCGGGGGCCAGCTGGCCGAGCATCTCGTTGACGGCTTCCGGCGTGCCGGCGGTGGAGTCGGCGAGCACGTAGCTGGCGTGACTGTCGAAGCCGAGCATCTTGGCGCGCTCGTCACGCAGGTTGACCACGCGGGAGATGATTTCGCGGTTGTCCCACTCGTTGCCACGGGCACCGCGGATCACGGAGGCCTCGTGGATGCGCTGGCGCAGCTCGCGGTTGACCAGCTGCGGCAGCGGCGGCTGGCCGGTGGTGTTGAGCAGGGTGATGACGTACTTGCCTTCGTGGCCGCGCTCGGTGGCGGCGTCGGCGGCGGCGGTGATCTGGGCTTCGGTCAGGCCTTCCAGCTCTTCGCGGGTGTCGACGATGACTGCGGAGTCATTGACCTCGGCCAGCACGTTCTGGCTGAACTGCGTGCCCAGGTTGGCGGCTTCGGCGTTGATTTCCTTCATCCGCGCCTTCTGCTCTTCCGACAGGGCGGCACCGGAGCGGACGAAGCTGGTGTGGTAACGCTCGATCAGGCGCACGCCCTCGGCGTCCAGGCCCAGCGAATCGCGCTGGTTGTACAGCGTGTCGATGCGCTCGAACAGGGTCGGGTTGAGCGAGATCGCGTCGCTGTGTGCGGCGAACTTGGCCGAATAGTCGGCCTGCAGCTTGCGGCGGGTGTCGTTGGTGTCGGTGCCGACCAGGTTGTAGAACACGCGCAGGGCGCGGCTCAGGGTCTCGCCCGAGCGCTCCATCGCCAGGATGGTGTTCTCGAAGGTGGGTTCTTCGGAATTGTTGGCGATCGCGTCGATCTCGGCCAGGGCTTCGGCCATGCCGGCCTCGAATGCCGGGGCGAAGTGCTCGTCCTTGATCTGGTCAAAGGCCGGGAACTGCAGGGGCAGCTCGCTCGGCGCGGCGAAAGGATTGTCCTGGGTGAAGGGCATGACCTGCTCGCTGGTCTCGCCGACTTCGCCGGCAGCGGGACTGTCGGTGCTGCAGGCGCTGACGCCCATTCCGAGTGCGGCGGCAAGCGCCAGGGTAAGGCCGGTCTTCTTCATGTGCTGCGGATCCTGCTCGTTGACAAGCCCTTGATTTTACCGCAGACGCCGCACTGCTGCCCCGTGACCTATGGCACGGGCATTTTGAGGCCTTCGGAAAGGGTCAGCGAACGATGGTGACCGGGATCTCGGTCTGGGCGATGACCTTGCTCGACACCGATCCAAGCAGGATGCCCTTGACCGCACCGCGGCCGTGCGAACCGACCACGATCAGGTCCACGCGGTCTTTCTTCGCCACCTTGAGGATGGTTTCGGCAATCTCGCCGATCTCGGCGCGCTCGGTGAGTTCCAGCTTCGCTCGCGACAGCGAACGGCGGGCGTCCTTGAGCATCGACTCCAGGGTTTCCTCCTGCATCTGCCGGACCGCCTGGCTGCCAAGGCGGGTTTCCACGCCCGGGAAGGGCGGCGGATCCACGGCCATCAGGGTCACCCGTGCGGGCTTGGCCAGTTCGCGGTTGAGGGCAACCACGAACCTCACCGCGCGCATGCTGATGTCGCTGCCGTCAACGGCAACCAGGATCTTCATTGAGGGAACCCCTAAGGCAGTGGCGCATCGCCGGATGCCGCGGATTATAGCGGCCGGCGGTCGCGGCGCAGCTTACTTTTCCACGAAAGCGCGCTCGAACACATACTCGCCCGGCGTACCAATGCGCGGAGCCGGAGTGAAGCCGCGCGCGTCCAGCAGGCTGCGCACATCGGCCAGCACCTGCGGGCTGCCGCAGATCATCGCCCGGTCATGCTTCGGGTCCAGCGCGTCGAGGCCGAGGATCTCCATCATCCGGCCGCTGTCCATGTGCGCGGTCAGGCGACCACGGTGGTCGTGTCCGTCGAGCTGGAATTCTTCCCGGGTCACTGCCGGGAAATAAAGCAGCTTCTCGCCGATCACCTCGCCGAGAAGTTCGTGGCGGGGCAGCTCGTTGCGGATGTATTCGGAGTAGGCCAGGTCAACGGCATGGCGCGCGCCGTGGCAGAGGATCACGCGCTCGAAGCGCTCGTAGGTCTCCGGATCCTTGATCACCGACAGATATGGAGCCAGGCCCGTGCCGGTGCCGATCAGGTACAGGTTGCGGCCGGGATGCAGATCGTGGATCAGCAGGGTGCCGGTGGGCTTGCGGCTGATCACGATCTCATCGCCGGGCTCGATGTCCTTGAGCCTGGAAGTCAGCGGGCCGTCCGCCACCTTGATGCTGAAGAACTCCAGTTGCTCTTCCCAGTTCGCGCTGGCGATGGAGTAGGCGCGCATGAGCGGCTTGGCGCCTTCTTCCTGGCGTAGGCCGAGCATGACGAACTGACCGTTATCGAAGCGGAAGCCATCGTCGCGGGTGGTGGTGAAGCTGAAGTAGTCGTCGGTCCAGTGGCGGACGTCCAGCACGGTCTCGGTGCCGAAAGCGGAACTCATGCTCGTTCTGTTTATAGCGCGTGGGGGCCTCTATTCTACCTGTTCATCCCGTCCCGAGCCTTGCGCCACCCTGTCCCAATCGTGGAACAGCGTGGCCACAGCGGCTCAGCGTGGGGCACTTTCCTCACGGGGGCGTGGCTTGCGGTCGCTGGCCAAGGTCCGCACCACGATCGCCAGCCCGATCCCCGCGGCCACCGTAAATAGCGCCAAGGCGATGGCGGGATAGCCGAACAGACGCGGTCCACCATCCACGCCCATCATCAGCGCGGCCCCGACGATCAACGCGGCCGTCACCAGGCCGGCGGTGATGCGATTGGCGATCTTGTGCAGGCTTTCCAGCAGGTGCGATTCCTCCAGCCCGGCAACCCGCACCTGCATGCGGTTGTCGGCAAGCAGCGAGAGCACATCGCCGATCTTGCGCGGCGCCTCGCGCACCAGCGCCTGCAGTTCCATGGCCTCGCTGGCGAGGTTGGCGGGCGAGAAGGATTTGCGCAGGCGCGCGCTCATCACGCTTTGCAGGTGGCTTTCCACCACCTGCTTCACGTCGAGGTCCGGGTCCAGCGCCTTGGCGACCTGCTCCAGATGCAGCAGGGCCTTGCCCAGCAGGCTCAGCTCCGGCTGGGTGCGCAGCCCGCAGGCCGTGGACAGGCGCACCAGATCCAGCACCAGTCTGCCCTCCGACATGGACGATGCCTGCGAACCGGCCGCATAGCGGGCCACCAGCTGGGACACCTCGCGCACGTAGCGCGGCTCGTCGAAGTCCTCCAGGCGGGTGCCCATGGCGATGGCCTCGGCGGCCGCTTCCTCGCCGCGACCATCCACGGCGGCGAACAGCAGTTTCAGCAGCCGGTCGCGCTGGCGCGGCGGCACGTGCGCCACCATGCCCAGGTCGAACAGGGCCAGGCGGCCGTCGTCGGTCACCAGCAGGTTGCCGGGGTGCGGGTCGGCATGGATTTCACCGTGCACGAAGACCTGGTCCAGGTAGGCGCGCATCAGCACCGCGGCCAGCGCACCCAGGTCCTGCTCGGTGCGGCGCAGCCCGGAAATATCGGTGGCTTTGGTTCCGCGCACCAGCTCCATGGTCAGCAGGCGGGGGCGGGTGAGGTCCCAGACCGGCTTGGGCACGAACACTTCCGGATACTTCTCGAAGTGGGTGTCGAAGCGGTCGAGGTTCTGCGCCTCCACCCGATAGTCCAGTTCCGCGAACAGCGCGCGGCGGAATTCGCCCACCCAGTCGGCGAGGTGCAGGCGGCGGCCCAGATCGGTCATCTTGTCGACGCGCTCGGCCAGGCCGGCCAGCAGGGCGAGGTCCTCGCGGATGAGCTTTTCGATGTTGGGCCGCTGCACCTTCAGCGCCACCTCACGGCCGTCGCGCAGCGTGGCCCGGTGCACCTGGGCCAGGGAGGCGCAGCCCAGCGGGGTCTCGTCGATGCTGCCGAACACGCGCTCCGGACGCATGCCCAGTTCCTGCTCGATCACTTCATGGATGGCCTGCCAGGATTCGGGAGCCACGTCGTCCTGCATCCGCTCCAGGGCCGCCAGGTATTCGGGCGGCACCATGTCCGGGCGCGTGGACAACCACTGGCCGATCTTGACAAAGGTCGGCCCCAGCGCCTCCAGGTCGTTGACGAACTGCTCCGGGCGGTCGTCGGAAGAGTCTTTCGGCAGTTCCATTTCAAGCGCGGACTCGTCCATCTCGAAGGAGAACACGCCGGCATTGCGGTACTTGAGCAGGAAACCAAGGATCTGGGCCTTGCGGGCAATGCCGCCTGCAGGTGGGTGCGATTCCGGATTCACTTGGCTGGACATTCCGTTGACTCCCCATTGGACGATCATTGATGAATGGACGAGCGTGAGCATGCAGGGCCGGATGTGTCGACTTTGTGGAGTATTGGCCATTCGACGCGCCCACTGGAGGAACTGGTCGCGATGCTGCGCGAGGCCGGAGTGACGCGGCTGGCCGATGTACGCCGGTTTCCCGGCTCCCGCCGCAACCCGCAGTTCTCGGCAGAGTCGTTGGCTGTCAGCCTTCCGGCGGCGGGGATCGAATACGTTCCCATGACCGAACTTGGCGGGCGCCGGCCCGCCCGGCCCGATTCGCCCCACACCGCATGGCGCAACACCAGTTTCCGCGGCTATGCCGACTACATGGACACCCCGGAGTTCGCCAAGGGGCGCGAGCGGCTGATGGCGCTTGCCGTTGAGCAGCGGACTGCCGTGATGTGCGCCGAAGCCCCATGGTGGCGCTGTCACCGCAGCCTGATCTCCGACGACTTCAAGGCCCGCGGCTGGCGGGTGGTCCACCTGATGAACCCCGGCCGCAGCCAGGAACACCCGTGGACGCCCGCCGCGCGGATCGTCGATGGCAAGCTGGATTACTCAGCGCTCGCCGACGACCAGCCCGACCTGTTCCAGTAGGAGCGCGCCATGCGCGCGAAGCCGCGTGACCACTGATCATGGAGCGATGGCCGCGATGGCTGAGGGGCCGGCGGGACAGCCCGCTCAAGATCCGCCTGGCAAAAGAAATCAAAAGTCACGCGGCTTCGCGCGCATGGCGCGCTCCTACGAGGAAGCAGCCAGTCCTTTGCCCGGGCAGCAAGGCTCCTCAGCGATAGCCCGCGGCTTGCAGTTCGAACAGCTCGGCGTAGCGGCGGCCTTCGGCCATCAGTTCCTCGTGGGTGCCGCTGGATTCGATCCGGCCCTGGTCCATCACCAGGATCCGGTCGGCCATGCGCACGCTGGAGAACCGGTGTGAGATCAGCACTGCCGTGCGCTGGTCAGACAGCTCCTTGAACCGCTGGAACACCTCGAACTCGCTGCGCGCATCCAGCGCCGCAGTGGGCTCGTCCAGGATCATCACCTGCGCATCGCGCATGTAGGCCCGGGCAATTGCGATTTTCTGCCACTGGCCGCCGGACAGGTCCAGGCCGCTGCTGAAGCGCCGGCCGATCAGCTGGTCGTAGCCCTTGGGCAGCGATTCAATCACCTCATCGGCCATCGCCCGGTGTGCGGCCTCGCGGATCCGCGCCTGGTCGTCCATCGCATCGATCTGGCCGACCCCGATGTTCTCGCCCGCGGTCAGGTGATAGCGCACGAAATCCTGGAAGATCACCCCCACGTTCGCCCGCACCTCGTCCAGGTCGTAGTCGCGCAGGTCGCGTCCGTCCAGCAGGATCCGGCCCTCGTCGGGGTCGTACAGCCGGGCCAGCAGCTTCACCAGGGTGGTCTTGCCGGCGCCGTTCTCACCCACCAGGGCCAGCACCTCGCCCGCCTGCAGGGTGAAATCCACGTTCCGCAGCGCCCAGTGGGGTGCATCCGGATAGCGGAAGCCGACGTTCTCGAACACGAACCCTTCGCGGATGGGCTTCGGGAACGGGATCGGATTTTCCGGCGAGCGGATCTCCGGCTCGATCGCAAAGAACGAGAACAGGTCATCTAGGTACAGCGCCTGGCTGGCCACCTGGGAAAAGCCCACCAGCAGCCCCTCCAGCAATTGGCGCAGGCGGCGGAAGCTGCCGGCCAGGAAGGTCAGGTCACCGATGGTGAAATCGCCGCGCACCGTGCGCCAGGCGATGTAGGCATAGGCCACGTAGTAGCCCAGCGTTCCCAGGGCCGCCAGCAGCGCGCCCCAGGCCGCGCGGCGGCGGGCGAGGGAACGGTTGGCCTTGTAGAAATCCCAGGCCAGGGTCCGGTAACGCTCCACCAGGAACCGGTGCAGGTTGAAGATCTTTACTTCTTTCGCACTCTCCACGCTGGCGCCGGTCTGGCGCATGTATTCGAGCTGGCGGCGCTCCGGCGTGCGCATGAAGTTCAGCGAATAGCCCAACGCATTGAAGTGCGATTCGCCGATGAAAGCCGGTATCAGTGCCACCGCCAGCAGCAGGATCAGCCAGGGCGCGTAGACCAGCAGGCCGACGGCGAAGCTGATCACCGTGATGACATCCTGCAGCTGCCCGAACAGCTGGGCCATCAGGTTGCTGCGGCCCATGGTCTGGCGGCGGGCGCGGTCCAGCTTGTCCTGCAGCTCCGGATCCTCGAAGTCTTCGAGGTCCAGCGTGGCCGCGTGCTCCATCAGGCGGATGCTGGTGGCGTTGGTGAACAGCTCCGACAGCATCGACTCGGCGTAGGCCACCATGCGCCCGATCAGGTCGGACGCGATCGCCAGCCCGAACTCCAGCGCCAGCAGCCACAGCAGGTGGTGCAACAGCCCGCTGCGCCAGGCCTCGCCCAGCGTGTCGAAGGTGATGCCAAGGCCAACCAGGCGCACCGCCTCGTCGATGATCAGCTTGCCCACGTACAGCATCAGGATCGGCAGGAACGCGCGTATCAGCCGCAGGCCCAGGCTGGTGATGCTCAGGGTCGGACTGGCGGCCCAGATCTGGCGCAGGAACGGCGGTACGTTGCGCATCGCCTGGAAGCGTTCGCGCAGGCTGGGATTGGACTGGCGGCCCGGGGCGGAGGAGGCGGAAGGTTTGGCCATCGGGCGATTGTGCCTGAACCGCCGCCGTGCGCTGCGGGGCCTGTCCGGCGATCAGGTCCGGGGCAGTGCCTTCGTCCGGGCTTGCAGGGCCGGGCTGACTGGAGGTGTAACTGGCCGGTATACTGCAGGGTGGCGCGGATTTGACCCTGCGCGTTGTCCTTTGAAATCAGTTGCTTACGAGGGGTTTTTAATCCCTTTCCACTCATGAGTGCGGCCGGCCGGCAGCGTCGGTGGCCGCTGAGGCACCCACCGCCGCATGCGCCTGTCAACGATCAAGCTGTCCGGCTTCAAGTCCTTCGTCGACCCCACCACGTTGCACCTGCCGACGAACATGACCGGCGTGGTGGGTCCCAACGGCTGCGGCAAATCGAACATCATCGATGCGGTGCGCTGGGTCATGGGCGAGAGCACCGCCAGCCGGCTGCGCGGTGACTCGCTCACCGACGTGATTTTTTCAGGCTCCTCGGCCCGCAAGCCGGTGTCGCAGGCCACGGTGGAGCTGATCTTCGACAACTCGGACCACACGATTTCCGGCGAGTACGCGGCGTTCAACGAGATCTCGGTCAAGCGGCTGGTCAGCCGCGATGGCCAGAGCAACTATTACCTCAACGGCACCCGCTGCCGCCGCCGCGACATCACCGATCTGTTCCTGGGCACCGGTCTGGGGCCGCGCAGCTACTCGATCATCGAGCAGGGCATGATCAGCCAGATCATCGACGCCCGGCCCGAGGACCTGCGCGTGTACCTGGAGGAGGCCGCCGGCATCTCCAAGTACAAGGAGCGGCGCAAGGAAACCGAGACCCGGATCCGCCATACCCGCGAGAACCTGGAGCGGCTCAGTGACCTGCGCGACGAAGTCGGCAAGCAGCTGCAGCACCTGGCCCGCCAGGCGCGCCAGGCCGAGCAGTACACCGCGATCCAGGCCGAGCGGAAGATCCGCCATGCCGAATGGCAGACGCTGGAGTACCGCGCGCTGGACCAGCGCTTGGGCAAGATGCGCGAAGACCTGGCCCGCGAGGAAACCCGGCTCGAGCAGCTGGTGGCCGAACAGCGCGATGCCGAGCGCCGGATCGAGACCAATCGCGTGCGCCGGGAGGAAGCATCCGAGGTGCTGGGCCAGGCCCAGGGCGCGGTCTACGAAGTGGGTGGCAGCCTGGCCCGGGTGGAACAGCAGATCACCCACCAGCGCGAACTGTCCGGCCGGCTGTTGAAGGCGCGCGAGGAAGCCCAGGAAGCGCTCGCCGAGATTGGTGAGCACATCAGCACTGATCAGGAGCGGCTGGAAGCGCTGCAGGAATCAATCCTGGAGGCCGAGCCGCAGCTGGAGCAGCTGCGCGAGGAAGACGCCCAGCGTCAGGAGATCCTGCGCGATGCCGAAGCCCGGCTCACCGACTGGCAGCAGGGTTGGGACGGACATGGCCGCGAGGTGGCCGAAGCCACGCGCGCTGCCGACGTGGAACGCACACGCGTCGATTACCTCGACCGGCAGTCCCTGGACGCCGACCGCCGCCGCCAGCAGCTGGCCACCGAGCGCGAAGGCCTTGATCTGGACGCGCTGGCCGAGCGCTTCGCCGAGGTCGACCAGCAGCATGAGGAGCAGAAGCTCGCACTGGAGACGCTCACTGCCGATCTGGAAGCGCGCAAGCAGGCCGCGCTGACCGTGCAGGAAGATCAGCGCAACGCCCATAACGAAATGTCGGAGCTGCGCAAGCGGCTGCAGGAGCAGCGCGGACGCCTGTCTTCGTTGGAAACCCTGCAGCATGCGGCGCTGGGCCAGGAGCAGGGCGCGGCGGTGGAGTGGCTGCAGCGTCAGGGCCTGGATTCGGCCGCGCGCGTTGGTGAGCGGCTGCAGGTGGAAAGCGGCTGGGAGAATGCGGTCGAAAGCGCGCTGGGCCAGCTGATCGAAGGCGTCCTGGTGGACCAGCCCGAAGCCCTGGTAGGCGCACTCGGAGACCTGGGCGAGGGGCGTCTGGCTTTGGTGTCCGCGGCCGATGACGATGAACAGTACGCGGCCACCTCGCTGGCGGCCAAGGTGCAGGGGCCGGGTGCCGTCCGGCGCCTGCTGGCCCGCCTGCACGTGGCGGAAAATCTCAACGAAGCCCGCGAACTGCAGGCGCGGCTGGACGAGGGCGATTCCGTCATCACCCGCAGCGGTGAACGCCTCGGCGCCGGCTGGGTCCGGGTACTGCGGTCCGGCGCGGCCAAGCAGGGCGCGCTGCTGCGTGAGCGCGAGATCCAGGCCCTGCGCACCGGCATCGAAGAGTTGCAGGAGCGCGAAGCTCAGCTGGAAGAGGAAACCGCCGCCCGTCGCGGCCAGCTGCTGGCCGCCGAGCAGCAGCGCGAGGAAGCCCAGCGGGCGCTGTACCTGGCCCATCGCAGCGTGTCGGAACTGGCGGGCCAGCTGCAGAGCCAGCAGGGCCGGCTGGATTCGGCCCGCGGCCGGATCGAAAAGATCGACGTCGAGCTGGCCCAACTGGCCGAGACCACCGACACCAGCGCCGGACAGGCGCGCGATTCGCGCTCGCGGCTTGAAGACCTGGTGGAGCGCATGGCCGAGCTGGAAAGCACCCGCCAGGCGCTGGAAGCCGAACGCCGCGTGCTGACGGACGCTCGCGATACGGCCCGCATGGCGGCGCGCTCCTCCGGTGAGATGGCCCACGCCCTGGCCCTGACCCTGGAGTCGCAGCGGGCCCAGGTGCTGGCCCTGACCCAGGCCCTGGAACGCATGGGCGGCCAGCGCGGACAGCTGGACTCGCGGCTGGCCCAGATCAGTGCCCAGCTGACCGAGGGCGACGACCCGGTCCAGGAGCTCGAAGCCCAGCGCCAGATCACGCTGGAGCAGCGCGTGGTGGTGGACGCGGCCCTGAACGAGGCGCGCGCCGCGCTGCAGGGCATCGAGAACGAACTGCGCGAGCTGGAGCAGATCCGCCAGCAGCGCGACGAGCAGTCGCTGGCCCACCGCGAGAAGATCTCCCAGCGCCGCGTGGACCAGCAGGCGCTGGTGGTACGGGCCGAGCAGCTTGCCGGCGAGGTGGCCGCAGGCGGTTTTGAGCTGGACCAAGTGCTGTCCGCGCTGGACGAAGACGCACAGCCGGCCGATTGGGAAAAAATGGTCACCGACTTCGACGCCAAGCTGCGGCGGTTGGAACCGGTCAACCTGGCGGCGATTTCAGAGCATGCCGAGGCAGCCCAGCGCAAGGAATACCTGGACGCCCAGGATGCCGACCTCAACTCGGCCCTGGAGACCCTGGAAGACGCCATCCGCAAGATCGACCGCGAGACCCGCGGCCGCTTCAAGGACACCTTCGACCGGGTCAACTCGGGCGTGCAGGAAATCTATCCGCGTCTGTTTGGCGGCGGCCACGCCTACCTGGAACTGACCGGCGAAGACCTGTTGGATACCGGCGTGGCGATCATGGCCAGGCCTCCGGGCAAGCGGGTGTCAAACATCTCGCTGCTCTCGGGCGGCGAGAAGGCGATGACCGCGGTGGCGCTGGTGTTCGCCATCTTCCAGCTCAACCCGGCGCCGTTCTGCCTGCTGGACGAGGTGGACGCGCCGCTGGACGAAGCCAATGTCGGCCGTTTCACGGCCATGGTGAGCGAGATGAGCGAGAAGGTGCAGTTTCTGTTCGTCACCCACAACAAGGCAACGATGGAGGCCGCGCAGCAGCTGTCCGGCGTTACCATGCGTGAGCCAGGCGTGAGCCGGCTGGTATCGGTGGACCTGGCGGAGGCTGCGCGCCTGGTCGGCGCCGCCTGACCTGGCCGGTATCCCGCGTTACCCTGTGGCGCAGTTTTTCGCGCATGTTCCAGAACGTGCATGTTCCAGAAGGAGAATTCACGTGTCAGACGTAAGGCTGATGCAAATCGCGATCGTGGTGGCTGGCCTCATCCTGTTTGCCGCCATCTGGTATCACGGCACGCGGCCACGCAAGACGTCGCAGGGCCGTCGGGTGGCCTCGGAGCAGCGCAATGGCGAGCGGCTCGAGCCGACCCTTGGTGCGCAGATCGAAGAGGAACTCTCCGAAGCCGGCGATGACGTGGCAGACCCCGCGGCACAGGCCGAGATGGAGCTGTTCGACAGCGCGGTGGGCGATCCCGCCACGCCCAATGCCGAGCTGGGGCGGCGGGTCAGCAACGAGTTCGACAAGATCGTGACGCTGTACATCGCGGCCCGTGCGGGCCAGGTGCTGCGTGGCCCCGATATCGTGGTGGCCGCGGAGAAAGCCGGACTGACCTACGGCCACATGAACGTGTTCCACCGTCTGGTGGAAGGCCGGCCCGAGATGGGGCCGGTGTTCAGCGTGGCCAACATCAAGAAGCCGGGCAGCTTTGAGATGGGCGAGATCCAGGAACTGGAAACGCCGGCGATCACGTTCTTCCTGACCCTGCCTGCACCGGTCTCGGCGCTGGATGCTTGGGATGCGATGCACCCCACGGCGCAGCGCATGGCCGAACTGCTGGACGGCGTGCTGCTGGACGAACAGCGCAACGCCCTGGGCCGCCAGCGCGTCTCACATCTGCGCGATGAGCTGCGCGCCTACGACCGCGAACAGGTAGACCCGCCCATCACCCGCAGCCCGCGCTGGTAATCCCTTCTCCCTGTCACCCTCTGTAGGAGCGCGCCATGCGCGCGAAGCCGCGTGACAACAATCACCGGAAGGTGGTTTGGCGGCATCACCGAGGCCAGGCGAAAGAGTTCGCGGGCGGCCCGGCGGGTCCGTCCCGGTCAGGACACGCTGTGAATACGTCCATGTACGCTTGCCGGCGCCGTCCATGGCGCCGACAGTCCTGACCGGGACGGACCCGCCAGGCACCTTGCGTTCGCGGCGATCGGCCGGAAATCGAATTTCACGCGGCTTCGCGCGCATGGCGCGCTCCTGCGGAGGAGGCGCCGCCATCGGGGCGTCATCAGGGTTTGGGGTTCTTCCCGAGCCCCTGACGGGTTTCGCGGGGACCGGCAAAAACACCGGCCGGGGCGTCGGGTTGGATAGAATTCCCGGATGCCTGCCAATCCTGCTGAACGCGTTGCCAAACTGCGTGGTCTGATCGACGACGCCAACTACCGCTATCACGTGCTCGACGAGCCGCAGATCCCGGACGTCGAGTACGACGCGCTGATGCGCGAACTTGAAGCGCTGGAAGCGGAACATCCCGGGCTTGCCAGCGACGACTCGCCGAGCCGTCGGGTGGGCGCCGCGCCGTCGGGCAAGTTCGCCCAGATCCGCCACGCCATGCCCATGCTCTCGCTGGGCAACGCGTTCGAGGACGTCGAGGTGGGCGACTTCGTGCGGCGGATCATCCAGAAGCTCGACAACGATGCGCCCGCCTTCTCAGCCGAGCCCAAGCTCGACGGCCTGGCTGTCAGCCTGCGCTATGAGGACGGCGTGTTCGTCCAGGGCGCGACCCGCGGCGATGGCGCCACCGGCGAGGATGTGACCGTCAATCTGCGCACGGTGCGGGCCATCCCGCTGCGGCTGCGGGGCAAGGACTGGCCGGCGGTGCTGGAGGTGCGCGGCGAGGTGTATATGCCGCTGGCCGAGTTCGAGGCCTACAACGCCCGGGTGCGGGAGCAGGGTGGCAAGGTGCTGGCCAATCCGCGCAACGGCGCGGCCGGTTCGCTGCGCCAGCTGGACCCTGCGATCACCGCCCAGCGTCCGCTGGCATTTTTTGCCTATGGCACCGGGCTGGTGGAGGACGGCACGCTTCCCGATACCCATTCAGAATCGATGCGCCTGCTGCGCGAATGGGGCTTTCCGGTCAGCAATCTTGGCGAGGTGGTGAGCGGGCTCGAGGGCCTGCTCGACTATTACCGGCGCATCGGTGAGCAGCGGGCGAGCCTGCCGTTTGAGATCGACGGTGTGGTCTACAAGCTTGATGACGCCCAGGACCGTGAAGAGATGGGCTTCGTCTCGCGCGCACCGCGCTGGGCGCTTGCCCACAAATATCCGGCCCAGGAGCAGTCCACGGTCGTTGAATCGATCGAGATCAACGTGGGCCGAACCGGTGCGGTCACGCCGTGGGTGCTGATGCGGCCGGTGCACGTGGGCGGAGTGACGGTGACCCGGGCCACCCTGCACAACGCCGACCAGGTGGCGCGCCTGGACGTGCGCATCGGCGATACGGTGATCGTGCGCCGGGCCGGCGACGTGATCCCGGAAGTGGTGCGGGTGATCCCCGACCGCCGGCCGGAGGGAACCCAGCCTTGGCGCATGCCTGACAACTGCCCGGTCTGCGGATCGGAGATCGTGCGCGAGGAGGGCGAAGTGGTGGCCCGCTGCAGCGGCGAGCTGGTGTGCCCGTCGCAGCGGGTGCAGGCGTTGTTCCATTTCGCCTCGCGCCGGGCCATGGATATCGACGGCCTGGGCGAGCGGCTGATCCAGGCGCTGGTGGATTCCGGTTTCGCCACCAGCGTGGCCGACCTGTACCGGCTGGGCGTGGATGATTTCGTGGAAATGAAGCGCCTCTCCGATGAGCGCGACGGCACCACGCCGGAAACGGTCAAGGCCGGCAAGGTGGCCACGAAGTGGGCGGAGAACCTGGTGGAGGCGATCGCCCGCAGCCGCGAGGCTTCGCTGGCGCGGTTCCTGTTTGCACTCGGCATTGGCCATGTGGGCGAGAGCACGGCCAAAGCATTGGCAACGTGGTTCGGTGATCTCGAACTTATCCGTCATACCCCGTGGCCGCTGTTCAAGCGCGTGCCGGATATTGGCGGCGAAGTGGCGCGTTCGCTCGGGCACTTTCTCGACCAGCCTGGCAACCAGCAGGTGATCGATGAACTGCTGGAGCGCGGCGTGCGCATCGCCGACGCCCATCCGCCATCACCGAAGCTGGCCGAGGGGCTGGATCCGGTCACGCTGTTGGCGGACCTGGAGATTCCAAGGATTACGACCAACCGGGCCGAACGGTTGGTGTCATCGTTTGCCACGGCTGAGGCAATTGCTACCGCTGCCGAGCATCAGTTCGTTGCTGCAGGACTGCCGGGCGACGCCGCCCAGTCGCTCGCGGAATGGATGGGCGAAGACGCGAGCCGCGCCCTGTACCTGCGCTCGCTCAAAGCCCAGCGAGAGCTGCTGGATCAACTCCCTGCTCCGGATGAGGTACAGGCCGGTCCCCTGGATGGCCAGACGGTGGTGCTGACCGGCACCCTGGAAGCGATGACCCGCGACGAAGCCAAGGAGCGCCTGGAAGCGCTGGGCGCAAAGGCCGCCGGCAGCGTATCGAAGAAGACCTCGTTCGTTGTCGCCGGTGAATCCGCGGGCTCCAAGCTGACCAGGGCGCAGGAGCTCGGAATCGAGGTGTGGGACGAGGCCAAACTGCTCGATTTCCTGCAAGCCCATGACTGATTCCGGCTGGCGTCCTTCTGCGTCGCTGGAAGCGCTGCGCCTGCGCGCCCGGCTCAATGCGGCGATCCGCGGCTTCTTTGAGGCGCGCGGCGTGCTGGAAGTGGAAACCCCGATCCTGTCGCAGGCCGGAAACACCGAGCCCAACATCGCCTCGTTCCACGTCGAATTTACCGGTCACGTGAGCGCCGGCCCGCGCCGCCGTTGGCTGCGCACCTCGCCCGAATACCCGCTTAAACGCCTGCTCGCCGCGGGCCTGGGCGACTGCTATGAGCTGGGTCGGGTGTTCCGTGATGGCGAAGCAGGTGGTCGCCACAACCCCGAGTTCACCATGCTCGAGTGGTATCGCCTGGGCTGGGACCACATGCGCATGGCCGCCGAAACGGTGGAGGTGGTGCAGACGGGGCTGGCACTGGTGGGCCGCCAGGCGCAGCCGGTGCGTACCAGCTATCGCGCGCTGTACCGCGACCATCTCGGCATCGACCCGATGCGCGCGCCCGAGGCCGAACTGCGCGCGGCCCTGGGTGGCATTGATATCGATCCGCGTGGCCTCAACCGCGATGACTGGCTGGACTTGCTGATGACCCACTGCATCCAGCCGCGCTTCGCCGCGGATGCGATCACGGTGGTCTACGACTATCCGCAGTCACAGTGCATGCTGGCCCGGATCCGGGCGACGGACGGTGATGCCGATCCGGTTCCGGTGGCCGAGCGCTTCGAGCTGTACCTCGGACCGCTGGAGCTCGCCAACGGCTATCACGAGCTGCAGGATCCAGCCGAGCAGGGCGCCCGCTTTGAACGCGAACTGGCGCTGCGCAGGGCGCGTGGTGACGTGGAGCCGGAATTGGATGCCAACCTGCTGGCAGCGCTGGAACACGGCCTTCCACACAGCGCCGGCGTCGCCCTGGGCGTGGACCGGCTGCTGATGGCGATGCTGGGGACACAGCGCATTGCCGATGTGCTGGCATTCGATTTCCGCCGGGCCTGAGCCTATGCCTGCGCAGGTGGCTGGCCGCGCTGCAACATGGAATTACATCAGGACCGGTTAAAGTCGTTTCCGGGATTTTCCGGAGGTGGCGGTGATCAACGAAGTTTGGCGGACTGTACTGGTGGCGTTTGTGGTGACGGCCTGCGGCGGATGCACAATGCTGGGAAATTGGGATGCTGGCGCTGGCCGGCCTGCCGCGCGCGACGCCGACGGTGGTGAGGCTTCGCCAGCTGAGGTGGTGCGCTGCGTGTCGCGTGACAACCGCCGCAAATACTGTGCTGCCGATACCAGTAACGGGATGCACATGCTGCGCCAGCTCTCATCCGCTGAGTGCATTCAAGGCAGTACCTGGGGCTATGACTTGCGCGGCGTGTGGGTGGTCTCCGGGTGCGGCGGTGAGTTCATCGCCGCGATGGAGCCGCAGAGCGGCGAGGGTGGAGCTGGAGCTGCCGATGCGGATGCGGATGCGGGACCAGTGGGCGAGCAGATCGTGCGCTGCGAGTCGCGCGGCCACCGCCGGAGCCGCTGCAATGCAGTGGTCGGTGAAGGGGTGGAGCTGATCCGCCAGCTGTCGCGCACGCGCTGTGTCCAGCGCCAGAACTGGGGCTGGGACCGGCGCGGCATCTGGGTAGGCGGCAACTGTGGGGCAGAGTTCCGGGTGTACTGAGCAGTGCTGTTTACCCCGCCGGGCATCTGGCCGAACGGTTAAAATCGACCGATGAGCCAACCCACCATTGATTACTCCAGCTACGACCGTATCCGTCCAATCCGATGGAGCGGCAATGCGCTGGAGCTGCTCGACCAGCGGCGCCTGCCGTTTGAAACCGTGTACGTCCCCTGCATCAGCAGTGACGCGGTGGCCGACGCCATCCGCGACCTGGTGGTGCGCGGCGCCCCGGCGATCGGCATTGCCGCGGCATGGGGCCTGGTGCTGGCGGGGCAGGGCATCCAGGCAATGGATGGCGCGGATGCCGCACGGCAGCTGCAGCCCGCCATGGAGCGGCTCAATGCCGCCCGGCCGACCGCGGTGAACCTGGCCTGGGCGCTGGCGCGGATGCGCATCGCGCTGGCCGCGGCTGGCGCGCAGTGGGGAGAAGCACTGGAGCGTGAGGCGCGCGCGATCGAAACCGAAGACCTTGCAGCCAATCGCCGCATGGGGGAGCTGGGTGCAGCGCTCATTGCGCCGGGCTCGGGCGTGCTCACCCACTGCAATACCGGCTCGCTGGCCACCGCCGGGTTTGGCACCGCGCTGGGCGTGATCCGTGCCGGCGTTGCCCAGGGCCGGGTAGGGCGCGTGTTTGCGGGCGAGACCCGGCCGTGGATGCAGGGCTCGCGCCTGACCGTATGGGAGCTGCAGCAGGACGGCATCGATGCCACCCTGATTGCCGACTCCGCCGCGTCCCACCTGATCAAGGACGGCCAGGTGGACTGGGTGGTGGTCGGCGCCGACCGCATCTGCGCCAACGGCGACGTTGCCAACAAGATCGGCACCTACCAGCTGGCCATTTCGGCGCGCTTCCACGGCAGGAAATTCATGGTCGTGGCTCCTTCCTCAACGGTGGACATGGAGACCGCCAGCGGCGATCTGATCGAGATCGAGGAGCGCGATCCGGGTGAGTTGCTGGAGGTGGCTGGCAGCCGCACGGTGGCCGAAGGCGTGCAGGCATGGAACCCGGTATTCGACGTCACCCCTGCGGATCTGATCGACGCCATCGTCACCGAGAAAGGCGTGATCCAAAGTCCCGATGCTGCCTCGATGCGCGCCATGTTTGCCTGAACCCACCGCGTCTTCTGTCCCGGTAGGAGCGCGCCATGCGCGCGAAGCCGCGTGACTGATGGTGTGCCAAGATCCTTCTGACAGGTTGCTTCGTCCGGAGCTGCCTTCGTGCGGGCCAGCCATGATTCACGCGGCTTCGCGCGCATGGCGCGCTCCTACCCTTGGAAAAGTGGCCATTTGTAGCCTAAGCCGTTGATTTGTGGATGGAAAAGTCTGCATGAGGGGCGTGCTGCGTGTTATACTTGTCTGTCTTTTTAAATGCGCTTCCCGCAGCTGTTCCATCGCCGCCCCGGCCCGCCGGGTCGTCCGCAGCCGCTGCCGGCAGCCGTCAGGATGCAAACAGCCTAGATGGTCGATTCCACGCAAGAAATCATCCCCGTCAACCTCGAAGACGAAATGCGCCGCAGCTACCTGGATTACGCCATGAGCGTGATCGTGGGGCGCGCGCTTCCTGATGTCCGCGATGGTCTGAAGCCGGTGCACCGGCGCGTGTTGTATGCGATGAACGAGCTGGGCGCACACAGCAACAAGCCCTATTTCAAGTCGGCGCGCATCGTCGGTGACGTGATCGGTAAATACCATCCGCACGGCGACCAGTCGGTCTACGACACCCTGGTGCGCATGGCGCAGCCGTTCTCGCTGCGCTACCTGCTGGTGGACGGGCAGGGCAACTTCGGTTCGGTCGACGGCGACTCGGCTGCGGCGATGCGTTACACCGAGGCGCGCATGTCGCGCCTGGCGCACGAGCTGATGGCGGACATCGACAAGGAGACCGTCGATTTCCAGCTCAACTACGACGAGAAGGAAAGCGAGCCGACGGTGATGCCGGCGCGGGTTCCGAACCTGCTGGTCAACGGTTCCGCGGGCATTGCGGTGGGCATGGCCACCAACATTCCGCCGCACAACCTGTCGGAAGTGATCGATGCCAGCATCGCCCTGATCGACGACCCGGAGCTCGATATCGACGGGCTGATGGAATACGTCCCCGGACCGGACTTCCCCACCGCCGGCATCATCAACGGCGTCAGCGGCATCCAGCTTGCCTACCGCACCGGCCGCGGGCGGGTGCGCATGCGCGCCAAAGCTGATATCGAGGTGGCCGACAACGGTCGCGAAGCGATCATCGTCACCGAGATCCCGTACCAGGTGAACAAGTCGAAGCTGATCGAGAAGATCGCCGACCTGGTGAAGGAAAAGAAGCTGGAAGGCATCAGCGAGCTGCGCGACGAGTCCGACAAGGACGGCATGCGCATCTACATCGAGATCAAGCGCGGCGATTCGGCCGAGGTTGTGCTCAACAACCTGTACCAGCAGACCCAGATGGAGTCGTTCTTCGGCATCAACATGGTGGCCCTGGTGGATGGCCGCCCGCAGCTGCTGAACCTCAAGCAGATCCTGGAGGCCTTCGTCAGCCACCGCCGCGAGGTGGTGACCCGCCGGACCATCTTCGAACTGCGCAAGGCCCGTGCCCGGGCCCACGTGCTGGAAGGCCTGACGGTTGCGCTGGCCAACATCGACGAGATGATCGAGCTGATCAAGACGTCGGCCAACCCCAACGAAGCGCGCGAGCGGATGCTCGGCCGCCGCTGGGAGGCGGGGCTGGTGGCCACGCTGCTGGAAGCCACCGGCGCGGAGGCATCCAAGCCGGAGGACCTGCCCAAGGGCGTGGGCCTGATCGACGGCAGCTACCAGCTCACCGAGATCCAGGCCCAGCAGATCCTGGACATGCGCCTGCATCGCCTGACCGGGCTGGAGCAGGAGCGCCTGACCGACGAGTACCGCCTGCTGCTGGAAACCATCCGCGGGCTGATCGAGATCCTAGAAGATCCGGACGTGCTGCTGGAGGTGATCCGCACCGAGCTGCGCACGGTCAAGGAAGAGTTTGGCGACGAGCGTCGCAGCGAGATCCGCGAGAGCGAAGAGGACCTGGACATCCTCGACCTGATCGCGCCCGAGGACGTGGTGGTGACCCTGTCGCACTCCGGCTATGCCAAGCGCCAGCCGGTGACGTCCTATCGCGCCCAGCGACGCGGCGGACGCGGCCGCAATGCCGCATCCACCAAGGACGAGGATTTCATCGACCAGCTGTGGCTGGTCAACACCCACGACATGTTGTTGACGTTCACCAGCGCCGGGCGCGTGTTCTGGCTGCCGGTCTATCAGCTGCCAGACGCCGGGCCGAATGCGCGTGGCCGTCCGATCGTCAACTGGATTGCGCTGGAAGACGGCGAGAAGGTCCAGGCGGTGGTGCCGGTGCGCGAGTACGCCGAAGACCAGTACGTGTTCTTCTCCACCCGCAACGGCACGGTCAAGAAAACCCCGCTGAAGGAATTCGAATACCGGCTTGCACGCGGCAAGATCGCGATCAACCTGGACGATGGCGATGCGCTGGTGAACGCCGACCTGACCGATGGCAGCAAGGACATCATGCTGTTTGCGTCCAACGGCAAGGCGGTGCGTTTCGACGAAAGCGAAGTGCGTGCCATGGGCCGTACCGCCACCGGCGTGCGCGGCATGCGCCTGGCCGAGGGCGAGCACGTATGCAGCATGATCGTGGTCCAGGCTGATGGCGACGGCGACATCCTCACCGCCAGCGAGCATGGCTACGGCAAGCGCACGCCGGTGTCGGAGTATCAGCGCAAGGGGCGCGGCATCCAGGGTGTGATTGCGATCCAGACCACCGAGCGCAACGGCCAGCTGATCGGTGCGGTGCAGATCGCCGACCACCACGAGGTACTGCTGATTTCCGACGGCGGCACCCTGGTGCGCACCCGCGCCTCGGAAATCGCCCAGGTCGGCCGCAACACCCAGGGCGTGACCCTGATACGGCTGGGCAAGGACGAGACCCTGCAGGCGATCGAGCGCATTGATGCTTCGCTGGATGAAAACGGCGATGAACTGGGTAGCGATGACGCAGGCGAAGCGGACGAAGGCATTGCCGCCGCCCCCGCTGCAGAGACCGGTGAACAGGACGGCGACCAGCCCAGCGCCTGATTGAAACCGCGCTGTCACTCCTGCGCGCGCAGGAGTGACGGTCCGTCCCCTGCCTTCCCTATACTCGGCGGAACGGTGGAGGAAATGGCATGCACGGACGGGCGCGTTGCGGGTGGATGGATCGATTGTTGGCCGGAAAGCTGGCGCGCTGGGCGTTGCTGGCCTGTCCCCTGGCAGTGCTGTTGGCATGCAGCGGCGAGCCCTCGGGCCAGCTGCCTGAGCCCAGCGGTGAGGCGATCAGAGCGGAGCGGGTAGAGGTCGAAGGTTTCGGCCTCGCCCGGGCCTGGGCCGATGACCGCCAGGGCGGCCTGGTCTTGGTGCTGGAGTTCTCGCAGCCGCTGGTAGCCACCCAGGATTTTGACCGTCTGGTGACGCTTGAGGGGACCGCCGGGGTGGAGGGTGGGTGGTCGCTCGACGACGACAACCGGACCCTGCGCTTCCCCAACGCCGAGGCCAATCGTGAATACAGGGTGCGGATCTCCGCAGCGCTGACCGCGGCGGACGGCGCCGAGCTGGGCACCGACGTGGAACGGGCCATCCATACAGGCGATCTCAGCCCTGTCGCCGGGTTCGCCTCGCAGGGCAGCGTGCTGCCGGCGCGTGGCAGCCGCGGCCTGCCGGTGGTGTCGCTGAACGTTGCCGAGGTGGATGTGGAATTCCTGCGCGTGCGCGACAGCGCCGTGCCGCAGTTCCTCAACCAGTACCAGCGTGGCGGCCGGCGCGGCAGCTGGGATCTTGAAGCCGACTGGGGCGAACGTACGCCGATTTCGCGCATGGCCGAGCCGGTCTACGTGAACCGGTTCGTGCTCGGCGGGGAGCGCAACGAGCGCCTGCTCACCTATCTGCCGGTACAGGAGATCCCCGAGCTGCAGGAAGCGGGTCTGTACTTCGCCGTCATGAAGCGTGCCGGCGTTTTCGACAGCGAGTTCGAAACCGCGTTTTTCACCGTCAGCGACATCGGCCTGCACGCGCGGGCCTACAAGGACCGGCTGTTCGTGCATACGGCCTCGCTGGAGACCGGTGCGGCCAACAATGGCGTGTCGCTGCAGGTGCTCGACGGCAAGGGCGAAGTGGTCTATCGCGGCGAGACGGATCGCAACGGCAATGCGGTGTTCGACTATGCGCTCGACGCGGCCCACGTGCTGGTGGCCAGCCGCGGGCGCGATGTGTCGATGCTGCCGTTCAACCAGCCGGCACTCGATCTGTCCGAGTTCGCCGTGGCGGGGCGTGGGCAGGCCTGGTTCGACGTGTTCGCCTGGTCAGGGCGGGATCTTTACCGGCCGGGTGAAACCGTGCGGGTGTCCGCGCTGCTGCGCGACCATGACGGCCGCCCGGTACCGGCCGGGGAGAGCGGTGCACAGCCACCCGCTTCCCAACCACTTTTCGTGCGGCTGAAGCAGCCGGATGGCCGTACTTTCTTCGAGACGCGCCTGGAGCCGGGTCCGCAGGGGTACTACCACCTGGAACGGGGGGTGCCCGCCGATGCGCCCACCGGCCGCTGGCAGGTGGAGTTCCGGACCGATCCCGGCAGCCGCGAAGCGGTGCAGGGCATGCAGCTGCGGATCGAGGAGTTTTTGCCGGAGCGGATGAAGCTGGAACTGGGCAGCGCCGCAGCGCGCCTGGCTGCGGGAGAGCCGCTGCGCCTGGAGGTGGAAGGCGCCTACCTGTACGGCGCGCCGGCCGCGGGCAACCGTTTCACCGCGACCCTGGCCGTGGCGGTGGAACAGCATCCGGTGGACAGCCTGCCCGACCATTTCTTTGGCGATCCCACTGTGGAGCTGCCGCGCGAGGCGCGCGATGTGGTTGACGCGGAACTGGATGCATCCGGCCGACTCGAGCAGGACATCACGCTGCCCGAGGAAGTCCGCCCGGTGACGCCGATCGCCGCCGTGGTGACCGGCAGCCTGTATGAAAGCGGCGGTCGTACCGTGAACCGGAGCTTGAAGCGCGTGCTGTGGCCGGCGGACGCGTTGGTCGGTCTGCGTCCGCTGTTCAACCCGGATGACGGCGCCGATGCCAATGCCCGTGCGGGTTTCGAACTGGTGCGCGTGGATGCGGATGGCAATGCGCGGCCTGCCACCGGGTTGGAGGTCACCCTGGTGCGTGAGCATCGCGACTACCACTGGCGACACGATGACGAAGGCGGCTGGAACTATGACTTCACCCGCCGCTTCCAGAACGTGGAAACGCGCACGCTGGATGCCGGCCAGGGCGCGACGCGCTTCGACTTCCCGGTGGAGTGGGGCGAGTACCGGGTGGATGTGAAGGATCCGGCAACCGGGCTGGTCACGCGCTATCCGTTCCGCGCCGGCTGGAGCTGGGACGACCAGAACCGCGGTGTCGACGCCCGCCCCGACAAGGTCAAGCTGGCGCTCGACCAGACGGGATACAGGGCCGGCGACACGCTGGAAGTGACGGTGACGCCGCCGCATCCGGGCAAGGGCCTGCTGCTGGTGGAGAGCGATCGGCTGCTGTACGTGCAGGCCATCGATGCCGAGCCCGGCAGCACCTTTCGCATTCCGGTCACCGAGGACTGGGAGCGGCACGACGTGTACGTGACCGCGCTGGTGTTCCGCGGCGGTCGCGCGGTGGATGTGACCACGCCCGCTCGTGCGGTGGGCGTGGTGCACGTGCCGATGGACCGGCGCGACCGGCGCGTGGCGGTTGGTCTGAGGGTGGCCGGACAGGTGCTGCCGGAACAGCCGCTGCGGGTGACGCTGAGCGTGCCGCAGCTGGCGGGCCGACAGGCGCACGCGACCGTATCCGCTGTGGATGTGGGCATCACCAATATCACCCGCTTCCCGGTGCCCGATGCGGTAGCCCACTTCTTCCAGCAGCGGCGCTTCGGCGTTGACGCCTGGGATGTGTACGGGAGGGTGATTGAAAGCCACGAGGGCGGCACGGCCCGGATCCGTTTCGGCGGCGACATGGCGCTGGATGCGCTGCCGCACGCACGACGCCCGACCGCGCGGGTACAGACGGTGGACCTGTTCTCGGGACCGGTGCAGCTCGATTCGGCCGGCAACACCACGGTCGAACTGCCGGTGCCCGATTTCAACGGCACTCTGCGCGTGTCGGCATTGGTGTGGTCCGATGACGCCTACGGCAACCACGACGCGGAAACGGTGGTGCGGGCGCCGATCGTGGCCGAAGCCAGCATGCCGCGGGTGCTGGCACCGGGTGACCGCAGCACGCTCACCCTCGATGTAACCAACTTCACCGGTCGAGAGGGTGCGTTCCGGGTGCGTGTCGGCGGCGAGGGGCCCTTGGCGGTGGGCGACGTCGAACGCACGCTGCGGCTGGCCGCCGAGGGTAATGCAACGCTCAGCTTCCCGCTGACGGCAGCCAACGACTACGCCACGGCCCAGGTGCGGGTACGCGTGGAGGGCAACGGTGAAAACGCGGACCGCCGCTATGACCTGCCGGTGCGCGCTGCATGGCCCGCGGTGCTGCGGGCCGAGACGCGGGTGCTGGATACGCTGGCTCCCGTGCGGATTGACGCCTCGTTCGCCGAAGGACTGATGCCGGGCTCGGTGCAGGTGCAGATGAGCCTGAGTGCGTTCCCGCCGATCCCGTTCGCCGCGGCCCTGCAGGGCGCGCTGCACTATCCGTACGCCTGCGCCGAGCAGACCGCCAGCCGCGGCTATGCGGCCTTGATGTTGGATGCGACGACGGTGTCGATGCTGGGCCTGGAGGATGTGGACGCGGAGCTGCGGCAACGCACGGTGCAGGCGGCTTTCGGGCGGCTGGCGTCGATGCAGGCCGGCAACGGCCACTTTTCGATGTGGGGCAGCAGCGGACCGGTCAATCCGATCCTGACCCCGTACATCGCCGAGTTCCTGCTCGACGCCCGTGAGGCAGGGTTCGCGGTGCCGGACACGGTGCTGCAGAAGGCGCTGGAGCGGCTCAACGAAGACCTGCTGGCCGGCGGCCAGGAGTTCTACGGGCAGGACCACCGCCAGTACCTCAAGTTCGCCTACCAGGCCCACGCCGGCTTCGTGCTGGCGCGGGTCAACCGCGCGCCGCTCGGCACCTTGCGCTCCCTGTTCGACAACCATTCCTCCGCCGCGCTCAGCGGGCTGCCGCTGGTGAGGCTGGGGCTGGCGTTGCGCATGCAGGGTGACACGGCGCGTGGCGACAAGGCGATTGCAGAAGGATTCGGCCTGCGGCGCGAACGTCCGCGCTGGCTGGGGGATTACTCCACGCCGCTGCGCGACGCCGCCCTGTCGATCGCCCTGGTGCACGAGCAGGGCGCGGCGAAGCCGGAGTACACCGCCCGTGTGATCGATGTGGGTCGTGAGCTGGATGCGCGCCGCAACCAGCGTTGGACATACCTGAGCACCCAGGAGCAGATCGCCATTGCCCGCCTGGGCAAGGCGCTGTCGGCTGATGGCGACCGGCGCGTGTCCGGCGTGCTGTGGACCGGCGACAGTGAAGAGCCGGTGGCGGGCAGCCGGGTGTTCGGGCGGCAGTTCGACCATGCGGAGCTCTCGCGCGGAATCCGTTTCGAGCCGGCAGGCGAACCACCGCTGTACGCAAGCCTGGAAGTGGCCGGGGTGCCGCGCAGCGCGCCCGAGGCGGACTTCAGCCGCCTGAAGGTGGAACGCAGCCTGCACAGGCTGGACGGTACGCCGTGGGATCCGGCGCCGCTCAAGGAAGGCGAGGCCTTGATCGTGGCGGTGTCGATCACCGCCGACCAGGCGATGCCCGATGCATTGCTGACCGACCTGCTGCCGGCCGGGCTGGAGATCGAGAACTTCAACCTGTCCGATGGCGAGCAGTGGGGAGAAGTGACGGTGCAGGGGGTGAACCTGTCCGAGCGGTCAAGCGCTGCCGAGCTGCGGCACGAGGAGTTCCGCGACGACCGCTACGTGGCGGCGCTCAGCCTCGACCGCGGCGGTACTGCGCGTGTCTTCTATCTGGTGCGTGCGGTGACCCCGGGCACCTACACCGTGCCGCCGCCGATGGTGGAGGACATGTACCGGCCGGAGCTGCGCGGCGTGGGGCGCGCCGTGCCCGGCACGATCACGGTGGTGCAGCCGTGATCCGCCACCCTGGCTGACGTGTGCAAGGCGGAGCCGGGCAGACGGCGGCGGCTGGCACTGCTGCGCTGGGGAACGGTGGCGGGGCTGGTGACACTGCTGGCGCTGGACCTGCTGTTCCCGCCGCCGCTGCCGACCGTGCGCGACACCAGCAGCGTGGTGGTGGCCCGCGATGGCACCCCGCTGCGAGCCTTCGCCGATGCTGCGGGCGTGTGGCGGCACCCGGCTGATCCCGACACCGTATCGCCGCTGTACCTGGAAGCGCTGCTGACCTACGAGGACCGCTGGTTCCATCGTCATCCGGGAATCAATCCGCTGGCTTTGGTCAGGGCCGGTTGGCAATGGCTCGCTGCCGGACGGATCGTGTCCGGCGGATCCACGCTGACCATGCAGGTGGCGCGGATCCTGGAGCCGCATTCGCGCACGCCCTGGGGCAAGGCGCGGCAGATGCTGCGGGCGCTGCAGCTGGAAGCGCATCTGTCCAAGCGGGAAATCCTGACCCTGTACCTGGAGCGGGCGCCGTTTGGCGGCACCATCGAGGGCGTCGAGGCCGCGAGCTGGGCCTATCTGGGCAAGCCGGCCTCCGGTCTGTCGAGGGCCGAAGCAGCGCTGCTGGCCGTGCTGCCGCAGGCGCCCAGCCGGCTGCGGCCGGACCGGCACCCGGAGCGCGCACGTGCCGCCCGTGACAAGCTGCTGGAGCGGATGGTGGCGCAGGGTGCGTGGACCCGGGCCGAGGTGGACGATGCCGGGATTGAACCGGTGGTGTCGCGCGCCTTGCGCTCGCCGATGCACGCCGCGCTGCTGGCGCAGCGGCTGCGCAGTGCCGATCCACAGGCCAGCAGGATCGATTCCACCATCGATGCCGGGCTGCAGCGTGCGCTGGAGGAACGCGTCGCCAGCTATTTTTCCGGGCTGCCGGAGCGCACCTCGGCAGCGCTGCTGGTGGTCGACAACGCGACCATGGAGGCGCGTGCCTATATAGGTGCAGCGGAGTTTGGCGACCGCGCCCGGCTGGGGCACGTGGACATGGTGCGGGCCTGGCGCTCGCCCGGGTCCACGTTGAAACCCTTCCTGTACGCAATGGCGCTGGATGACGGCCTGATCCATTCGGCCAGCCTGATGGTGGACGCGCCGCAGTCGTTCGACGGCTACCGGCCAGGAAATTTCGGCACCGCTTACAGCGGGCCCGTATCGGCGGCCGAGGCGCTGCGCCGGTCGCTGAACGTGCCTGCCGTGGATCTGCTGCAACGCGTTGGACCCGGGCGCTTTGCGGCGCGGCTGGATCACGCCGGCATCCGCCTGCGTTTCCCAAGCGGCGCCACGCCCGGCCTGCCGCTGATCCTCGGGGGAACGGGCGCCACCCTTGAGGATCTGGTCGGCGCGCACGCGGCGCTGGTGCGCGGAGGGCGGGCCGGGCGGGTACGTCTGACCACGCAGGCCCAGCTGCTGGAGCGGCGGCTGATGTCGCCGGGTGCTGCCTGGATCGTGGCGGAAGCGCTGTCGTCCAATCCGCGTCCGGGTGAGCGCGCCGACCTGTTCGATCTGCGCGACCGCCCCCGGGTCGCCTGGAAGACCGGCACAAGCTACGGATTCCGTGACGCCTGGGCGCTCGGGGCGACCCGCGCCTACACCGTGGGCGTGTGGGTGGGACGCCCGGACGGCACCCCGTTGCCGGGCCAATACGGGGCGATCACCGCACTGCCGCTGCTGTTCGAGGTTGTCGACAGCCTGCCGCGCCAGCGCGGCGATGCCGTGGTCCTGCCGCGTCCAGCCAGCGTGAGCCAGCACGACATCTGCTGGCCGTTGGGCGTGGCGGCTGCGGACCAGCCGGCAGCGCTGTGCCGGCGTCGGCTGGATGCCTGGGTACTGGATGGAGCGATCCCGCCCACCTTCGCCGAGCGGGACGCCAGGTTGTGGAGCGCTGGCCGTGTGCGCTACCAGTTCGACCCGGCCACCAGCCGGCGGCTGTCGTCGCAATGCGCACGCCCCCACGAGACGCGCGATGCGGAGATTGCGCGCTGGCCTGCGCTGTTATCGCCCTGGTTGAGCGCGGCGGACCGTTCCGCCGCACGCCTGCCTGCGCTGGCTGTGGACTGCGTGGATGACGGCCGGGAACTGTTGGCCGACCTGCACATTGAAGGCGTGCAGGACGGAGCGCGGCTGGCGCGCGCGCCCGGCAGCGCCCGCGGCGTGCAGCTGTCGCTGCGGGCGCTGGGCGCGCAGGGGCGCGTGCAATGGCTGCTGGATGGTCGCTGGCTTGCGGAGACGGACGGCGCACGGCCGTTCGTGCATGAATTCGCCAAGCCAGGCAACTACACCTTGACCGCGCTGGCCGACAGCGGGGCGTGGGACCGGGTGGGCTTCCAGGTGGTGCGCTGAGCGGCGTGGCGGCAAAGGATCGCTCTCGCCGCCGCGTAGGCTCACTCGATATTGGCGAGCACGTGTTCCGCGCTGGAGACCTTGAACTCGCCCGGAGCCTCGACGAACAGCTGCTTGACCACGCCGTCCTCGGCGTAGAGGGCAAACCGCTTGGCACGCAGGCCCATGCCGTAGGCGCTGCCGTCCATCTCCAGGCCCAGGGCACGGGTCAAGTCGCCATTGCCGTCGGAGAGCATGCGCAGGCCGTGGGGAACATTCTGGCTTTCGCCCCAGGCTTGCATCACGAACGGGTCATTGACCGCCATGCAGGCGACTTCAATTCCCCGGGCGCGAAATTCGTCGAAGCGCTCGACAAAACCTGGCAGGTGGTGTTCCGAGCAGGTGGGGGTGAATGCCCCTGGCACTGCGAACAGCACGACCTTACGGCCTTCGAACAGGGTGGGCGTATCGATGGCCTGGATGCCACCATCGATGTGCTTGAGGACCACTTCTGGAATGGCGTCGCCGATCTGGATGGCCATGGCTGGTTCCGGTTTGGGGGTGATGCCGGCAGTCTATCCGGTTCACATGCAGCCCGGGCGCAGACTTGAAATCAAGCCGTCCCGCTCCCAGATCCCGGGCATACGGCCCGTGTAGCCGAGTAGCATGTTGCGGATCCAGGTCGGCGTCGTGGTGCGCCGCTTCAGAACCAGTCAGGTGAGTGATGCAGTTCAAGGACTACTACGACACGCTCGGCGTCGAACCGGGTGCCGGTGAGACGGAGATCAAGACCGCCTATCGCCGACTGGCGCGAAAGTATCATCCCGATGTCAGCAAGGAGGCCGGGGCCGAGGACAAGTTCAAGGCCGTCAACGAGGCTTACGAGGCGCTGAGGGATCCGGCCAAGCGGGCCGCCTACGACCAGTTGCGGGCGGGCGGATACCGCCCTGGTGATGAAGTGCGTCCGCCGCATGGCGGGTTCGGCAACGGTGGCTTCGATTACGAGGAAGTATTTTCCGGCGGCGGCGCAGGCGGCGGCTTCAGCGACTTTTTCGAAGAGCTGTTCGGGCGTCGCCGTGGCCCCGGGCAGCGCCCCGCGGGAGCGGGCCCGATGCCGCGCGGCGATACTCGGGCTCGGCTCGCGGTCTCGCTGGAGGCCGTCTATGCCGGCAGTAGCGTGAGGATCAGCGTGAAAGGCCGCACGCTCGAAGTGCGGGTACCCAAGGGCGTGCGTCCCGGGCAGGTGATCCGGCTGAAGGGGCAGGGCGGCGGCCCGGTGGAAGCGCCGGGTGATCTGCTGCTTGAAGTGGAGTACGCCGCGCACCCGCATTTCGAAGTGGACGGCAACAACATTTTCCACGAGCTTCCGGTCGCGCCATGGGAAGCCGCGCTGGGTGGCAAGGTGAGCGTGCCCACGCTGGGCGGCCGGGTGGAGCTTAAAATCCCGTCGGATTCAGAGGCCGGGCGGCAACTGCGCCTGCGCGGACGGGGCCTGCCCGGGATACGTGGGGGCGCTGATGGCGATCAGATCGTGGTGCTGGAAGTATTGGCCCCGCGTCCGCGGGACGAGGCCCAGCGCAAGGCTTACGAGGATCTGCAGCAGGCTTTCGGCGACGACTGGCGACGGGCCTGAGGGCGGGCGGTGGCCCGCTTTTCCGGTTCAGGCGGGGCTGTCGGCTGCGGGCTTGATGGTGCTGGCAATGACGTCCATCAGTTCCTGGTCAGTGAACGGCTTGGTGAGGTAGCCGCGCGCGCCCTGGCGCATTCCCCAGACCCGATCTGTCTGCAGGTCCTTGGTGGTGACAAGGATGACCGGGATGTGGCTCGTGGCCGGGTCGCGGGTGATTGATCGGGTGGCCTGGAACCCGTTGAGATTGGGCATTACCACGTCCATCAGGATCAGGTCCGGCAGTTCGCGACGAGCCAGCTCCACCCCGGCCTGTCCGTCCTCGGCAGTAAGCGTTTCATGGCCGAGCCGCTCGACAATGCGCCGGATGCCGGCGAGCTGCGAGGGGGAGTCGTCAACGATCAGGATGCGTGCCATGGAGTTGTCCGCTGAATGGACAGCCGATTGTATCGGCCGGTACCGGGGCCGCAAGCTTATGCCTGCGGGAGCGTGACCAGGGTGCGTCCGAGCGAGCCGCCCGCCAGCATGGTGGCGAACACGGCGGGCAGGTCTGCCAGCGTCGCCTCGCGCGTGCAGATGCGTTCCAGGTGGCGAGGCTTCCAGTCGGAAGCCAATCGGCGCCAGACTTCTTCGCGGTGGTGGCGCGGGGTGTCGGTGGATGCGACCCCCAGCAGTGACACCCCGCGCAGGATGAAGGGCATGACCGTGGTATCGAGCTGGTGGGTAGCGGCCAGGCCGGCGCTGCCCACGTTGCCGTAGGGGCGGGTCTGGGCCAGCAGGCTGGCCAGCATTGTTCCACCCACGTTGTCGAGCCCACCGCCGAAGCGGGCCGATTCCAGCGGTCGACTGGTGTTTAGTGCGCCACGGCTCAGCACTTCGTTGGCGCCGATGTCCTTGAGGTAGCCGGACTGATCGGCCTTGCCGCTGATGGCATGCACCTCAAATCCTGCGGCGCTGAAGATATCCAGTGCCAGCGAGCCCACCCCGCCACTGGCGCCGGTGACCGCCAGCGGGCCCATCGCCGGCGTCTGGTGGTTCTCGACCATGCGCAGCAGGGCCAGTGCAGCGGTGAAACCTGCGGTGCCCAGGATCATGGCATCGCGCAGCTGCAGGCCATCAGGCAGCGCCACCACCATGTCGGCATCGACCCGGGTGTACTGCGAGTAGCCGCCGTCCCGGGTTTCGCCCAGGCCGCAGCCGGTGACCAGCACCGCGTCGCCCTCGCGGAAACGGGGATCGCTGGACGCCGCCACATGGCCGGCCACGTCGATTCCCCCAACCAGGGGAAAGCTGCGCAGGATCTTGCCCTTGCCGGTTCCCGCCAGTGCGTCCTTGTAATTGACCGACGAGTGGACCGCGCGGATCACCACCTGGCCGGCAGCCAGCTGATCGAGTGACACCGGTTCGACCCCGGCGCGATAGCCCTGGTCGTCATTGTGGATGCGGAAAGCGGGAAAGGTTGCGGGAATGCTCATGCGTCCTCGTCGTGGAATGTCGCCCGGCCGGGTGGCTCCGATTATCGCCAAAGCATCACCGGAGAGGCGGGTCACGCCACCGGACGGTAATTCAGCGCAGCGAGTTGCGCTTCTTTTCATCCAGCCAGAGGTCTGATTCCCCCGGCTGGTAGGCCTGCATCCACGCCAGCATGGTGTCGATGTCTTCGCCGAGCCACAGATCCTGGCGCTGGCCCGGATGCAGGAAGCGGTCGTTGACCATGCGGTCCATCATCGCGGCCAGCGGCGACCAGTACCCGGCAACGTCCAGGAAGGCGCAGGGCTTGTTGCCGATGCCGAGCTGGCGCCAGGTCAGCATCTCGATGATTTCCTCCAGCGTGCCGAAGCCGCCGGGCAGGGCGATGAAGCCGTCGGCGAGGTCGAACATGCGGGACTTGCGCTCGTGCATCGAGCCGACCACTTCCAGCGTGGTTACGCCATGGTGGGCCATCTCGCGCAGGACAAGCTGCTCCGGGATCACCCCGGTCACTTCGCCTCCGGCCTGGAGCACGGCATCGGCAACCTCGCCCATCAGGCCGATGTTGCCGCCGCCGTAGACCAGGCGGATGCCATCAGCCGCCAGCCGCCTTCCCAGCAGGTTGGCCTGTTCCAGATAGACGGGGTTGTTGCCGGGGTTGGAGCCGCAGTAAACGCAGATGGATTTCATGGGCGGAAGTCGTCGGGGATCGGAAAATGAAGGCGCCGGGCAATGCCCGGCGCCGGTCTCGCTGCAGAGCAGGGCGGCAGGTGCCGCGCGTGCTCAGTTGGCCTTGTGGATGGCTCGCTTGTGCACGGCCATGGCCGCGTCGTGGACCACTTCGGCCAGGCTCGGGTGCGCGTGGCAGATGCGGGCCAGGTCGTCGGCGGAGCCGTTGAACTCCATGGTCAGCACGCCTTCGTGCACCAGCTCGGACACGTTGGCGCCCACCAGGTGCATGCCCAGCACGCGGTCGGTCTCGGCGTGGGCCAGGACCTTCACGAAGCCCGTCGATTCCACCATCGCTACCGCACGACCGTTGGCGGCGAAGGGGAAGCTGCCCGCGTTGTACGGAATGCCTTCTTCCTTCAGCTGCTGCTCGGTCTTGCCCACCCAGGCCAGCTCGGGCTCGGTGTAGATCACCCACGGGATGGTGTCCATGTTGACGTGGCCGGGCAGGCCGCCGATCAGCTCGGCAACGGCAATGCCTTCCTCGAAGCCCTTGTGCGCCAGCATCGGCCCGCGCACGCAGTCGCCCACGGCCCAGACGCCGTCGACGCCGGTGTGGCAGTGCTCGTCGACCTCGATCTGGCCGCGGTCAGTGAGCTTCACGCCGCTGTCCTCGGCCAGCAGGCCCTTGGAGGCGGCCTTGCGGCCCACCGACACCAGCAGCTTGTCGACGGTGATGGTCTGCTCGCCCTTCTTGTCCTCGAAGGTGACCTGGACTTCCTTCTTCTTGCCCTTGCCCGTGACTTCGGCCTTGGAGACCTTGGCGCCCAGCTTGATATCCAGACCCTGCTTCTTGAACTCGCGCGCGGCCAGCCTGGACACCTCGGCGTCGGCCGCGGCCAGGAACTCCGGCATCGCTTCCAGGATGGTCACTTCCGCGCCCAGGCGCTTCCACACGCTGCCCAGCTCAAGGCCGATCACGCCGGCGCCGATCACTGCCAGGCGCTTGGGCGTCTCGGTGAAGTCCAGCGCGCCGACGTTGTCGACGATGGTCTCGCCGTCAAACTTCGCGAACGGCAGCTCGATCGAATCCGAGCCCGCGGCGATGACCACGTTGGTGCCGGTCAGCTCGACCTCGGTGCCGTCGTGCTGCTTCACCTTGACCAGACGATTCGCGTGCAACGTGGCGAAGCCATAGTACGGCTTGACCTTGTTGGCCTTGAACAGCATCTGGATGCCGCCGGTGAACTGCTTCACGATGCCGTCCTTGCGGCCGACCATCTTCTCCACGTCGATCTTCGGATCCTTGGCGGAGATGCCGTGCTGCTCGAACACGTTCTGCAGATTGTGGAACTGGCGCGAGGAGTCCAGCAGCGCCTTGGACGGGATGCAGCCCACGCGCAGGCAGGTACCGCCCAGCGCCGGCTTGCCGTCCTTGCCCAGGCCCGCGTCCACGCAGGCCACGCTCATGCCCAGCTGGGCGGCGCGGATCGCGGCGTGGTAGCCGGCGGGGCCGGCTCCGATGACGACGACGTCGAATTGTTCAGCCATGTCGGTTTCCTTGTTGCTCACAGGCCCAGCAGCATGCGGCCGGGGTTCTCGAGCTGGTTCTTGATGTCGACCAGGAACAGCACCGCGTCCTTGCCGTCGATGATGCGGTGGTCGTAGCTGATGGCGATGTACATCATCGGCGCGGCCACCACCTGGCCGTCCTCGACGATCGGGCGCTCCTTGATGGTGTGCATGCCCAGGATCGCGGACTGCGGCGGGTTGACGATCGGGGTCGACATCAGCGAGCCGAAGGTGCCTCCGTTGGTGATGGTGAACGTGCCGCCCTGCAGGTCTTCCAGCTTCAGGCCGCCTTCGCGCGCGGCGACGGCGTAGTCCGAAATGGCCTGTTCGACTTCGGCAAAGCCCATCCGCTCCACGTTGCGCAGCACCGGCGTCACCAGGCCCCGCTCGGTGGAAATGGCCACCGAGATGTCGGCGTAGCCGTGGTAGATGATGTCGTCGCCATCGACCGAGGCATTCACCACCGGGTACTTCTGCAGCGCGTTGGCGGCGGCCTTGGCGAAGAAGCTCATGAAGCCCAGCTTGATGCCGTGCTCCTTCATGAACTGTTCGCCCATCTCCTTGCGCATCGCCATCACCTTGCCCAGGTTGACCTCGTTGAACGAGGTCAGCATGGCGGTCGACTCCTTGGAGTGCATCAGGCGCTCGGCGATGCGCTTGCGGATGCGGGTCATCGGCACGCGCTCTTCCGGACGGTTGCCGCCGGAGACGCCACCGGTGCGACCGGCCGCGTAGTTGATCAGATCTTCCTTGGTCACCGCGCCGCGACGGCCGGTACCTTCGACCTGCGACGGATCAATGCCTTCCCTCGCCGCGGTGAAACGGGCGCCCGGGGGCAGGCTGGAGCCGCCGGAAACGGGCTGCGGCTTGGTGGAGGCGGGGGCCTTGTCGTCGGCAGCCTTGGCCTCGGCCTTGGGCTGCACCTGCTCGTCGCCGGCGGCCGGGGCCTGCTTGTCCTTGCTCCCGGATTCGGCGGCGGGGGCGGCGCCTTCTTCGATGACGGCCAGCAACTGCTGGCTGGTGACGGTGTCACCCTCGGAGAACTTGAGCTCCTTGATCACGCCGTCAACGGTGGAGGGAACCTCGAGCACGACCTTGTCGGTCTCCAGGTCAACGATGTTTTCATCGCGGCTGACGGCATCACCTACCTGCTTGTGCCAGGTGGCGATGGTCGCGTCGGCGACGGATTCGGGGAGGACGGGAACCTTGATTTCAGTGGCCATCTTGCAGCTTCCTGGCAAATCGTATGGGTGGGGTTATTCGGCCGACATGCCCTTGGGCGGGTTGACCAGGGCATCGGCGATGAGTGCCGTCTGCTCCTCGACGTGCTGGTTGAATACGCCGACCGCCGGTGACGGCGAGCGCGAACGACCAGCGTAGTGGAGCTTCTGGCCATCGGCCAGGCAAAACTCCAGGTGGTGCTTGATCTGGTACCACGCGCCCTGGTTCTGCGGCTCTTCCTGGCACCAGATCACATCGACGCCCTTGCCGTAGCGGCCCAGCTGCTCAGCCAGCTGCTCGCGCGGGAACGGATACAGCTGCTCCACGCGGATCAGCGCGACCTCGGCATCCAGCTCCTGCTTGCCACGGGCTTCCAGCAGGTCGTAGTAGACCTTGCCAGAGCAGACCACCACGCGCTTGCACTTGGCCGGCTTCACGCCGGCGTCCGGGATCAGGTGCATGAACTCGCCGTCGGCCAGCTCGTCCAGGGTCGACACGGCCAGCTTGTGGCGCAGCAGCGACTTGGGCGTCATCACCACCAGCGGCTTGCGGGTGGTCATGCACAGCTGGCGGCGGATCATGTGGAACGCCTGGGCCGGGGTGGTCGGCACGCAGACCAGCATGTTGTCCAGCGCGCACAGTTGCAGGAAGCGCTCCAGGCGCGCCGAGCTGTGCTCAGGGCCTTGCCCTTCGTAACCGTGCGGCAGGAACAGCGCCAGACCAGCCAGCCGACCCCATTTGGCTTCGCCCGAGGAGAGGAACTGGTCGATCACCACCTGGGCACCGTTGGCGAAATCGCCGAACTGGCCTTCCCAGATGCACAGGGTGTTGGGCTCGGAAGTGGAGTAGCCGTATTCGAACGCCATCACCGCTTCCTCGCTGAGCAGCGAGTCGATAATGGTGGCGTCTTCGGGGTTGTCCACCAGCTCGCGCAGCGGCAGGTAGTCGCGGTCGGTCTTCTGGTCGTGCAACACCGCATGGCGGTGGAAGAAGGTGCCGCGGCCCGAATCCTGGCCGACCAGGCGCAGGCGCTTGCCCTCGTCAAGCAGGGTGGCGTAGGCAAGATTTTCGGCGAAGCCCCAGTCGCCGGGGGTCTCGCCGGCCGCCATCTTCTGGCGGTCCTGGTAGATCCGGGCAACGCGCGAATGCAGCTCGATATCTTCAGGGACGTGGCTGATGATGCCGGCCAGTTCCTTCAGGCGGCCGGCGTCGACGCGGGTGTCCACTTCGTCGGCCAGGGTGCCGCGCAGGTAGCTGCCCCAGTCGATGGTCAGGTCGTAGCCTTCCGGACCGGTATCGGTCAGTTCGGCGGTGACCTCGCCCGCGTCCAGCTTGTCGCGGTAGCGGTCCACCAGCGCCTTGGCCTCGTCAGCCTCGACGACGCCTTCGCTGGCCAGACGCTCGGCGTAGAGCTCGCGCGTGGTCTTGAGCTTGCGGATGACCTGGTACATGAGCGGCTGGGTGGCAGCCGGCTCATCGGCCTCGTTGTGGCCGTGGCGGCGGTAGCACACCAGGTCGATCACCACGTCCTTGCCGAACTTCTGGCGGAAGTCGTAGGCGGCTTCCATGCAGAACACCACCGCGTCGGGGTCATCGGCATTCACGTGCAGCACCGGGGCGGCGACCATCTTGGCCACGTCGGTGCAGTACTGGGTGGAACGCGCGTCCTGCTGGTCGCTGGTGGTGAAGCCGACCTGGTTGTTGATCACCACGTGCACGGTGCCGCCGACGGCGAAGCCGCGGGCCTGCGACATCTGCAGCAGCTCCATCACCACGCCCTGGCCGGCGAAGGCGGCGTCGCCGTGCAGCAGCACCGGCACCACCTGCTTGCGCTCGGTATCGCCGCGGCGGTGCTGGCGCGAACGGGCGCTGCCGGCCACCACCGGGTTGACGATCTCAAGGTGCGAAGGGTTGAACGCCAGCGCCAGGTGCACGGGGCCGCCCGGGGTACGCACGTCGGCCGAGAAGCCCATGTGGTACTTCACGTCGCCGGTCTGGGCATGCACGCCGTCGAACTCGAACTTGCCTTCAAACTCGTCGAACAGGCGCTTGGGCGACTTGCCCATGGTGTTGACCAGCACGTTCAGGCGGCCGCGGTGGGCCATGCCCATCACGATATCCTTCACGCCGTCCTGGCCGGCGCGCTGGATCAGCGCGTCCAGGGCCGGGATCAGCGAATCGCCGCCTTCCAGCGAGAAGCGCTTCTGGCCCACGTATTTGGTGTGCAGGTAGCGCTCAAGGCCTTCGGCCGCGGTCAGACGCTCCAGGGTGCGGCGCTTCTCGTCGCCGCCGCGGTGGAACGTGCCGCCGGCGGCTTCGACGCGCTGGTACAGCCACTGGCGCTGCTCGGCATCGGGGATGTGCATGAACTCGGCGCCGATGCTGCCGCAGTAGGTGGTGCGCAGCAGGCCGAGCAGATCGCGCAGGCGCATCCGCTCGGGGCCACCAAAGGTGCTGGTGCTGCCACCGCCGGGGCCGGTGCGGAACTCCTCATCCAGATCGGCGTCGGACAGGCCGTGGAAGGGCAGGTCCAGGTCCGGGGCGTCCAGCTTCTCCATCATCCCCAGCGGGTCGATGTTGGCCTGCAGGTGGCCACGCGAGCGGTAGGCGGTGATCAGCTTGAGCACGGCTCCCTGCTTGCGGGAGGCTTCGCCATCGACGACTTCGGTCGCCGTGCCACTGCGGGCGGAGCGGGCAGCGGCGGACACCTGGGCGATGACTGCCGAATGGGGAACGTCACCGGCTTCGCGACCGTTGAAGCTGTCGAACCAGGTTTTCCAATTGGCATCGACGCTGTCGGGATTGACCAGGTACTGCTCGTAAAGGTCTTCAATGAAGGCGGCGTTGGCGCCAAGCTGTGAAGACTTGGCAAACTGCTTGAGGAGGCTTTCCACGTCTGGGGTCAGGACTCGAGAAATGTGGGGAGGCGGTATGCCGCTCCGGCCGTGCGCCGGCGTCGGCGGCAATGATCCATTCGATGAATGAAACCCCATCGATTATAGCCGCAGCGCCCGTTCAGGGCGAACGCCGCGGATGGAACGGCACGTATCGGGTCAGTGGGGGGTGGGCCATGGGAAGGCGGGTTCACAGGCCCAGGGCGCGCAGTTCGGAACATGGCCTGGAGCGCTCCCACACCGGCTTGAAAGATTCGGCCAGCTGGCGTGCACGACCGGCATCGGCCACATCCCAGTCGCCGTCATAACGGTGCCCCAGGCTACGAAAGTAGTAGGCGCCCGAATCACTGGCAATGAAGGCGGCGGCATAGGCACGGTCGACCGGGTCGTCCACCGCGCGGAACTGGAACACGCTGGGCAGGCGCTGGGCGAGGGCAAGCAGCGGGGCATGGGCGCGCTGCGCCGCGGCGGGGTCGTGCAGCAGGATCGATACCTGCCGGCCCCGCCCGTCCACCGCAAACCGGCGCAGCGCGGTCAGCACGGAAGCGGCATCCAGCAGTCCCGGGTCCAGCTCGCGGCTGTGGATCCACAGCCGGCTGCGCGCGCGGCTGATCACGCCGGTAGCGGCGATCACGGCTTCATCGCGATCCTCCACGGCCATCGGCCCGGCCAGCATGCGCCGCATGGCCTGGTGTTCGATGCCGGCTTCCTGGAAGCGCTCACCGCAGGCAATGAACCCGTGCCGGGCGTAGAAATCGATCGCGGACGCCTGCGCGTGCAGGCTCGCTTCGGGCATGGCCCGGGCGCGGGCGTGGACAAGCAGGGCGCGCAGCAGTGCGTTGCCCACCCCGTGGCCGCGCCATTCAGCCAGCACCGCCATGCGCCCGATGCGGCCGGAAGGACTGATCCGGCCGGTGCCTATCGGCTGGCCCTGCGCGTCCCGGGCCAGGGCATGCACGTGCTGTGGATCAGCCGGGTCGTGCTCGAGCTCCGGTGGTACCTGCTGTTCGTGGATGAAAACCACGTCGCGCACTGCGCGCAGCGCTTCCCTGGCCTGGTTGAAATCAACCAGCTCGACCCGGAAGCCTGGCGCTGGGCCCGGGGTCATTCGGCCTCGTCGTCCTCGGGCATGGCCAGCCGGTAGTGGCCCTGGCCGAGCAGTTCGATCAGCACGTCGCGGGCCGGCTCGGACAGGGTGGCGTAGAGCGCGCCGTCCACGGTGGCCGCCGCCGCGAGTCGGCTGGCGTCTGCGGCCGGCAGCGGTTGATCCTCGCCGGCCACGTAAAGGCGCGCCTCGCCGCCGTCTGCGGCCCGGCGCCAGGCCATGCGGGTCCAGGGATGGCGTTGCAGGGTTCCGCCCTGCTGCAGGTCCCATTCAATTTCGATCCGCGAGCGCTGATCTTCGCCGGGGGCGGCCTGTGCGCCCACCCGGTAGAGGGTGATGAAGCGGCCGAACCAGTCGCCGAGGCGGTCGGGATCGCGCATCCGCAGCAGGTTGAGCGCTTCGACCACCCGCTCCATGGCCGCCGCGTCGATCTCATGCGGATCCTGCGGCAGTTCCAGGTCGGAATCGTGGTAGCGCAGGCTGTCGTCGGCCTCGGCGATCATGGCGTCTGCCCAGTCGCCGACCAGTTCGGCGGCGGACGGCGCACGCATGCCGACCGAGAAGGTCAGGCAGGCGTCCTCGGCCACGCCGTGGTGGGGCCCGCCCGGCGGCAGGTACAGCATGTCGCCCGGCCCCAGCACCCACTCATGACTGGGGTCGAACTGCTGCAGCAGGCGCAGCTCCACGTCGGGGCGGTAGTCCAGCGGCGGGTTGGGCCGTGCATCGATCTGCCAGCGGCGGTGGCCATGGGCCTGGAGCAGGAACACGTCGTACTGGTCGATGTGCGCGCCCACCGATCCGCCGGGAGCGGCGAAGCTGACCATGACGTCGTCGATCCGCCAGCGCGGCAGGAAGTCGAAGTGCGGCAGCAGGGCGGCGATGTCGGCGTCCCACTTGTCCACGTCCTGCACCAGCAGGGTCCAGTCCTGGTGCGGCATGCCCGGGAACATTTCCTCGGGGAATGGACCGTGGCTGACCTTCCAGCCGTCCCGGGCGCGATCGTGCCGCACGATCCGGGCCAGCACGCCGTCCTCGCAGGCCAGCCCGGCCAGGTCTTCAGGCTCGATCGGCGACTCGAATCCCGGAAAGGCATTGCGGATCAACAGGGGCCGTTTCTGCCAGTAATCGCGCAGGAACTGTTCGGGCGGCATGCCCAGCGGCGGCAGGCTGCTGGCATCGATTTCAATGGGGGGCGAGGTCATGGCTGAAGGGTAACGTGATCCAGTGGGGCTATGCGGGGAGGGGGCGGTGAAGCGCGGGCGCAGCGCGGGAGCTCAGATCTCGCGTGCCAGGAGCTCTGCCAGCCCGGTATAGCCGGCGGGGGTGAGCGCCAGCAGGCGCTGCTTGTCCGCGGCGGGCAGGTCGAGCGATTCGATGAAACCGCGCATGGAATCGGCAGTGATCCCCTGGCCGCGGGTCAGGGCCTTGAGCTGCTCGTACGGATTCGGCAGTCCGTGGCGGCGCATGACGGTCTGCACCGCTTCGGCCAGCACCTCCCAGGCGGCGTCCAGATCGGCCTGCAGCCGGTCGTGGTTCACGCTCAGCTTCTCCAGGCCGCGCAGCAGGGCGTCATAACCCACCAGGGCGTGGCCGAAAGCGGTGCCCAGGCCGCGCAGCACGGTGGAATCGGTCAGGTCGCGCTGCCAGCGGCTGATCGGCAGCTTGGTGGAGAAGTGGCCGAGCAGGGCGTTGGCCACGCCGAAGTTGCCCTCGGCGTTTTCGAAATCGATCGGGTTGACCTTGTGCGGCATGGTGGAGCTGCCGACTTCGCCTTCCTTCAGCGCCTGGCGGAAGTAGCCCAGCGAGATGTAACCCCACACGTCGCGGCACAGGTCAATGCAGATGGTGTCGATGCGCGCCTGCGCGTCACAGGCTTCGGCGATGCCGTCGTGCGGCTCGATCTGGGTGGTGTACGGCTGCCAGTCCAGCCCCAGCCCGCTCACGAAGCGCTCGGAGAAAGCCGGCCAGTCCACGTCCGGATACGCGGCCACGTGGGCGTTGTAGTTGCCCACGGCGCCGTTGATCTTGCCCGGCATCGGCAGCTCGGCCAGCACCTCGCGCTGGCGCTGCAGGCGCGCCACCACGTTGGCCAGTTCCTTGCCCAGCGTGGTCGGGGAGGCGGTCTGGCCGTGGGTGCGCGAGAGCATGGGCACAGCCGCAAGTTCATGGGCCATGGTGCGGAGCTTGCCGACCAGGACGTCCAGCTTCGGCACCATCACCCCGTCGCGCGCCTCGCGCAGCATCAGCGCGTAGGAGAGGTTGTTGATGTCCTCGCTGGTGCAGGCGAAATGCACGAACTCCAACGCGCCGGCCAGCGTGGGGTCGTCGCCCAGACGCTCCTTGATGAAGTATTCCACCGCCTTGACGTCATGGTTGGTGGTGCGCTCGATCTCCTTGACCCGGGCCGCATCGTTCACGCTGAAGTCGTTGGCCAGGGCCTTCAGCCGGTCGCGGGCGCCGTCGTCAAAGTCGGCAAGCTCAACAATGCCGGGTTCGGCCGCCAGGGCCAGCAGCCATTCCACTTCGACCCGCACACGGGCCCGGATCAGGCCGAATTCGGAAAAGATCGGACGCAGCGGATCGGCCTTGGAGGCGTAGCGGCCGTCGAGCGGGGACAGGGCGAGCAGGGTGGCTTCGGACATGGGTCTCGGCAGGTGGTGGCGCGGCGTGGATGCCGGCAGGCTGAAGGAACCGGCGGGCGCCGGGGCTGGGACGGACCGCAGCCTGTCAATTCTAGCGCCACCGGAAGGCCACGGTCGCTGGCGTATCCTCTGGCCAATGCCGGCAGGCGCCACGCGCCCACGGGCCGGTGCCCACTTACTCCCGCCAGATGGAGACGCCGATGTCAGGATCCTTCCGTATCGAACGCGACAGCATGGGTGAGCTGCAGGTGCCCGCCGATGCCCTGTGGGGCGCGCAGACCCAGCGCGCCGTGCAAAATTTCCCCATTTCCGGCCGGCCGATGCCGCGCGGCTTCATCCGGGCGCTGGGGCTGGTCAAGGCCGCAGCGGCGGAAGCCAACGTTGGGCTCGGGCTGCTGCCAAAGGCCTTGGGCGGAGCGATCGCCAAGGCCGCCATGGAAGTGGCCGACGGCCGCCATGACGCGCAGTTCCCGATCGACATCTACCAGACCGGTTCGGGTACTTCGTCGAACATGAATGCCAACGAGGTCATTGCCGCGCTTGCTTCCACCGCCCGGCGCAAGGTGCACCCCAACGATCACGTCAACCTGGGCCAGAGCTCAAACGACGTGATTCCCACCGCGATCCGCGTGTCCGCCCAGCTGGCCACGGTGGAAGATCTGCTGCCGGCGCTCAAGCACCTGCGCAACACCATCAACCGCCGGGCGCGGGGAATGACCAAAGTGGTCAAGACCGGGCGCACCCATCTGATGGACGCCATGCCGCTGACCTTCGCCCAGGAGTTCGGCACCTGGGCGTCCCAGCTCGATTCCGCCCAGGGCCGGATCGAGGACAGCCTGAAGCGGCTGCGCCGGCTGCCGCTGGGCGGCACGGCGATCGGCACCGGCATCAACGCCGACCCCCGGTTCGGACCCAGGGTGGCCAAGCTGCTGTCGTCGGGCAGCAAGGCGAAATTCGAGAGCGCCAAGGACAAGTTCGAGGGCATCGCCACCCAGGACGACGCGGTGGAACTGTCCGGCCAGCTGAACGTGCTGGCAGTGGCGCTGATGAAGATCGCCAACGACCTGCGCTGGATGAACTCCGGCCCGCTGGCCGGCCTTGGCGAGGTGGAACTGCCAGCGCTGCAGCCGGGCAGCTCGATCATGCCGGGCAAGGTCAACCCGGTCATGCCGGAAGCAGCCTGCATGGTGTGCGCCCAGGTGATGGGCCACCACGCCGCGATCACCGTGGCGGGGCAGAGCGGCAACTTCCAGCTCAACGTGATGCTGCCGCTGATCGCGGCCAACCTGCTCGATTCAATCCAGCTGCTGGGCAACACCATGCGCCTGCTGGCCGACGATGTGATTGCCGGGCTGAAGGTGCGCAAGGACAACGTGGCCGATGCGCTGGAACGCAATCCGATCCTGGTGACCGCGCTCAATCCGGTGATCGGCTACGAAAAGGGCGCGGCGATCGCCAAGCGCGCCTACGCCGAGAACCGGCCGGTGCTGGAGGTGGCGCTGGAAGACAGCGGCCTGACCGAGGACGAGCTCAGACGCCTGCTTGATCCGGTGGCGCTGACCACCGGGGGCATTGGCGGCTGATCAGTCGCTACCGAGGCCGGCGAACTCGCGTCGCACGTCGGCTTCGCAGTTGCTGATCTCGTCCGGGTCGAGGGTGGCGTAGGGGCGGAATTCCGGAACGCTGCCGGCCAGCCGCTGCTGTGAGCCGTACAGCGCGGGGAGGCTGTCGCAGATCTGCAGCACCGCCGGTTCCACCAGGCCGGTAACGGTCTTTTTGATGTTGCGCTCGAGGCTGCCGCTCATGGCGCTGAATATCAGGCGGAACAGGCCGCGGTCCACAGAGTCGATTGCGACCAGGGCCGCCTGCTCACCGATTTCCATGCCGGCCAGGGCGATGTCGATCACCTGGCCGCGATATGTCAGCAGATCCTTGCGCTGCTGGCTGTCGATGGCCACGGCTGCACCGTCAATCAGCAAGTCGCCGTGCGGGGTGATCTCCGCCTTCAACCGGGGCTCCCCGTCGTCGCGTGCGTCGTTGTTTCCAAAGCGCAGGCTGTCGCCCACGTCGAGATTGCCGGTCTGCAGTTCGACCCGGGCGGCTGCCAGCTCCGCGCGCACTTCGCGCCGGGCTTCGGCCATTTCCTGGCGGATTTCGCCGCGGACCGAATCCTTTTCGGGGCTGGCGGCCTGTGCAGCGGGCAGCAGCAGGCACAGGGCGGCGGTGCAGGAGGCCAGGCGCAGGGTGCGGATGGAGCGCATGTTGGTGTCCTCTATCTGTCTTGGTACAGGTACGGAGTCAAAAAAGTTCAGCGGCGGCGCGGCACGTCCACGCCGCCACCCACGCCGGTGTGACGAACGCTGCCGCTGCCAGTGGATCGGACGGTGAGGTCACCGCCCACGCCGCGGATATCCAGGTCGCCCGAGCCGATCGAGCCGACGCTGACGCTTCCGCGCACATCGCGCAGGTCGGCATCGCCGGAGCCAATGCTGCCGATACCCACGTCTCCGGCGGCTCCTTCCAGTTCGAAATCGCCGGATCCGATGCTGCCGACCTCGACGCTCCCGCGGACCTGATGGGCTTCGATGTCGCCCGAACCGATGGAAAGGATGTTCAGCGCGCCGATGTCGTGCAGCGCGATATCGCCGGATCCGACCTTGGCCGTGACCAGCCCGGCGATGTTGCGCGCCTCCACATCGCCGGAGCCCACATCGGCGCTCATGGCCGAGGCGCCGGTAAGCCACGCATCGCCGGAGCCGACGATGAGCTGCACCAAGACGTTGTCCGGCACGCTGCCGGACAGGTCCAGATAGGCGTAGCCGCCGCCGGAAAAGAGCCCGCCGAGTCGCCCCTCGCGGTACACGCGGACGGTCAGCTGGTCGCCATCCCGCTGCTGCTCCAGCTTCAGATTGTCCAGCGCTCCGGCGCTGGAAGCGCAGGCGCGGCCCTGGAGGGTTCCGTCGGCATTGGCATCGGCGTCCAGACGCAGCTTGTTGTGGCCGACCTCGAACTTCACCGTGCGCACGCCGTCCAGTTCCATCTGCATCTGGCGCGGTGAGGAGTGGCTGCAACGCTCGTCACCGGCATGGGCGGCGAGCGGCAGCAGCAGGGCGCAGAGCAGCAGGTAACGATGGTGCATGGGGACGCTCCGGGATGGTTGCATGGGATCAGATGCTGATTTCATCGGTGGGCTCCACGGTCGGGTCGGCGTCTGTGTCCTTGCCACAGTCCTCGATGTCCTTGCGGGTCATGGTGGCGTAGGGGACAAACTCGGGCATGGCGGAGGCCAGCGCCTGCTGGCTGTCATGCAGTCCAGGCAGCAGCGTGCACAGCGCAGTGGCCTCCTGCTCAATCCGTTCCGCCTCGGCCTCGATCCGGGCTTCGTACTCCCTGCGGCCCTCTTCGCCGCCGAACAGTGCCTGGCCGATGCCGGTCAGCGCGGTGCCTGCAATGTCCGCGCCTTGGATGCCCAGCGCCATGCCGGCCTGGGCCACGCCCAGCAGGTGGCCGCGATAGGCGAGCAGAAGCTCTTGCTGGCGGGCATTGGCAGGCACTGCCTCGCCGGCGATAAGGAGCACGCCTTCCGGCGTGATTTCCGCCTTCGGCAGAGCATCCGCGTTGTCATCTGTCCCAACACTGCGTCTTGCAAAGCCGAGTCCCTTGATATGGATGAAGTCCTTGGTCCCGAGACGGATGTTTTCAGTTTCCAGCTTGCGCTGGGCCTCGGCGATGCCCTTGGCTGCCTGGCGGCCAATGAAACTGGTGGCGCCCCCGGTTTCATCGGTGTCAGGCGGGGCGGGCTCGTTGCTGCAGCCTGCAGCCAGGGCGGCAGCGAGGATCGAAACGATGGCGATGCCGGTTCTTGAGCGGATATGCATGTCGGTATCCCGGGGTACGTGGGCGATCAGCCCTCTTCGCGCCAGCGGCGCAGGCGGATGGCGAGCAGGATCATGGCGATGCCCGCCACGACGCCCAGCCAGAGGTCCAGGGTTCCCGCCACCTGCCAGCTCTGCAGCGGACTGATCAGCAACGGGATGTCTTCCGGGCCCTTGATGGAGATCGTGCTCATGCCATGGGCACTGGGTAGCCACGACCCCGGGAAGACGCTCAGCAGCCCGCGGTTGGCTACCGCGTACCACAGGGCACCGTAGTTGAGCTTGAACCCCAGGATCGCGCTGACCATGCTCACCAGGGCGCAGCCCATGACCGGTACGATCAGCGCCCACAGGAACGGCTTGCTGCGGGCCGCGGCCGAGCACAGCATCAGCCAGCCGACCGCCGGCAGTGCCCACAGTGCATACAGCGGCAGCAGGGCGAGGACGGAGCCTGTGATCCGGAACGGATGCGAGCTGGTCAGCAGGCCGGCGGTGCCCGGCACTCCATTGACGGTGGTGGTCAGCGCAGTCACCACCCACAGCGCCAAGCCGATCAGGATACCCACCACCATGGCCAGCAGCGGCGCCAGCAGCAGGGCCCAGGCGGCTTTCGAGCCTACCGTGGCGGCGTCGGAAATGGGCATGGACTTCCAGAACAGGATGCTGCGGTCGCGCCGATCGTCGTGCAGGCTGCCCAGGGCGTAGAAGAACACCACGAACCCGAGCACCACCATGCTGATGGAGATCCCCAGCAGCAGGGCCACGTCGCCTGCGGCACCCAGCGCCTGGGTCACCTGTTCGGGAGGGGCCGCATCGTCGATCTGGATGCGGTTGCCGCTACGGGAGGTGAGCAGGCTGGCACCAATGGCCGCAAGCACGGTGAACAGCAGGGTGATGCCGCCGGCAATCGCCGGGGCCCACAGGAACCCGCCACGGTTCTCCCAGAACTCACGTCGCAGCAGCCAGCCGAAGCGCTGGGCGGTGCTGATCTTCCGGCCGCCGGAAGGCCGGGGCGTGGAAGCAGTGGAATCAGTGATCGCGTTCATTCGTAGGTTCCCTTCATCGTGGCGACGAACAGGTCGGCGAGGCCCGGGGTGCGGGTTTCACCAAACGGGGCCAGGGTGGAACGGGGGGTGCCGTCAAACAGCATCACGGTCTTGCCAAAGGGCAGGGCGCGCTCTTCGAGCGGGCCAAGCTGGCGCGCGGCGTCGATCTGCTCCGCGTTGACCAGTACTTCAGTAAAGCGCTCGGCCAGGTCTTCCATCGGCGCGTCGAGCACGATCCGGCCGTCGCGGATGAACAGCACGTCGGTGAGGATGTGCTCCACCTCTTCCACCTGATGGGTGGTGATGATGATGGTCTTGTCTTCATCGAAGTAGTCCTCCAGCAGGCGCTGGTAGAACTGCTTGCGATAGAGCACGTCCAGGCCGAGGGTGGGCTCGTCCAGCACCAGCAGGCGCGCATCAATGGCCATCACCAGGGCCAGGTGCAGCTGCACGATCATGCCTTTGGACATCTGCCGCACGCGCATCTTCGGGGTCAGCTTGGTGTTGGCCAGGAAGCGCTCGCAGCGGGCGCGGTCGAAGCGTGGGTGCACGCCTTCGACGAAATCGATGGCTTCGCGCACCCGGATCCAGCGCGGCAGCACCGCCACATCGGCGATGAAGCACACATCGTTCATCAGCTCGTCGCGGCGGGTGCGCGGATCACGGCCCAGCACGTCCAGTTCGCCCTGGAAGGGAACCAGACCGAGGATGGCCTTGAGCGCGGTGGTCTTGCCGGCGCCGTTGGGGCCGATCAGGCCGACGATGCGGCCCGGTTCGATCGCGAAATCAGTGCCGGCCAGCGCCACGGTGCCGCCATAGGTCTTGCGCAGTCCGCGGGCTTCAATCACCCGCCCGGGCGCGGCTGCGGTGTTCAGGTCAGGGGTCATTTGTCTTCTCCGGTGGATGCGGTTTCCAGCAGATCAGCAGTGGAAAGGCCCAGCAGCCGGATGCGCTCGAGTACCAGCGGCCACTCTTCGGTCAGGAAGCGTTCGCGCTCGTTGCCCAGCAGTTTGCGCGGGACCTCTTCGGTCACGAACATGCCCAGGCCGCGGCGCTTTTCCACCAGTCCCTCATCCACCAGCTCCTGGTAGGCGCGGGAGACCGTGATGGGATTCACCTGGTAGTCGGCGGCCACCTGGCGCACCGAGGGCAGTGCATCACCGGGCTCTAGTTCACCCTCGAGCATCAGCGCGATCACGCGTTCCTTCAGTTGGCGGTAAATGGGAGTACCGTCGCTCCATTGGACTGCACTCATGGCGCCACTCCAGTGTTGTCGGGGCGCAGGCTGCGGGCCGTGCCGAAGTAGGGCATGGCCAGGGCGTTGCGGGTGCGGGGGGTGGCGATCGGCGCATCGTTCGCGGATGGGCGGCGGCGGTTGCCCGGGTCTTCGAGCATGGACGCCAGGGTGGCCTCAACCACCGAGGTGGCCACCAGCGCTGATGCCAGGCTGAGGGCGCCGGCTGCGGTATCAGCCGCGGCCATGTCACCCTGCATGGGGCGGGCAAGGGACCCGAACCCGACGGCGAAGTTCCTGCCCAGGTCCGCGGTGACACGCTGCCCCGGCGGTGCGGCGACGCTGTAGTGTGCGGAGTACGGGCCTGGCTGTTCATATGTGCCGGTGCGCGCCGCGATCAGTACGAACAGCAGGATCGCGGCAGCGACCGCAGATGCCAGAATCGTGTTTTGGAACGCCTGGTTCATGGCGAACCTCCTGCCCAAGTTGATTGGTGTTGTATGCAACTATAACACCAGAACACCTATGGTCAATACCCCAGCCTGATTTTTTTAAATGCGCCGGGAGCCGTGCATTCAGGGAGGCGATTGCCCGCGGCCGGGGATGCCGCGACAATAGCGCCGATCGCGTCGTGCGCCGGCGCCCCAATTCGGAGCTTCCCCCATGAAAAAAGCACTGCGTGGCGCAGTCGCGCTGTGTCTTGCTGCCGCCTGTTTCCTTACCCTGCCGGCGTTCGCGCAGGCTCTTGAGAGCGAGCGTGACCGGCTCAGCTACATGGTGGGCATGGACGTGGGGCGTTCCCTTGAGCCGGTCGGTCCTGATCTGGACTATGCCGCGCTGCAGCGGGCGATCGAGCATGCCTTGGCAGGTGGAGCCCCACTGGTGGATGCAGACACGGCCCGGGCCGTGGGCGAGGCGCTGTCGATCCGCGCCGCGGTGCGCAACGGCCAGCCGGTTCCGGGTCAGCCGCCCGGCACGCCGCCGCCCGACGTGGACCTTGAGCAGGCCGGATTGATGATTGGAGCCGATGTTGCGCGTTCACTGGTTCAGCTGCGCGATGAGCTTGATCTGGCGCCGCTGATGCAGGGGCTGCGGACCCGGGTTGAAGGCGGTGATTTGCTGATGTCCGATGCCGAAGCCGATGCGTTGCGGACGGCGTTTTCGCGGCGGATCCAGGAACGCCAGCAGGCCGAAGCGGCCCAGCTCGGTGAGCGCAACCGCGCCGAAGGTGCGGCGTTCATGGAAGCCAACCGGGCCAACGACGGCGTGATCGCCACCGCCTCCGGCCTGCAGTACCAGGTGATCGAGCAGGGCACCGGTCGCCGGCCCATGCCGCATGACCGGGTGCGCGTTCATTATCACGGCACGCTGCTCGACGGCACCGTATTTGACAGCTCCCGCGACCGCGGTCAGCCTGCTGACTTCGGCCTGGGCCAGGTCATCCCCGGCTGGACCGAGGGCGTGGGCCTGATGCAGGTTGGCGCCAGATACCGATTCTGGATTCCCGGCCATCTCGCCTATGGGGCCAATGGCACCGCTGGCGGTCCGATCGGCCCCAATGCAACCCTGGTTTTCGACGTCGAACTGCTCGACGTCCTGTAAAGGAGTTTTTCATGAAGTTTTCCCCCCGTACCGGATCCGCGGTGCTCCTGGCCCTTGCGATCCCGCTGGCCCTGGGCGCCTGCAAGAAGATTGATGAAGACAGCGCCGCTGCCCCGGCCGTGGCCGCCGAGCGGGAAGTCCGCAGCACGCCCGGCATCGAGGGCATCGATGGGCTGGAAACGGCCCAGCAGCAGGCCGGATACGTGATCGGCCTGGAAATGGGCGGCACCCTGTACCCGATCCGGGACGAGGTGGATCTGGACGCGATGTTTGACGGCATCCGTGATTCGGTCGAAGCGCGCGAGCCCAGGATCGACGAACCCCAGTTCATGCAGATCATGCAGGCGCTGGGCGAGCGCATGGAGCAGGGGCGTGCGGAAGCAGCCAGCGTGGCCGCCGCGGAAGGCGAGGCTTTCCTTGCCGAGAATGCGCAGCGCGACGAGGTCCAGGTGACCGACTCCGGCCTGCAGTATGAAGTGCTGGAGGAAGGTGAGGGCGACTCGCCGGGTCCGCAGGACCGGGTGCGCGTCCATTACGAAGGCAGCTTGCTGAACGGCGATGTGTTTGACAGCTCGCGCCAGCGCGGCGAGCCGGCCGAGTTCCAGCTGGACCAGGTGGTTCCGGGCTGGCAGGAAGGGCTGCAGCTGATGGCACGGGGTGGCCGCTACAAGTTCTGGATCCCGGCGCCGCTGGGCTACGGCGCAGAAGGCACGCCGGGCGGCCCGATCGGCCCGAATGCAACCCTGGTGTTCGATGTCGAACTGATCGACGTCGCGCCGACGGCTCAATAAGCCGGGATCACGGATCAATGGGCAACGGATTGGAAGCGCGGGTGGTGGAGCTGGAAACGCGGCTCGCGTTCCAGGAGCAGGCCATGGGCGAGCTCAGCGATGCGCTCGCGCAATTGCGCGCCGAGGCGGCGCGTACTGCCGAGCTGTTGCAGCGCGGCCTGGAGGAATTCCGGCAGGGACAGAGTAGCTTCTACGCCGATCCCGGTGACGAGCCGCCCCCGCCGCATTACTGAGTTGGAAATATGAGTACTACGCTTCGTGACCAGTTGCTTGGTCTGGGTTTCAAGGCACCGGCCAAGCCAGAGCGCAAGCCCGACCCCCGGCGTGGAAAGCCGGGGGAGCGGGCGCGCGGCAAAGCCGCCCCGGGCCCGGACAAGGGCGGTCGTGGGCCGGGCAAGGGCCCCCGGCAGCAGCCGCGCAAGGGCGGGCGTAGCGGTGGCGAGATCGATCTGGCCAAGGCCTACGCGATCCGTGCCCAGCGCGAGAAAGAAGAGCGCGTCCGGGCCGAGCAGCAGAAGCAGGAAGAGGCCCGCAAGCGCCGTGAGGCGCGGGCGAAGCTGACCGCCCTGCTGGAAGGCAAGTCGCTCAATGCCGAGGATGCCGACATTGCCCGGCACTTCGAGTACGGCGGCAAGATCAAGCGCATCCATGTGACCGCCGACCAGCTGAAGGCGCTCAACGCCGGTCAGCTGGGCGTATTGCAGCAGGCCGGCCGCTACCTGCTGGTGACCGCCGCGGTGCTGGCCGAGGCCGAGGCGGTGTTTGCCCCCGCGGTTGCGCTGAAGGTGGATCCGGACGCGCCCGCGGCCGACGATCCATACGCCGACCCCAAGTACCAGGTGCCCGACGACCTCGTCTGGTAAGAGCGCGCCATGCGCGCGAAGCCGCGTGAATTCTGCCGGCGGCGTGGGGCTTCGGCCCCGGCGCGGTCACCGATGCCTCACTGCGTGGCCGGTGTTCACGCGGCTTCGCGCGCATGGCGCGCTCCTACGCTCCGGGGGTTATTCGGGGTCGTAGTCCAGGTTCGAGGCCAGCCAGCGTTCCGCCTGGGCCAGTGCCACGCCCTTGCGGCGGGCGTAATCGGCAACCTGCTCCTTCGACACCCTGCCCACCACGAAATACTGGCTGCGCGGGTGGCTGAAGTAGTAGCCCGACACCGCCGCCGTGGGCAGCATCGCGAAGCTTTCGGTCAGCTCCATGCCGGCGTTGTTTTCGGCGTCGAGCAGGTCGAACAGGGCGCGCTTCTCACTGTGCTCGGGGCAGGCCGGGTAGCCCGGCGCGGGTCGGATGCCGTCGTACTTCTCGGCGATCAGGGCGTCGTTGCCCAGATCCTCATCGGCGGCATAGCCCCAGAATTCCGTGCGCACACGCTGGTGCAGGCGTTCGGCCAGGGCTTCTGCCAGCCGGTCGGCGAGGGCCTTGAGCAGGATCGCGCTGTAGTCGTCATGATCGGCCTGGAAACGTGCAACGTGCTCGTCAATGCCGATGCCGGCAGTGACCGCGAACGCGCCGATCCAGTCCTGCCGGCCCGAGTCCTTTGGCGCAATGAAATCCGCCAGGCAGAAATCCGGCCGTTCCGCCGGCTTGTCCACCTGCTGGCGCAGGAAGTGCAGCCGCCGGGGCATGCCGTCGCCGGCGTCCAGTTCGACGTCGTCGCCGATGCTGTTGGCCGGCCAGATGCCGAACACCGCTTTCGCCCGCAGCCACTTTTCCGCAATGATCCGATCCAGCATGGCGCGGGCGTCTGCGTACAGCTCGGTGGCCTGCGGGCCGACGATTTCATCCTCGAGGATTTTCGGGAACCGGCCCGCCAGCTCCCAGGCCTGGAAGAAGGGCGTCCAGTCGATCACTGGCAGCAGGTCTTCCAGCGGCCAGTCATCAAACGCGGTGACCCCGGTATCCCTGGGCGCCGGTGGCACGTAGGTGTTCCATCCGCCATCGAAACGCTGCCCGCGCGCCTTGGCCAGTGACACCAGCCGCTTGCCGTCGCCGCGGTTACGGTGGCGCTGGCGGATCTCGACATGGTTGGCCTCGTTGGCGGCAACGAACGGCTCGCGCAGCTCTGCGCTGACCAGGGACTGGGCCACGCCCACCGCGCGCGAGGCGTCCTTCACCCAGACGGTCGGCGCGCTGTAGTGCGGGGCGATGCGCAGGGCGGTGTGCGCGCGTGAAGTGGTAGCGCCGCCGATCAGCAGCGGCGTCGTGAAGCCCTGGCGCTTCATTTCCGCCGCTACGTGGCCCATCTCCTCCAGCGAGGGCGTGATCAGGCCGGACAGGCCGATCAGGTCCGCGTTGATCTCGCGCGCCTTGTCCAGGATCGCCTGCGCCGGAACCATCACCCCCAGGTCCACGACCTCGAAGTTGTTGCAGGCCAGCACCACGCCGACGATGTTCTTGCCGATGTCGTGCACGTCGCCCTTCACCGTCGCCAGCACCACCCGGCCATTGGGCTGGCCGGCGTCGCCGCTCTTTTCCTTTTCGGCCTCGATGTAAGGCAGCAGATGGGCCACCGCCTTCTTCATCACCCGCGCCGACTTCACCACCTGGGGCAGGAACATCTTGCCGGCGCCGAACAGGTCGCCGACCACGTTCATGCCGCTCATCAGCGGGCCTTCGATCACGTCCAGCGGACGGGTCGACTGCTGTCGCGCCTCTTCGGTGTCTTCCACCACGTACTGGTCGATACCGTGCACCAGAGCGTGGCTGAGCCGCTCGGCCACCGGCTTTTCACGCCATGTCAGGTCTTCGACCTTCGACGCGCCCTTGCCGCCGCGGTAGCGCTCGGCGATTTCCAGCAGCCGCTCGGTGGCATCGGACCGGCGGTTGAGCACCACGTCCTCGACGCGCTCGCGCAGCTCCGGATCAAGATCATCGATGATCGGCAGCGCGCCGGCATTGACGATGCCCATGTCCATGCCGGCGGCGATCGCGTGGTAGAGGAACACCGCGTGGATCGCCTGGCGCACGGTCTCGTTGCCGCGGAATGAGAACGACACGTTGGAGACGCCGCCCGAGACGTGGCAGTGGGGCAGGGTGCGGCGGATCTCACGCGTGGCCTCGATGAAATCGACGGCGTAGTTGTTGTGCTCGTCGATGCCGGTGGCGATGGCGAACACGTTGGGGTCGAAAATGATGTCTTCGGGCGGGAAGCCGACCTTTTCCGTCAGCAGCCGGTAGGCGCGGGTACAGATCTCGACCTTGCGTTCTTTCGTATCGGCCTGGCCCTGTTCGTCGAAGGCCATGACCACCACCGCGGCGCCGTAGCGCAGCACGGTGCGCGCCTGGTGCAGGAACTCCTCTTCGCCTTCTTTCAGCGAGATCGAGTTGACCACGCCCTTGCCCTGCAGGCACTTCAACCCGGCTTCGAGCACCGACCACTTCGACGAGTCCACCATCACCGGGATGCGGGCGATGTCGGGTTCGGCGGCGATCAGGTTCAAGAACCGGGTCATGGCCTTTTCCGAATCGAGCAGGCCTTCATCCATGTTGACGTCGAGGATCTGGGCACCGCTGCTGACCTGCTGGCGTGCGACCTCCACCGCCACGTCAAAACGGTCATCCTTGATCAGCTTCTTGAACCTGGCGCTGCCGGTCACGTTGGTGCGCTCGCCCACGTTGACGAACAGCAGCTCCGGGGTGATGACCAGCGGTTCCAGCCCGGACAGGCGGGTATGGCGGCGAAGCGTCATGCCGCCACCTCCGCCATCTGCGGCACGTTTCGCGGCGGCAGGTCCTTGACCGCCTCGGCGATCGCCTGGATGTGCTCGGGCGTGGTGCCACAGCAGCCGCCAATGATGTTGACCAGGCCCGATGCGGCGAACTCCGCCAGCACGGGGGCCATCTCTTCGGGTGTTTCGTCGTATTCGCCGAACGCATTGGGCAGTCCGGCGTTGGGGTGGGCGGTGACGAAGCAGTCGGCGATGTCGGCCAGGGCCTGTACGTGGGGACGCAGCTCGGCGGCACCCAGGGCGCAGTTCAGGCCAACGGCCAGCGGACGCGCGTGGCGCACGGAGTACCAGAACGCTTCCGCCGTCTGGCCCGACAGGGTGCGTCCCGAGGCATCCGTGATGGTGCCCGACACCATCACCGGCACCCGGGCGCCGAGGACATCGAAGACTTCGGAAATGGCGAACAGCGCCGCCTTGGCGTTGAGGGTGTCGAACACGGTTTCCACCATCAGTATGTCCGCGCCGCCCTGGAGCAGCCCGTTGGCGGCTTCGCGGTACCAGCCAACCAGATCGTCGAAGTACACGGCGCGAAAGCCGGGGTCGGTGACGTCGGGACTGATGGATGCGGTGCGGCTGGTGGGTCCGATGACTCCCACTGCGAAGCGGGGTCGGTCCGGCGTACGTTGCTCAGCCGCGTCACAGGCGGCACGGGCCAGCCTGGCGCCTTCGCAATTGAGTTCGCGGGCCAGGTGCTGCAGGCCGTAGTCGGACTGCGAGACCGCGGTGGAGTTGAAGGTATTGGTTTCAACCAGGTCGGCGCCGGCCTCGAGATAGGCATCGTGGATGGCGCGGATCAGTTCCGGCCGGGTCAGGCACAGCAGGTCGTTGTTGCCCTTCTGGTCGTGGGGCTGCGGGTCAGCGCCGCTTCTGACACCTGGTGATGCATCGATCCCGTCGGCGAAGCGCTCGCCGCGATAGGCGGCTTCGTCCAGACGCTCACGCTGGATCATGGTGCCCATGGCCCCGTCCAGCACGAGGATCCGCTGCCCGAGGGCGTCAATCAGGGCTTGGGCACGCCCGGGGTTCAGCCATGGCAGGGCGGTCATGGTGCGGGCCTGTCGGCAATCAGGGAAATCACTTCGAAATGCGGCGGGCGCTTTTCCCGGGTGACCGTTTCGATGTGCTGCAACTGCAGACCCGCCTTGTCCACGAAGCGCCGCAGCTCGCGGGCATTGAAGCCCAGGTTCACATGGCCATAGGAATCCACGATGCTGCGATGCTCATGCTTGGCCAGGCTGGTCAGCAGCAGGCGCCCGCCGGGGCGCAGCACGCGGGCGGCTTCCCGGGTGGCCAGGCCCGGCTGTTCGGAGTAGGTGAGGGCCTGCATCATCACCACCAGGTCGAAGCTGGCGTCTTCCAGCGGCAGGGCGTGCATGTCGCCCTCGCGCACTTCCACGTTGCGGTGGCGGCGCAGGCGCTCGGTGGCGGCATTGACCACGCGGCGGCTGACATCAATACAGACGTAACGGTGGGCGTGCGGGGCCAGCAGTTCCGCCAGCACGCCGTCGCCCGCAGCGATGTCGAGCACGTCGCCAGTCTCGAACAGCGGCAGTACGCTGCGCGCCAGTGCTTCCCAGGTGCGGCCTGGCGAATAGTGGCGTTCCATGTCGCCGGCCACCGAGTCGGCCCAGTTCTGGTCCGCGGCGCGCATTGCCAGCACTTCCGGCAGGCGCTCGGCGTCCTGGCGCAGCAGCGGATCGTCGCTGCCCTTGTGCAGGGTGCGCCAGAGATCGCGCAGGGCCGGATCCAGCGGTTCCTCCTCGAAGCGGTAGTAAGCTGACACTCCGGCACGGCGGTCGCGCACCAGGCCGGCCTCCTTGAGCCGGGCCAGATGAGTGGACACGCGCGGCTGCGCCAGGCGGGTCACGGCCGAGAGTTCGGCTACGGTGAGCTCCTCACGTTCCAGCAGTGCCAGCAGGCGAACCCGCGTTGCATCGGCCAGTACCTTGAGCCGGGCCGACCAGGAATCCAGGTCCACATATATCTCCGCATCGCGATACAGAGATCGATGATGCGTGCGGCGCGTGGTGGCGTCAAGGAGCGGCAGGAATGCTGCCCCGTGCGCCTGCCCCCGCTACAATAGGCGTCTTATCTGTGAACAGCCGGGAGTAGGCCACGTGGAGTTTGGATTCAGCGAAGAGCAGTTGATGATCCAGGACGTCGCCAAGCGCATTGCCGCGGAAAAGATCGCGCCGAGCGCCGCCTCATTTGATGAGTCCGGCGAGTTTCCGCTCGACAACATCCGACTGCTCGGCGAGAACGGCCTGATGGGGATCGAGGTGCCGCCGGAATACGGCGGCGCGGGCATGGATCCGGTGGCCTACGTGCTGGCGATGATCGAGGTAGCCGCCGCCGATGCCGCGCACTCGACCATCATGTCGGTCAACAACTCGCTGTTCTGCAACGGCATCCTGATCCACGGCACCGAAGAGCAGAAACAGAAGTACGTGCGCGCGATTGCCGAGGGCGCCGAGATCGGCGCCTTCGCGCTGACCGAGCCGCAGTCCGGATCCGATGCCACCGCCATGCGCTGCCGCGCGGTGAAGCAGGACGGCGGCACCTACGTGATCAACGGCAAGAAGAGCTGGATCACCTCCGGCCCGGTGGCCAAATATTTCGTGCTGTTTGCGGTGACCGATCCGGACCAGGGCGCGCGCGGGATCACCGCGTTCGTGGTGGACGGCGACCGTGCCGGCTTCCACCGCGGCAAGACCGAGCCCAAGCTGGGCATCCGCGCTTCGGCCACCTGCGAGATCGAGTTCCAGGACTATGTGGTGCAGGCGGACGAGGTGCTGGGCGAGGAAGGGCAGGGTTTCAAGATCGCGATGGGTGTGCTGGATGCAGGCCGCATCGGCATTGCATCGCAGGCCATCGGCATCGCACGCGCCGCCTATGAGGCCACGCTGGAGTATGTGAAGGAACGCAAGGCCTTCGGCCAGCCGATCGGCGCGTTCCAGATGACCCAGGCCAAGATCGCCGACATGAAGTGCAAGCTGGATGCCTCGCTGCTGCTCACCCTGCGCGCGGCCTGGCTGAAGGGGCAGGGTCAGCGCTTCACCACCGAAGCCGCGGTCGCCAAGCTCACCGCCTCCGAAGCAGCCATGTGGATCACCCACCAGGCGCTGCAGATACATGGCGGCATGGGCTATTCAAAGGAGATGCCGATCGAGCGCTATTTCCGCGACGCCAAGATCACCGAGATCTACGAAGGCACCAGCGAGATCCAGCGCCTTGTCATTGCGCGGCAGGAGACCGGACTGCGCTGATGCAGAACCGGTTGCCCGTTCCATTCATTCATGGCCCGCATGCAGATGCGGGCTTTATTGCATCACCGGGCCAGGCATGAGCACATCAATCAGGAAAGCCGCCGCGCGTAGGATTGCTGCCCGGGAGGATGTGCGCCAGCCGGTGCTGGCCGCGATCCGCCGCCTTGCCGGCAAGGCGCGTCAGCAGGATGCGGCGCTGTTTGCCGGTGAGTTCTACCGTCGCCTGACCGAGGATGAGCTGCCGCTGCATACCGTGGACGGCTGGGCGGCGCTGGCCAACGGGTTCCTCGACTTTGCCCGCATGCGCACCGCCGGCACTGCCAGCGTGCGCCTGTTCAATCCGGCCCGGGACACCCACGGCTGGGAGTCACCGCATACGGTGCTGCAGATCGTCAATGACGACATGCCATTCCTGGTTGACTCGGTGACCATGGCGCTGACCGACATCGGGGTGGGCGTGCACGTGCTCGGGCACCCCGTGGTGACGGTCAGGCGCGATGCCGCCGGCAAGCTGCTGGCCGTGGGCGAGGGCGAGCCTGAATCCCTGATCCATATGGAGATCGACCGCCAGTCGGCCCAGGCCGCCAAGGCCATCCACAAGGCGGTAGTCGCCACTCTGCAAGATGTGCGCCACGCGGTGGCGGACTGGGCAGCGATGCGCGAGCGGATGCTGCAGGTGGCCGCTGAGCTGGCTGATGCAGCCTTGCCGGTGTCCGACACCGAGCGCCGCGAAGCGCAGGAGTTCCTGCGCTGGCTGGCCGCCGACCACTTCACTTTCCTCGGCTTCCGCGAGTACCGGGTGCGCGAGCGCGATGGCGAGCAGGTACTGGAAGCGGTCGAAGACAGCGGCATGGGCCTGATGCACGGCAGCGAGCCGGGCGCGCCGCGGCCCCTGCACAGCCTGTCCGCGCATGAGGTGCGCCAGGCAGGACGGGTAGATCCGCTGGTGCTGACCAAGACCAATTCCCGTTCCACCGTGCACCGTCCCGGTTTCATGGACTACGTGGGCGTCATCAGCTTCGATGCCGAAGGCAATGCCATTGGCGAACGGCGCTTCATCGGTCTGTACGCGTCCAGCGCCTACAACCGCCGCCCGTGGGAGATCCCGCTGGTGCGCGAGCGCTTTGAATACGTGATGAGCACTTCAGGACTGCGCGAGACCGGCCACAGCGGCAAGGCGCTCAAGCACATCCTGGAAACGCTGCCGCGCGACGAGCTGTTCCAGTCCACCGGCGAGGAGCTGGCTGCACTGGGCTTGGGCGTGCTGCAGCTGCAGGAGCGGATCCGCAGCCGGCTGTTCATCCGGCGCGACCGCTATGGACACTTTTTCTCGATCCTGGTCTACGTTCCCCGCGACCGGTTCAACACCGTGATGCGGCTCAAGGTAGAGGCGATGCTCAAGCACGAGCTGGGCGCCGACCGGATCGATTCAACCGTGCGCCTGGACGAGTCACCGCTCGCCCAGGTGCATCTCATTGCTCGCCCGCGCCCCGGTGTAAGGGTGCAGGTCGAACCGAAAAGACTGGAATCCAGGCTGGAGGACATAGTGCGTAACTGGCAGGACGATTTGCGTGACCAACTGGTCGCAAAGCACGGCGAAAGTGAGGGGCTGGAACTGGCCACCCGCTTCGGCCGCTCGCTGAGCAACACCTACATCGAGCGGGCCACGCCGGAAGTGGCGGCGACCGACGTCGCCCACCTGGCCTCGCTTGCCTCCCCGGGCGATCTGCGGCCGTGGCTGTACCGCGCGCCCGAGGGCAGCGAAGACGCCGGCACGCTGCGCTTCAAGCTGTTCACCATGGACCGCGACCTGCCGTTGTCGGACGTGCTGCCGATGATGGAGAACATGGGCCTGCGGGTGATCGCGGAGCACCTGCACCGGGTCAAGGTGGAAGAGAGCGCGCTGTTCATCCAGGACTTCACGGTCGAGGCCGCGGGCGAGATCGATTTCGACACCCTCGGCCCGGTGTTCGAGGAAGCGTTCGCACACGTGTGGCGCGGCGAAGCCGAGAACGACGGCTTCAACCGCCTGGTGCTTGGCGCCGGCCTGGACTGGCGCCAGGTCAGCATGCTGCGTGGGTACTGCAAGTACCTGCTGCAGATCGAGACCCCGTTCTCGCAGGCGTACATGGAGGAAACCCTCAACCGCTACCCGCTGTTGGCGCGCCTGCTGGTGGAGCTGTTCGAGGCCCGCTTCACGCCCAAGGGCCGTGGCAGCGACACGGCCAGCCTGCGCGCACAGCTGAAGCTGCTGGCCAAGGGCGATGCGGCTGTTGAAGCCGCGCTCGAGCCGGTGCTGGAAGCACGTCGCCGCGCCCGCAACCCGCGTCAGGAAAAGGTGCGCGAGGCGCTGCGCACGCTGCTGGACGGCGTGTCGAGCCTGGACGAGGACCGCATCCTGCGCAGCTTCATGGGCGTGATCGACGCCACCCTGCGCACCAGCTTCTACCAGCGTGACAACGACGGAAACGACAAGGATTACGCGGCGTTCAAGCTGGACTGCGCCAAGGTGCCGGAGCTGCCCAAGCCGCGCCCGTACCGCGAGATCTTCGTCTATGGCCCGCACGTGGAAGGCGTGCACCTGCGCTACGGCACGGTTGCCCGTGGCGGCCTGCGCTGGTCGGACCGGCGCGAAGATTTCCGCACCGAGGTGCTGGGACTGGTGAAGGCGCAGGCGGTGAAGAACACCGTGATCGTGCCGGTGGGTGCCAAGGGCGGTTTCATCGCCAAGCGCCTGCCCGTCGGCGGTGACCGCGACGCGATGCAGGCCGAGGGCGTTGCCTGCTACAAGCGCTTCATCAGCGGCCTGCTGGATGTCACCGACAACATCGTCGATGGCGAGATCGTGCCGCCGACCGACGTGGTGCGCCACGACGAGGTGGACACCTACATGGTGGTGGCCGCCGACAAGGGCACGGCCACGTTCTCCGATATCGCCAACGGCATTTCCGCCGACTACAACTTCTGGCTGGGTGATGCGTTCGCTTCCGGCGGCTCGGTGGGCTATGACCACAAGGGCATGGGCATCACCGCCAAGGGTGCATGGGAGTCGGTCAAGCGCCACTTCCGGGCGCTGGGCATCGACTGCCAGAAGCAGGACTTCACCGCCGTCGGCATCGGCGACATGTCCGGTGACGTGTTCGGCAACGGCATGCGCCTGTCCAAGCACATCCGCCTGGTGGGTGCGTTCGACCACCGCCACATCTTCGTGGACCCGGATCCGGATGCGGCCAAGTCGTTCAAGGAACGCGATCGCCTGTTCAAGCTGCCGCGCTCCAGCTGGGACGACTACAACCGCAAGCTGATCAGCAAGGGCGGCGGCGTGTGGCCGCGTTCGGCCAAGTCGATCCCGGTCTCGCCGCAGATGCGCGAGGTGCTGGGCCTGGAAGCCGAGGTGACCGAGCTCAGCCCCAACGACCTGATCAAGGCCGTGCTGCGCGCACCGGTGGACCTGCTGTGGAACGGCGGCATCGGCACCTACGTCAAGGGCGCCGCGGAGTCGCACGCCGATGTGGGCGACCGCGCCAACAACGCGGTGCGCGTTGATGGCGGCGAGCTGCGCGCGCGGATCGTGGGCGAGGGCGGCAACCTCGGTTTCACCCAGCTGGGCCGCATTGATGCCGCGCAGGCCGGGGTGATCCTCAACGCCGACTTCATCGACAACTCCGGCGGCGTGGGCACCTCCGACCGCGAGGTCAACATCAAGATCCTGCTCAACGCACTGGTGCGTGATGGCAAGCTCTCGCTGAAGGCCCGCAACAAGCTGCTGCTGGAGATGACCGGCGAGCTGGAAACCCTGGTGCTGTGGGACAACATCCGCCAGAACCAGGCGCTCAGCCTGATGGAGCGCATGAGCGCGCCGCGACTGGGCTCCAAGCAGCACTTCATCCGCACGCTGGAAGCCCAGGGCCTGCTGGACCGGCAGATCGAGTTCCTGCCGTCCGACGCCGAGCTGTCGGCGCGCAAGGCCCGTGGCCAGGGCATGCCGCGTCCGGAGCTGGCGGTGCTGCTGTCGTACTCCAAGCAGGTGGTCTATGACCAGCTGCTGGATTCGGACATCCCCGAGGACCCGTACCTGTCCAAGGAGCTGCAGCGCTACTTCCCGACTCCGCTGCAGAAGAAGTACGCCGCGGCGATGGAAGACCATCCGCTCAAGCGCGAGATCATCGCCACGGCGATCACCAACGCCACCATCAACCGCATGGGCGCGACCTTCCTGATGCGCATGCAGGAAGACACCGGCCGCAATGCGGCAGAAGTGGCCAAGGCTTATACGATCAGCCGCGAGGTGCTCAATGCGCGCACCCTGTGGAACCAGATCGAAGCCCTGGACGGCAAGGTGCCGGAGGGCGTGCAGATCGACGCCCTGCTGGAGATCTGGAACCTGCAGCGCTCGTTCGTGCGTTGGCTGCTGGAGCGCCCGGGCGAGATGCCTGGCATCACCGACGCGGTGGACCGCTACAGCGCCGGCTTCAACGCCATCCGCAGCGCCGGTGGCGTGCTGCCGGACTCGCAGCGTCCGGGGTATGACGCCCGCCGTGCCGAGTGGCGCGAACGCGGCATGTCCGCGCAGCTGGCCGAGGACCTGGCCGAGCTGCCGTACCTGGAGCCGGTGTTCGACATCATCGAGCTGGCCGCAGCGCGCAAGCAGAAGCCGATCGATGTGGCCAAGGTGCATTTCCGCCTCGGCGAGGCGCTGAAGCTGCCGTGGCTGTTCGAGCAGATCGACGGGCTGGAAGTGCAGGGCCGCTGGCACGCCGTTGCCCGTGGGGTGCTGCGCAACGAGCTGGGCGCGCAGCAGATCCTGCTGACCGGCCAGGCGCTGTCGACATCGGGCCGTGACGCCGATGCCAAGGTGCAGGCGTGGATCAGCCGCGACGATGCTTCGCTGCGTTTCACCCTGGCGATGCTGGATGAAATGTCTTCGCAGAAGACGCTTGATTACCCGACCGCATCGGTCGCGGTGAGCCGGCTGTCACAGCTGGCCAGCTGAGCCGGAAACTGCCACGGGGCGGGCCCTGCCTGCCCCGTGGATCCGGATGATGGACCGCGGGTCGCCTCGACCCGCGGTGCTGGCGGGCTGCGCTATGCTCAGCGCATGAGCACCTCCCAGTCTCCCCGCATTGCATTCCTTGCCGCGCCCACTCCGCAGGCGCAGCAGGCCCTGGAATCCCTGATGGCCGGGCATGAGCAGCATGCCCCCGACGAGGCCGATATCCTCTGCGCGCTCGGCGGCGACGGCTTCATGTTGCAGACGCTGCATCGCCATGGCGCCCTGGGAAAGCCCGTATACGGCATGAAGCTGGGTACGGTCGGTTTCCTGATGAACCAGTTCCATGGGGAAGACCTGCTTCAACGCATCAGTGCGGCCGAGCCGGCCGTCCTGCGGCCGCTGGAAATGATTGTGCAGACCGAGTCCGGCGCGAGTGTCGGATCGCTGGCCTATAACGAGGTCTCGCTGCTGCGACAGACCCGACAGGCCGCCCATCTGAGCATCGACCTCAACGGCCAGACCCGGCTGGAAGAGCTGATTTGCGACGGCGTTCTGGTGGCCACACCCGCGGGAAGTACCGCCTACAACTTCTCCGCCAGCGGACAGATCCTGCCATTTGATTCAGACGTGATCGCGTTGACGCCGATCGCGCCGTTCCGGCCCAGGCGCTGGCGCGGTGCGCTGCTCAAGGCGGAGACCGAGGTGTGCTTCAAGGTGCTGGATCCCTACAAGCGCCCGGTCAGTGCCACCGCTGATTCGCACGAGGTGCGCGATGTGGTGGAAGTGACGATTCGCGAATCGAGAGACCGGGTGGTGACCCTGCTGTTTGATCCCGAGCACAATCTTGAAGAGCGGATCCTGAGCGAACAGTTCATGGTCTGAGCCGGCCCCGCGTCTCGCCTGGTGCGATTGCGATCGCGCATACTCGGGCCATGTCGGACAATTCCATTCCACCGCTGATCGTCGCCATCTCTTCGCGGGCACTGTTTGATCTGGAAGACAGCCACGGGCTGTTCGAGCGCGAAGGGATCGAAGCCTACGCCGACCACCAGCGCATCCATGAGGATGACGTGCTCGAGCCGGGCATTGCGTTCCCGCTGGTGCGCAAGTTGCTGGCGTTGAACGAGGGCGGGGTGGAAGACGCGCCGCGGGTGGAGGTGATCCTGCTGTCCCGCAACTCCGCCGATACCGGCCTGCGCATTTTCAATTCCATCCAGCACCACGCGCTGGCGATCTCGCGGGCGGCATTCACCTCGGGCGAGCCCACCTGGCCGTACACGCGTCCGTTCGGGGCCCAGCTGTTCCTCTCGGCCAACCCGGATTCGGTCCGCGCGGCGCTGGAGAACGGGGTTGCCGCGGCCACCATCCTGCCGGCCAAGGCGCAGCGGCACCGTCACGACCAGCTGCGTATCGCATTCGACGGTGACGCGGTGATCTTCAGCGATGAGGGCGAGCGCGTATCGCAGCTGCAGGGGATCGATGCCTTCCACGAGCATGAGCGCAGCCGCGCCCACGAGCCGCTGTCCGGCGGACCGTTCCGTGGCTTCCTTTCGGCATTGCACGATCTCCAGGCGGCGTACCCGGCGGGGGAGGCGTCCCCGATCCGCACGGCACTGGTGACGGCGCGCTCCGCGCCGGCGCACGAACGGGTGATCCGCACGCTGCGTGACTGGGGAGTCAGGCTGGACGAGGCGCTGTTTCTGGGAGGGCGGGCCAAGGGGCCGTTCCTGGATGCGTTCGGTGCCGATATCTTTTTCGACGACTCGCGGCACAACATCGATTCGGCACGCCTGCACGTTGCCACCGGGCACGTGCCGCATGGAATTTCCAACCCGAATTGAGCTGCCGGCTGGCGTGCTGGCCGCCGTCGCGGCGGCGGGGCCGCAAGTAAATATGCTAGTATTCGGCGTCGTTCGTGCATTTTGCCGTCGTTTTTGCTGCTTTTCAGCGGTTTTGCAGCGCTTCGCATGAAGTGCTTGCGCGCGAACGCTCCACCGGTATCGGTCGTCTCGGAGCAGCGCTCCGTCCCGAAGGGACTGTTTTCCCTCACTGCCTGATCGGTGCGGCCCGCTGCAGCCGGGGATTTCGCTTTTGCCGCCGGATGTCGCCCGATGCCTGGCGGTTCCCTGCGCGCCTTGTTCGCGCTGGATCCCGCCCCTTGTGGCGGCTCACGACATGGAGAGACACAACACAATGACCCAGCGAATCGCCGTTCTCGGCGCCGGCCCCAGCGGCCTGGCCCAGCTTCGCGCTTTTGATGCCGCCCGCCGCGCGGGCGCCGACGTTCCAGAAATCGTCTGCTTCGAAAAGCAGTCCGATCTGGGCGGCATGTGGAACTACACCTGGCGCACCGGCCTGGACCAACACGGCGAGCCGGTGCACGCCAGCATGTACCGCTACCTGTGGTCGAACGGCCCCAAGGAGTGCCTGGAGTTCGCCGACTACAGCTTCGAGGAGCACTTCGGCCGTCCAATTGCCTCCTATCCGCCGCGCCCGGTGCTGCGCGACTACATCATGGGGCGGATCGAACGCAGCAACCTGCGCGACCAGATCCGTTTCAACACCGCGGTGCATTCGGTGGAATACAGCGAGGAGACCGGAAAATTCACCGTCACCGTGCGCGAGCTCGAGCACGATCGCATGGTGAGTGAAGAATTCGACTACGTGGTGGTGGCCACCGGCCACTTCTCCACGCCCAACGCGCCGTCGTTTGAAGGCCTGTCCAGTTTCCCGGGCCGGGTCCTGCACGCGCACGATTTCCGCGACGCGTGCGAGTTCACCGACAAGGATCTGCTGCTGGTCGGCAGCAGCTATTCGGCCGAGGATATCGGCACCCAGTGCTACAAGTACGGTGCCAAATCGGTGACCTTCAGCTACCGCAGCGCGCCGATGGGCTACGACTGGCCGGAAGCCTTCAGCGAGCGCCCGCTGCTGACAAGGGTGGAGGACAATACCGCGCACTTCGTGGACGGCAGCAGCCAGGATGTGGACGCGATCATCCTGTGCACCGGCTACCAGCACCACTTCCCGTTCCTGCCGGATGAGCTGACCCTGCGTACCAGCAACCGCCTGTACCCGCAGGGGCTGTACCAGGGCGTGTTCTGGGTCGACAACCCCAAGCTGATCTACCTGGGCATGCAGGACCAGTACTACACCTTCAACATGTTCGACGCGCAGGCCTGGGTGGCGCGCGATGTGATCCTGGGCCGGACCAGGCTGCCTGATACCGAAACCATGCGTGCCGACAGCGAAGCCTGGTTCGCCCGCGAGAACGCCTGTGCCAGCGTTGATGACGACATCGACTTCCAGGCCGCCTACGTGCGTGACCTCGTTGACCGCAGCGACTACCCGGACTTCGATATCGAGCGCGTTGCCGGGATGTTCAAGGAATGGCAGCACGACAAGCGCGACGGGATCCTCGACTATCGCGAAAAGAGCTACCGCTCCGCCATCACCGGCACCCTGGCCCCGCCGCACCATACGCCTTGGATGGAGGCGATGGATGACTCGCTGGAGGCGTTTCTGCACGAGTCGCGCGAACTGGAGGACCAGCCCGTCGTTCCGGTGGCCCGCGTGCCGGATTTCGCGCTGGGGCTTCGTGCTGCCGACGCGGCCGCGGAGCTGCAGGTTGGAGCGGAGGCGCGTCGGCGCGCCTGATCAATGATCGAGGATCTAGGGGCGGTCATGACCGCCCCTAGATCTCCAGGACTGGCTTGACCGGGGCCGCTGCTTCAAGGCCATGCGGGCTGCAGGAGTCCGCATGGATGACTCCTCAGAAGGGATATGGCCGTGGACCGGTCTGCACCGTGATCCACTGGTCGGTGGTGAACTCGTCGATCGCCCAGTCACCGTTGAAGCGGCCCAGGCCGGAGTTCTTCTCGCCTCCGAACGGCGCGTTGGCGTCGTCATTGACGGGCATGTCGTTCACATGGGTCATGCCGGCGCGGACGCGGCGGGCGAACTCGAGTCCGCGCGCCACGTCGCCAGTGAAGACGGCGCTGGACAGCCCGTACTCACTGTCGTTGGCCAGCTCCAGCGCGTGCTCCGCATCGCGCGCGGACTGGATGCCCACCAGCGGGCCGAAGATCTCCTCGCGAGCGATCTCCATGTCGGCGGTGACGTCACCAAATACGTGTGGCGGCATCACGTTGCCGTCGGGTTCGCCGCCCACCAGCAGCTTCGCGCCTTCCTTCTTCGCCCTGGCCACCTTGACTCGCGGGCTGTCCAGCTGCTTGGCATTGATTACCGGGCCGATCACTGTCTCAGGTTCGGCTGGATCCCCCACCGCCAGCGCCTTGACCCGCTCGACGAACCGGCTGGTGAACTCCGCCAGCATCGGCTCCTCGACGATGATCCGGTTGATCGCCATGCAGATCTGTCCCTGGTGCAGGAACTTGCCGACCACGGCTGCATCCACCGCGGCCTCCACATCGGCATCCGCCAGCACTACAAACGGGCTGTTGCCGCCCAGTTCGAGGGCGACGCGCTTGAGATGCTCGCCGCCACTGGCGATGCGGCCGATGCCGCGGCCAACCTCGGTAGAGCCGGTGAAGGAAATGAATGACGGCACCGGGTGCTCGACAAAGGCATCGCCAATCTCCGAACCCGCGCCCACCACCACGCTCAGCAGGCCAGCTGGCAGGCCCGCCTCTTCGAAGATCCGCGCCAGCAGCAGCCCGCCGGTCACCGGCGTGTCGCTGGCCGGCTTGACCACCACCGCGTTGCCCAGCGCCAGCGCCGGCGCGACCGAGCGGATGCTCAGGTGCAGGGGGAAGTTCCACGGGCTGATCACGCCCACCACGCCCTGCGGCTTCCGGTACACCAGACTCTGCTTGCCCGGCACATCGGAGGGAAGCACACGGCCATGGCTGCGGCCGGGCATGCTGGCCGCCTCCAGGGTGATTGCGCGGGCGGAACCCCATTCGATCGCGGCCTTGATCCGGGTGCTGCCGGACTCGCGAACCAGCCAGTCGATGATTTCGTCCTTGCGCGCATCGAAGATCGCCACCGCACGATGCATCACCGCGGCGCGCGTGCCAGGGCCCATTGCCGCCCAATCGGGCTGCGCCTTCGCTGCGCCGAGGTATGCCGCATCCAGGTCCTCGTGGTTGGCCATTGCGATCTCCAGCAGCTGATCGCCGCTGAAGGGGTTGATCACCTCGAGCCGGCGGTTGGCGCGACCTTCGCGCCATGTACCGCCAAGCGGCTGCAGAGCCAGGTTCCGGTAGGCGGTTTTGGCAGTTTTCTCATTCATTGCAATGCACCTCGTGTCAGGCAGTGGCTGCGCATTCGCCCTTTCAGAACTCCAGGTCCAGCGCGGCGCAGAGGTAGTCCATGAAAGGCGCTGTCGCCTTCAGATCGCGGACCAGCGTTTGGCGCAGGCGCGGCCCGGTGATCAGGTCCTTGTCCAAGCTGCGCATGAAGACGAAATTGCGGTGGCGCAGGTCGTCGATGAAGGGGAAATCTTCCGGAAACCCGCGTGGGCGGCGGACCAGCATGTCGGATTCCGACATGCGGTAACGGCGGCGGAAGGCCGGGGCGTGCGCAGCGGATTTCCAGCCGGCGGGATTGTCGACGATGAACTGGCGGATCTGGCGCAGCACTGGTGATTCGGGATTCCAGATGCCCGCGGCGAAGAAGCTGTCATCCGGGCGCAGCTGCAGATACCAGGCCGGCGCCGCGGTCTCGCGGTAGCGCTCGTGATAAAGGCGCGCACTCTGCCAGTTCTTGTAGGGCGCCTTGTTGTTGGAGAAACGGGTGTCGCGATGGATCCGGAACAGCGAGCCGTTCATCTTCTTTGGGTCGGCGCGATAGTGCAGGCTCACCGTGGCCAGGTCGGGCTGCAGGTCGGTGAGCAGGCGCTGGAACGGTTCGCGCAGGTGGGTCTCGTAATCGGCCTTGTGAGCGTGGAACCATTCGCGCTCGTTGTTGCGCTCCAGCGCGCGCAGGAAGCGGAAGGCCTTGTCGGTGAAATAGGTGGTCATCGATATCAGCGGGCAGGGACGGGGAGAGCGAGGTCGTCCTGCAGCTCCCGGCCCCAGGCTTCGAGACGGTCGAGCAGAGCGATCCGGGCACCGTCGGCGGCATGAACGCCGCGCAGCGTTTCAAGCTCGAGGAAAAAGCCCGACAGGGAAACCTCCGACAGCCCACTCTCGGTCGCAAGGCGGCGGCGACGGAACGCGTCCCACTGTTCACGCTCGGCCGCGTCGAGCTTGTCCGGCCAGTTGCGTGCGCGGTAGCGGAACAGCAGCTCGGCCAGGCGCGGATCCTCGAAGCCGAAATCACGCGCTCCCAGCGCGTCGGGCGGGGTTGCCCGCACCTCGATCATGCGCCGGCGATCGCCATCGGGCAGGAACCCGTCATAGAGCGATGCGTCGGCATCGCCAGGCTCGCGTGCGCCGCGCCTGGCGAATACCAGGCGGATCTTTTCCGCCAGTTCGGGGCCGGCCGCCCGCAGCCGGGCCGCCCGTGCCAGCACCGTGGCCGGTTCGATCGCCAGCCGCGCCAGGTCCGCCGGGCGCAGGTGGTTCCAGGCCACCAGCGCCGGGCAGCGGTTGGCCTGGACTTCCTTGAGCGGGATCCGGGTGACGCCTTCCGGCAGGTCGCGGGAGGAAACAAACACCCGGTCTGCGATCTCATCCGGATCCAGCGCCAGCAGCGCTTCCGGATCGCCGTCAAGGTCGAACACGATCACCCTGCTGTCGATCTGCGGATGGCGCGCCAGCGGCAACACCGGCGCAGCGCACAGGCGCACGGCTGGATACCGCTGCGATACGTGCAGCACCGGATCGGCCGCGGTGATATCCAGCAGGCCGCCGGCGAAGCGCTTGTCGCGCAGGCGCAGGGCGTAGTCCCACAGCCGCGGCTGGGCACGTCGGAACGCGCGGGCCATGCCGATCAGCGCACGCACGTCCGACAGGGCCTCGTGCGCGTCACCCTCGCGTACACCGTTGGCTTCGGCCAGGTGCTCCAGCTTGAACGAGGTGCCCTTGCCGTCCTCGCGCTGCGGCCAGTGGACGCCCTCCGGTCGCAAGGCATGTGCCAGCCGCATCACGTCCAGCAGGTCCCAGCGGCTGTTGCCGCCGCGCCATTCGCGCTCATAGGGATCAAAGAAATTGCGGAACAGGCCGTGGCGCACGAACTCGTCGTCAAAGCGCAGCGAGTTGTAGCCAACGGTGCACGTGCCGGGCCGCGACATCTCTTCCTGGATGCGGGCGAATGCTTCCGCTTCGCTGACGCCATCGCGTTGCGCTTGCCAGGGGTCGATCCCGGTCACCATGCAGGCACCCGGGGAGGGCAGCAGGTCGTCGGCGGGACGGACGAAGAAATCGATGGGCTCATCGACCGGCTGCAGGTCCAGATCGGTACGGATGGCGGCGAACTGGGCGATCCGGGTCAGGCGCGGGTCGCGGCCCCAGGTTTCCAGGTCGTAGAAAAGAAAGCTGCCGCTCACTTCCCCGCGCCTGCCTTTTGTTCGTCGCTCAGCGGCATCAGCTGCGCCTTGATTGTCTCGTCCAGCGCTTCCCAATCCACGGTGTCCAGCGACTCCAGTCCCGCGGTTGCCTGCACCAGGATCTCCTGCTGGATGCCGTTGCGCTCCAGCGCCAGCGCGTAGGGAATGCGCATGAAGGTAACCATGGCGTAACGCGGCACGAAGCGGTCAGGGTGGCGCTGCTGCAGCTTCAATTCCAGTTCGCGCTGGAGCAGATAGTCGGCGTCGTCCACCCGGTCGCGCATCTCCCGGTAGTTGTCCAGGGCCATCTGCTGGATGGCCTCGGCGTTGGGGCGGCGTTCGTTCTCGTAGGCGGTGAAGGCGGCGGCCATGTCCGGCCCCGCGTCGATATGGCGGGCCAGCGACACGCAGTCCTCCAGCGCGCAGTTCATGCCCTGGCCGTGGAAAGGCACCATCGCGTGGGCGGCGTCGCCCACCAGCACCGCGCGTCCGTACAGCCGCCAGCGATCCAGGTACAGGGTGCCCAGCGGGCTGACCGGGTTGTGCTGCCAGTCGTGCTCAAGGCCGGGCAGCAGCGGCAGCAGGTCGGGAAAGTCGCGCTGGAACAGCTCGCGCGCCTGCTGCACCGAGCGCACGGTGTCGAAGCCGGGCTCGCCCTCGTTGGGCATGAACAGCGTGACGGTGAAGTTGCCGCTGTCATTGGGCAGGGCGATGCACATGTAATCGTCGCGCGGCCAGATATGCAGGGCGTTGGGTTCAATCCGGAACTGGCCGTCCTCGCCGGACGGGATCTCCAGCTCGCGATAGGAATGGCCCAGCGATTCGAAGCGTTCGCCCAGCTTGGTTTCCCGCTGCATCTGCGCGCGCACCGCCGAGCCGGCACCGTCGGCACCCACGATCACGCCGAAGTCGACGGCGCTGGCCTTGCCTTCGTTGGAATCGTCGATGAAGCGGGCCCGGCCGGCTTCGAAATCCAGTGATTCCAGGCGCCGGTTGAAGTGCAGCTTCGCGCCGGCGGCCTCGGCATGGTCGAGCAGGGTGATGTTGAGGTTGCCGCGGTGCACCGACCAGATCACTTCCGAGTCATCGCGCCCGTAGCGCTGCAGCTGATGGCTGCCATCGGCGAAATGCACCATGCGCCCGCGCATCATCACCGTGCGCGCCATGACCTCGTCTTCCGCGCCAGCCTGCTGCAGCGCATGGCGGCCGCGCTCGGCCAGGGCCATGTTGATCGAACGGCCGCCTTCGTAGCCCTGCATCCGCGGGTCGCCACGCCGCTCGTAGATGTCCACCTTGTGGCCGCGCCGGGCCAGCAGGGCACCGAGCACGGCGCCGGCCAGGCCGGCTCCGACGATGGTGATGTGTTGATCGTTGTCGGTCATGTATGCATCCGGTATCAGGAGTGCTTCGCAGCCCAGGCCTCGACTTCCTGCGCAAAGCGCAGCACGTCGGCATGGCTGTTGTAGAGCGGGGCAGGGGAAATGCGGATCACATCGGGTTCGCGCCAGTCGCCGAGCACGCCGTGGCGGGCAAGGTGTTCGAACAGGGCCCTGCCGGCATCGCGCCCCGCGCGCACCCGCAGCGACAGCTGGGCGCCGCGGCGGCAGGACTCGGCCGGGGTCACGATCTGCAGCACGTGCTGCAGGCGCGCTCCGATCAGCGCGTGCAGGTAGCCGGTCAGCCGCTCGGACCGGCTGCGCAGTGCTTCCATGCCCGCGCGTTCGAACAGTTCCAGCGACGCCCGCAGCGGCGCCAGTCCGAGGATGGGCGGGTTGCTCAGCTGCCAGCCTTCGGCGCCGGGCGTTGGCACGAATTCCGGCCCCATGCGGAAGCGGCTGTCCTGCTCGTGCCCCCACCAGCCGGCGAAGCGTGGGCGATCGGTGCGCGCGTGACGCTCGTGTACGAAACAGCCGGCCACCGCGCCGGGTCCAGCGTTCATGTATTTGTAGTGGCACCAGACCGCGAAGTCGGCGTCGGAGTCATGCATCCGCAGCGGCAGGTTGCCGGCCGCGTGCGCATGGTCGAAACCCACCACTGCGCCCGCGGCATGCCCCAGGCGCACTATCTCCGCCATGTCGAAGGCCTGGCCGGTGCGGTACTGCACGCCGGGCCAGAGCACCAGCGCCAGGCGTGGGCCGTGCTCGGCGATGGCGCGCTCGATCGCCGCCATGGAAATGGTTCCTTCGGCTTCGTCCGGCTGCACCTCGATCAGGTCGGTGTCCGGATTGAATCCGTGGAAGCGCACCTGTGATTCAAGTGCGTAACGATCGGAAGGAAAAGCTCCGGCCTCCATCAGGATTGCCGGCCGCTCCGTCGTGGGCCGGTAGAAGCTGACCATCAACAGGTGCAGGTTGGCGGTGAGCGAGTTCATCGCCACCACCTCCGAGGGCAGGGCGCCCACGGTGGCCGCCAGACCGTCGCGCACCAGTTGGTGATACGGCATCCACTGCCCCGTGCCGGTGAAGTGGCCTTCCACCGCTTCCACGGCCCATTTGTCCAGCACCTCTTCCACATACGTGCGTGCGCGGCGCGGCTGCAGACCGAGCGAGTTGCCGCAGAAATAGGCCTGCTCGCGCCCTTCGTGCAGGGGGATGTGGAATTCACTGCGCAGCACGTGCAGCGGATCAGCCGCGTCCAGGGCGTTGGCGTGCTCAGTGGAATGCAGATCCGTCATGCGAACCTCCCCTTGGGCAGGTCGAGCCATTCCAACGCGGTGCCGTGATAGAGGCGGGCCTTGCCGGCTGCGTCCAGTTCCACGCCTTCGATCACCGCGCCTGGTTTCTGCTCACCCAGCGGGAAGGGATAGTCGGTGCCCAGCATCACCCGATCCACCCCGCAGACATCAATCAGGTACTCCAGCGCCTTCGGATCGGCGACCCAGGAGTCGAAATACAGCTGCTTGAGGTACTTGCGCGGATTGTGCGGATTGTCGGTGGCCACCAGATCGGGGCGCATGTTGAAGCCGTGCTCGATGCGGCCGATGGTGTAGGGGAAGCTGCCGCCGCCGTGGGCCATGCAGATCTTCAGCTTCGGCAGGCGTTCCAGCACTCCGCCGAACACCAGCGAACAGGCGGCGCGCGACTGTTCGGCCGGCATGCCCACCAGCCACGGCAGCCAGTATTTGGGCATGGTGTCGGTGCCCATCATGTCCCAGGGATGCACCAGGATCGCCGCGCCAAGGTCCGCCGCGGCTTCGAAGAACGGGAACAGCTCCGGCGCGTCGAGGTTCCAGTGTGTTTCCGGCGACACCTGCACGTGCGAACCGATCTGCACGCCCTGCAGGCCCAACTGCTCCATGCAGCGTTCGAGCTCCTGGATGGCCAGCCGCGGCGACTGCAGCGGCACGGTGCCGATCCCTGCGTAATGACGCGGATGCGCGCGGCAGGTTTCGGCCATGTGGTCGTTGAGGGCCTGGTGCAATTCCAGCGCCTGGTTGGCTTTCGCCCAGTAGCTGAACATCACCGGCACCGTGCTGATCACCTGCACCTGCACCCCGAACTGCGCGAAGTCATCGATCCGCTCCTGCGCATCCCAGGTGTTGGACCAGATCTCGCGGAAAAACTTGCCGTTGCGATAGATCCGGTGGCGTCCGTCGCTGGTGTGGTGGATCACCGGGAAGCGCGGGTCGCCGTACTTGGCCGCCAGGTCGGGCCAGTCACGTGGCAGACAATGGGCGTGGATGTCGATTTTCAGCATGGAGCCTCGTGGCATCGGCCCGCGGGCGCGGAGCATTGGGTTCAGGATACCGCGGGCGGCCCACAAACGTAGGAGCGCGCCATGCGCGCGAAGCCGCGTGAATCATGGTTTGCGGGGGAGCTTCGGTGAGTGCGTTGGGGCCGAAGCTGCGTGGCGCCGATTGATGTCACGCGGTTTCGCGCGCGTGGCGCGCTCCTACGAGGGCGGCGTGCCTGCGGGCGCAGCGTGTCAGGATTCGTAGCGGGCGGGGCGGGGGTTGAGGTGGCCGCACGCATCACAGGTACGGTTGGCTTCCGAGGCATAGAAGCGGTCGAAGACCGGCGGCAGGTCCACTTCGATGTCTTGGAGCTGGAAATATTCCTCGTAGAGCTTGTGGTTGCACTGCTCGCAGAACCACATCAGCCCGTCCTTCTCGTGCGGCAGGCGCTTGCGCTCGATCACCAGGCCGATCGAACCTTCGGCGCGCTGCGGGGAGTGCGGCACCTTGTGCGGCAGCAGGAAGGTCTCGCCGGCGCGGATCTTGATGTCGCGCGGCTTGCCGGGCTCTCCTTCGGAACTGTCCTGGATGCGAAGGGTCATCTCGCCCTCGAGCTGGTAGAACCACTCGGGGCCTTCATCGTAGTGGTAATCGGTGCGCGCGTTCGGGCCGCCCACCACCATGACGATGAAGTCGCCGTCGTACAGGCACTTGTTGCCGACCGGCGGTTTGAGCAGGTGGCGGTTGTCTTCGATCCACTTCTGCAGGTTGAGCGGGGCGGGGAACATGTGGGTCCTCCTGGCCTGGGTCAGGCACGCTGCGGCGGCAGGGCCGCCACACACTTCAACTCTATCGCGATGGGGGTGGGCAGGGCGTCGATGCCCAGGGTGGTGCGGCAGGGCGCGGTATCGATATCGGGGAAGTATTCGGCCCACACCGCGTTATAGGCCTTGAAATCGCCGGCCATGTCGGTGAGGTAGACGGTCACGTCCACCAGGTCTTCCCAACGCGCCCCGCTGGCTTCCAGCACGGCCCGTACGTTGGCGAACACGGCGTGGGTCTGGGCGGTGATGTCGTGGGTCACAACATTGCCATCGGCGTCATATAGGTTGCCGGCAATGGCATTGGTGGCTGCATCGCGCGGGCCGATGCCGGACAGGAACAGCAACTCACCCACGCGCCTGGCGTGGGGGTAGGCGCCGACGGGCCCAGGGGCGGTGGCAGTGCGGACGGTTGGCTTCTCCATTCAGCGATCCTCGCGGGCCTGGCAGATGCGTTCCAACGCCGGACCGTATTGTTCGGGCAGGGCAGCAGGCGAGTCGATCGCCAGCCCCAGATCATGCACGCGACCGTTGCGCAGCGAGTACACCCAGGCATGCACCGAGACGTTCTGTCCGCGTGACCATGCTTCGCGCACCACGGTGGATTCGCAGATGTTGATCATCTGCTCCAGCGCGTTGAGCTCGCACAGGCGGTCATGGCGCTGCTCGGGGTCGTCGAGGGATTCGATCAGCCCGCGGTGCTTGTGCTTCACGTCCTTGACGTGGCGGATCCAGTTGTCCGCCAGGCCCACGCTGGTGCCTTCCAGCGCTGCGCCAACGCCACCGCAGCCGTAGTGGCCGACGACCAGGATGTGTTCGACCCCCAGCACATCGATGGCGAACTGGATCACCGACAGGCAGTTCAAATCGGTGTGCACCACCACGTTGGCGACGTTGCGGTGCACGAATACCTCGCCCGGGTTTACATCGATGATCTGGTTGGCCGGCACGCGCGAATCGGAGCAGCCGATCCACAGGAAGCGCGGCGTCTGGATCCCGGACAGGCGGTCGAAGAAGCCGGGGTCTTCGGCTTCAACGCGCTCAGCCCAGTTGCGGTTGCGTTCCAGCAGGTCGTGGAGTCTGTACATGGAGGTCCGTAAAGTAGAGGCTGTGTTGTCAGGTGGCGATGCAGACGTTGCGGGGTTCGGTGTAGAAGCGCATCGCCTCCAGTCCGCCTTCGCGCCCCAGCCCGGACTGGCCCATGCCGCCAAAAGGGGTGCGCAGGTCGCGCTGCAGCCAGGTGTTGATCCAGACCATGCCGGCGTGCAGCTCGGCGCCGAAGCGGTGCGCGCGGTCGAGGTCGCGGGTCCAGACGGAAGCGGACAAGCCGTAATCGCCGGCGTTGGCCAGCTCCAGGGCGTGCCCGTCATCATCGAACGGTTGCAGAGTCACCATCGGGCCGAAGATCTCCTCGAGGTTGGTGCTGCTGTCCGGTCCCAGGCCTTCGATGACGGTGGGCGCCACGAACCAGCCCGGCCGGTCCAGCCGCTGGCCGCCGCAGAGCAGGCTTCCGCCTTCCTCCCGGGCCCGCGCGATGGCGCTGGTGACCTTGTCGAAGTGCGCCTGCGAGACCAGCGGGCCGAGGTTGATGCCTTCGTCCATGGGGTCGCCGGGGCGCAGGGCGCGCGTGCGTTCAACGAAGGCATCGCGGAACGCCTGGTAGATCGAGCGCTCCACCAGGATGCGCGAGCCGCACAGGCAGATCTGCCCGGAGTTCTGGAAAGCGGAGCGGATGAAGGTATCCAGATGCGCCTCCCAGGCCGAGTCGGCGAACACCAGGGTCGGATTTTTGCCGCCCAGCTCCAGCGACACCTTCTTCAGCAGCGGCCCGGCAAGGCCGGCAATGCGGCGTCCTACGGCAGTGCTGCCGGTGAAGGACATCGCCCGCACCGCATCGTGGCGGACGATCGATTCGCCCACCTCGGGGCCGCCGCCGTGGACGATATTGAGCACGCCCGCAGGCAGGCCCGCCTCGTGCGCCAGCTCGCCGAACATGGCGGCGGTGGCGGGAGTGACTTCGGAAGGCTTGGCCACCACCGTGTTGCCTGCGGCCAGCGCTGGCGCGATCTTCCAGGTGAACAGGTACAGCGGCAGGTTCCAGGGCGAGATGGTGCCCACCACGCCCAGCGGCTGGCGCAGGGTGTAGTTGAGTCCGGCTTCGCCGTGGTGGGATTCGCTGGAGAACTGGGTGGCGGCGTGGGCGAAGAACCGCAGGTTGGCTACCGCGCGCGGGATTTCGGCATCGCGGGCCAGCGCGAGCGGTTTGCCGCCGTTGCGTGCTTCGGCAAGGGCGAAATCGTCGGTCCTGGCTTCGAGTGCTGCGGCCAGACGCTCCAGGTGCGCGGAACGCTCGCTGTTGCGCAGGCCTGACCAGCCGGGGAAGGCCGCCTGTGCGGCGTTGACGGCATCGTCCACGTCGCGCGCATCGCCGGCTGCGACCTCGGCCCAGGGCTCGCCAAGCGCCGGGTCGAAGACCTCAAGCCAGCTGCCGCCTGCGGGCTCGCGGGTCTCGCCATCAATAAAGTGTGCATACCGACGCATCCGCCGATTGTACTGGCCCATTTGTAGGAGCGCGCCATGCGCGCGAAGCCGCGTGACACCTGGCGGCCCGGTGTGGCTCCGGTAACGGCGATGTCACCGACACCTCGCTCCGGCGCCACGATTCACGCGGCTTCGCGCGCATGGCGCGCTCCTACAGGGGTTGGCAGGTGGGGCAGAGGTAGAGGCGGCGCGAGCCCACCATCATCCGCTCGATCGTGGTGCCGCAGGCGGGACAGGGCTTCCCTGCGCGAGCGAACACCTGGAAGCGGAAGCCGTCTGCGGTGTCGGCCAGGTAGTCGCTGCGCATGCCGTCCGCCTGGTTGATGCCGCGGGTGGAATAGCTCAGCCGGGGGATATCCAGCAGCACCCGGGCCAGTCGTGCTGTCTGCTCCGGCGCCAGGTCCCCGGGCCGGCGCTTTGGATGCAGCCCGGCCGCAAAAAGCACTTCCGCGCGCAGGTAGTTGCCCATGCCGGCCAGGAAGCCCTGGTCAAGCAGCAGGCTGCCGAGCGAGCGTCCGCGGAAGGCGGGCATCTGCAGCCGCGCAGCCACGGCGCCAGCGTCAACGTCCGGGTCGAGCACGTCCGGGCCCAGCCCGCGCAGGAACGGGTGCGACTCCACCTCGTCGTCCGGCCACATGGTGACGTCCGAGGCCGAATACAGCAGGATGGCGGTGTCCGCGGTTTCGAGTGCCACGCGCAGCGAGCGGCTGGTATCCGGACGCTGGCCCGCTGCGGCGATCTTCCACACTCCGTAGAGCTGGTTGTGGCTGTACATGGTCCAGCCGTGATCGAAGCGGGTCAGCAGGGCTTTGCCGCGCGCGGTGATCGAGATGATCCGGCGGCCTGCCAGGCCCGCCTCGAAGCGCTTGAGCAGGGGAAAGGCGAACTGCGCGCGGACCAGCGGGTGGTCCGCAACCGCGTCGGCCAGACGGTCTGCAGCGCGTCGTATTTCAGGACCTTCGGGCATCGCGGGTCAGATCGACCGGGTGCGGCCCCCGTCCACGGCCAGGCTGACGCCGTTGACGTAGGCTGCGGCGGGAGAGCACAGGAAGGCGATCACGCCGCCGGTCTCGTTCGGGTCGGCGAAGCGGCCGGCCGGCACCTGCGCCTGCATGGCTTCACGCACCTCGGCCTCGCTGCGGCCCTCGCGGGCGGCGCGATCACGGACTATCTGGCGGATGCGGCCGGTTTCGGTGAAGCCGGGCAGCACGTTGTTGACGGTGATGCCTTCCGCAGCCAGTTCACCGGCCAAGGTCTTGGCCCAGGAGGCCACCGCGCCGCGGATGGTGTTGGAAACCCCCAGCCCCGGGATCGGCTCGCGCACCGAAGTGGAGATCACGTTGATGATCCGGCCCCAGCCGGCCTCGCGCATGCCCGGCAGCACGGCTTGCAGCAGTACCTGGTTGGCGATCACGTGGCGGCGGAAGCCGTCTTCGAACGCCTGCAGGTCGGCCGCGTGCAGTGGGCCTCCCGGCGGACCGCCGGTGTTGTTGACCAGAATGTGTACCGGGCTGCGCGCCACCACCGCCGCGACAGCCCGGGCCAGCCCCGCACTGTCACTGCTGTCGGCCACCGCCACGGCGTGGCCGCGATCGGCACCACCGGCAAGTCCGGAAACCACTTCGCGCAGGACGCCTTCGCGCCGCGACAGCACGGTGACGGTGGCGCCGAGCTCGGCCAGTTCCTCGGCCGTGGCCCGGCCGATGCCTTCCGAAGCACCGCAGACCAGGGCGTGGCGGCCGGAGAGATTCAGGTCCATGGGGTGGCTCCTGTGCAATGCGGAAAAGTCATCAGGCGCGGGCGCCGAGCTTGTGGATCATCTTCGGACGCAGGGCCTCATCGGTCTCGCCCTGGGGCGGCGCCAGTTCGGACAGGCTGAAGCCGCGCACCAGCGCGTCGTCTTCGTCCAGGCCGTCCCAGCCTACGAATTCGGCGTCCATCAACGCAGCGCGGGCGGTGTCTTCGCTGTCATAGGCAAGGGTGTTGCCGTCGCTGTCGAAGACCTCGGCGGTGCCGGCATCGCGCACGCGCAGCCGCGCCCAGACCACGGTGCGGCCCAGGGTGGCCAGCCACCACTCGGTGTAGGAAGGAGAAGCAGGGTCGCGCGGGATGATCATGCCAGGGCCCAGAACAGGGAAACGGCGGTCGAGGCGATCCCGAACAGCGTCGTAAACAATGCGATGCGAGCGGGCGTGGCCAGGCCGGTGAAGCTGCGATCCGGCGACTGCCGGTATTCACCGGACAGCAGCCAGCGCAGCGCCGAGGGTTTGAGGAAGGCGCCTTCGCCCAGTTGCTCGCGCAGCGCCGGATGACGGTCGCGCAAGTGCACCAGTGACAGCGGCCAGAAGATCACGAAGGCGGTAAGGCCGCCGATCGTGACACCGAGAAAGCAGAGGGCGAGGAACAGGGGCATCGGGATCCGTACTCCGGAGGCGTCCGGTCAGAATTCGGCGTGACCGGGCGCGCGGGGGTAGGGGATGGCATCGCGGATGTTGGACAGGCCGCACACGTACACCACCAGCCGCTCGAAACCGAGGCCGAAGCCGGCATGCGGGACCGTGCCGTAGCGGCGGAAATCGCGGTACCAGTCATAGTGCTCGCGATCCAGGCCCATCTGATCCATGCGCGCATCCAGCATGTCCAGCCGCTCCTCGCGCTGGCTGCCGCCGATGATTTCGCCGATGCCCGGCGCCAGCACGTCCATGGCGGCGACGGTGCGGCCATCGTCGTTCAGGCGCATGTAGAAGGCCTTGATCTGCTCCGGGTAGTTGGTCACCACCACCGGGCGGCCCACGTGGACCTCGGTCAACCAGCGCTCGTGCTCGGTCTGCAGGTCCAGGCCCCATTCCACCGGGAAGTCGAACTTGTGGCCCGAATCACGCAGCAGTTCGATCGCCTCGTCGTACTCGATCCGCTCAAACGGCGCATTGACGAAGCCCTCCAGGCGGCTCACCGCATCCTTCTGCACCCGTTCGGCGATGAAAGCCATGTCGTCGCCGCGCTCGTCGAGCACGGCGCGGAACAGGTACTTGAGGAACTCCTCCGACACCCGCGCGATCTCGGCCAGGTCGGCGAAGGCGATCTCCGGCTCGATCATCCAGAACTCGGCCAGGTGGCGGGTGGTATGGCTGTGCTCAGCGCGGAAGGTGGGGCCGAAGGTGTAGACCTTGCTCATCGCCAGCGCGAAGGCTTCGACGTTGAGCTGGCCGGATACGGTGAGGAAGGTTTCCTGGCCGAAGAAGTCCCGGGAGAAATCCACCTTGCCATCCTTGCCCATCGGCAGGTTGGCCATATCCAGGGTGGAGACCCGGAACATCTGCCCGGCGCCCTCGGCATCCGAGGTGGTGATGATCGGCGTGTTGACCCAGTAGTAGCCGTTTTCGTGGAAATACCGGTGCGCGGCCTGGGCCAGGCAGTGGCGGATCCGGGTCACCGCGCCGAACAGGTTGGTGCGCGGGCGCAGGTGGGCGACCTCGCGCAGGAATTCCAGCGAATGGGCCTTGGGCTGGATCGGATAGGTCTCCGGATCGTCCACCCAGCCGACCACTTCCACCGCTTCGGCCTGGATCTCGAAGCTCTGGCCCTTGCCCTGCGAAGGCACCAGCGTGCCGCGCGCGATCACCGAGCATCCGGCGCTCAGTCGCCGCACGTCCGAGTCGTAATTGGGCAGTGACTGCGGGGCCACCACCTGGATCGTGGCAAAGCACGAGCCGTCACTGATATTGATGAAGCTCAGACCCGCCTTGGAGTCGCGCCGGGTGCGCACCCAGCCGCGAACCGTCACCTCACCGCCCTCGGGGATCCTGCCCGCAAGCGCCTGCGCCACGCTGACCGTCGTCATGCCTTGAATTCCGGATTTGATGAACAGATGAACAAGGGGGCAAGTGTACCGGAGCCCGAAAAGGTAGAATCGAGCCATGACGATCAAGCTTTCTCCCGCCGCCCTGGACCGCGTCCAGCGTTTCCTCGCCTCCAACCCTGCTGCCTTGGGCATGCGCTTCGGGGTGGAGCGGACCGGCTGCTCCGGCTGGGGCTACGTGGTTGACCTTGCCCATGAGCAGCGCGACGGCGACCAGGTCAGCGAGCAGGACGGCGTGCGCATCTACATCGATGCCGACAGCTTCCCGCTGGTGGCCGGCACCCGTATCGATTTCTCCCGCCAGGGGTTGAACGAGCAGTTCACCTTCGAGAACCCCAAATCCGCCGGCGCATGCGGCTGCGGTGAGAGCTTCACCACGGACGCTGAACGCGTGGCCTGAAGGCCAATCGTTTCCTTCATCCGGACGGGTAGTAATTCGGCCCGGTAATCCGTCATAATGTGCGGCTTGCCCTGGCATTGGCCCGGGGTGAGTGCTTGCTCCACCGCGTCCACACCGGACGTCGGGGGGCTGTCTGGCCTGTCGGGCTGCGCCCGGGGCCGATAACCGAAAGGAAAAACGCATGCGTCACTATGAAATCGTGTTCCTGGTCCACCCGGACCAGAGCGAGCAGGTGCCGGCGATGATCGAGCGCTACACCACCCTCATCGAGGGCGGTGAAGGCAAGATCCATCGTCTGGAAGATTGGGGCCGCCGTCAGCTGGCCTATCCGGTCGACAACCTGGTCAAGGCCCACTACGTGCTGATCAACGTGGAATGCGGCCAGGCCGTGCTTGACGAACTGGTTGAGACCTTCCGTTTCAATGATGCGATCCTGCGCCACATGGTGATCCGCCGCGAAGAGGCGGTCACCGAGCAGTCGCTGATCATGAAGAACAAGGACGACAAGGGCGATCGTGGCAGCGACCGACCGGAGCGCGGCGAACGCCGCCGCCGTGACGACGACGCCGAGACCGACACCAAATCTGATGATGCGGATGAAGACGGCGACAAGAACGCCGACGACAAATCCGACGACAACGCCGCCTGAGGAGCACACACATGTCCAAGTTCTTCCGCCGCCGCAAGTTCTGCAAGTTCACCGCCGAGGGCGTGGTCGAGATCGATTACAAGGATCTCAACACCCTGCGCCAGAACATCACCGAGACCGGCAAGATCGTCCCGGCCCGGATCACCGGCACCAAGTCGCGCTACCAGCGCCAGCTGGCCACCGCGGTCAAGCGCGCACGCTACCTGGCCCTGATTCCGTACACCGACAACCACAACGTCTGATCGAGTCCCTTCGGACAGCGAACCCGTTGCGGCGCGGCTTCCGCGTCGCTAACGAATTGGGAGCAATTCAATGCAAGTCATTCTTCTGCAGAAAATCGCCAAGCTCGGCGACCTTGGCGACAAGGTCTCCGTGAAGCCGGGCTACGGCCGCAACTACCTGGTCCCGCAGGGCAAGGCCGTGCCGGCAACCGCCGAGAACCTGGCCGATTTCGAAACCAGGCGTGCCGAGTACGAAGCCAAGGCCAAGACCACCCACGAAGAGGCGGCCGCCCGCCTGGTAAAGCTGGAGGATGTGACCCTGTCCATCCGCGCCAACGCTTCGCCGGAAGGCAAGCTGTATGGTTCGATCGGCCCGCGCGATATCGCCGACGCCCTGACCGCCCAGCTCGGGGTCGAGTTCGAGAAGTCCGAGGTGGTGATGGGTGAAGGCCCGTTCCGCCAGACCGGCGAGAACGAGGTGGTGGTGCATCTGCACGCCGACGTCGAGACCACCATCAAGGTGGTGATCGAGTCCGACTCGGCTGTCTGATTAACTGCCCCGGCGCAGTTGATCAAACGGGCGCCCTGCAGGGCGCCCGTTTTTTTTGTGGGGCGCGGTCGCGTGGCCGATCGCAGCATGCGCGACCCGGAAATGGCGCGAATCCGGACTTATCCACAGCTTGTCCCGTAGCGGATCCACAGGATGAAGCCCTACGATGACTGACATGCAGCCGCCCCGGCCCGGGTGACTGCTTATTCCGAGGAGTTTCATCGCACATGCCCGTCCGTCCAGAGCGTCAGTCCTTTTCCCATGAACCGCGCGGCGAGGGCCGCATCGACCAGCTGCGCGTGCCGCCACAGTCGATCGAGGCCGAGCAGGCGGTGCTGGGCGGGCTGATGCTGGCGCCCGACGCCTTCGACCGGGTCGTGGACCTGCTGGTGGTGGAGGATTTCTACCGCCGCGACCATCGGCTGATCTACCGGGCAATCCGCGAGCTGGCTGAGCGCGACCGGCCATTCGATGCCGTCACCCTTGGCGAATGGTTCGATTCCCAGGGGCTGTCGGGGGAGGTGGCCGGTGGGGCCTATCTGGTGGAGCTGGCCAATACCACCGCCTCGGCCGCCAACATCAAGGCCTACGCCGAAATCGTCCGCGACAAGGCGGTGCTGCGACAGCTGATCGAGGTGGGGACGGGCATCGTCAACGACGGCTTCCAGCCCGAAGGGCGGGAGAGTGATGAGATCCTGGCCAAGGCCGAGCAGCAGGTGTTCGCCATCGCCGAAGCCGGCGCGCGGGGCCGTGCGGACTTCACCCCGGTCAACAAGGCCATGGCCGAAGCCTTCGATATCCTGCAGACCCGCTTCGCCAGCGGCGAGGGGATCACCGGGCTGCCTACCGGCTACGACGAGTTCGACGAGATGACCGCCGGCCTGCAGCCGACCGACCTGTTGATCCTTGCGGCCCGGCCGGCCATGGGCAAGACCACCCTGGCGCTGAACATCGCCGAGTACGCGGCGCTGAAGACCAAGAAGGCGGTGGCGGTGTTCTCGATGGAGATGTCCGCCAGCCAGCTCGCCCTGCGTCTGATTTCCTCCAACGGCAGGGTCAATGCCACGCGGCTGCGGACCGGCCAGCTTGAGGACGAGGACTGGAGCCGGGTGACGAGCGCGATCCGCATGCTCAAGGAGTCTAAGATCTTCATCGACGACACCCCGGCGCTGTCGCCCGATGTGTTGCGTGCCAAGGCGCGGCGCCTCAAGCGCGAACACGACCTGGGCCTGATCGTGATCGACTACCTGCAGCTGATGGCGGTGCCGGGCAACAATGAGAACCGGGCCACCGAGATCTCCGAGATCTCGCGCTCGCTCAAAGCCCTGGCCAAGGAGCTGAACCTGCCGGTGATTGCTCTGTCCCAGCTCAACCGCGGATTGGAGTCGCGAACCGACAAGCGCCCGATCATGGCCGACCTGCGTGAGTCAGGAGCGATCGAGCAGGACGCGGACATCATCATCTTCATTTACCGCGACGAGTACTACAACAAGGAAAATTCGCCCGACAAGGGGCTGGCCGAGATCATCATCGGCAAGCAGCGAAACGGGCCCACCGGGTCGTTCAAGCTGAAGTTCTTCGGTGAATACACCCGCTTCGACAATCTCGCCCACGATGCGGTCGGCAGCTTCGAATCCTGAACGGAGGCGTACAGCAAGCTGAATGCGAGCGGACCACAGCCGGTCCTGTCACCCGACGGGCACGGCCTACTGGGTAGCATTTGCGCATCGGGTTGCCCGTGGACCTGCGGTAGCAGTGTCACCGCATCTCGAGAACCACTTTCCCAAGGAGCAAGATAATGAGCAAACTCGCAACTGCAGGCCTGAGCGCGGCGCTGGCGGGAGTCCTGATGCTGGGCGGCTGTGCCACCTATACCGGCCAGAGTGCAGACCCCAACGATCCCAATCGCACCCGCACCGGGGCCCTCGTAGGCGCAGGGATTGGCGCGGTTGCCGGCCTGCTCAGCGGTTCGGATGCCACCGAGCGCCGCCAGCACGCCATGATCGGCGCCGGCGCAGGTGCGCTGGCCGGTGGCGCGGTTGGCGTCTACCAGGACCGCCAGGAAGCCGAGCTGCGCCGCCAGATGGCTGGTACCGGGGTGGACGTTCACCGTGATGGCGACAACATCACGCTGAACATGCCTGGCGCGATCACCTTCGGCTTTGACAGTTCCGCGGTGCAGTCGCAGTTTTATCCGGTGCTGAACAATCTGGCCGGCACGCTGCGCGAGTATGACCAGACCATCATCGAGGTAGCCGGTCACACCGACAACGTCGGCGCTGCGGCCTACAACCAGCAGCTGTCCGAGCGTCGTGCCCAGGCCGTCGCCAACTACATGGCCGCGCAGGGCGTGAACCAGCAGCGGATGATCACCGTTGGCGCGGGCCTGACCCGGCCGATCGCCGACAACAGCACCGATGCTGGACGCGCGCAGAACCGCCGCGTGGAAATCACTCTGGTGCCGATCCAGGGCTGATTCCCCGCTGTCACGCCGGTAAAAGACAGGGCTGCTGCGATGCAGCCCTGTTCATTTGTGGCGGAGGTTGGGCCAACCCCCCACCGCTGGAAACGAAAAAGGCCACCTTGAAGGTGGCCTTTTCGCTGATTGCTCAGGTTATTGGTGGAGGTGGGCGGAATCGAACCGCCGTCCGAAGGTACTCCATCCCCGGTACTACATGCTTAGCTCGCCGTTGGATCTTGTTCCCTGACAGCACGACGTGCAAAGCGCATCAGGGAACCAGCCTGTCAGTTCAACCGCGGAAGACAGGCAACCTCCGCGGCTGGTTCCCGTGATAATGACCCTACATCCACGAGCACAGGCACAAGTGGGTTCGGGGCTTACGCCTTAAGCGGCGAGAGCGTAGTTGTCGTCGTTGGCAACTAGAAGTTTGCTGCTGGATTTACGAGGAAAGCTGCCCCCTCGGCATGCACCAAGTGATTTCGCATCCCCCGTCGAAGCCAATGCACCCCCGGGAAAAACGTTCACGTTGACACGCATCAGTATAGGGGCAGGCGCCCGGTAAACAAGGTCCGGGCCAATACTGTGCAGCAGGGGTTCACCAGCCAGACGGCCAGCGTCTGAGCGCAGAAAATCAGGCGTCGCGGTTGTGGCGGCGTAGCAGGCGTTGCTTCTCGCGACCCCAGTCGCGGTCGCGCTCGGCGTCGCGCTTGTCGTGCTTCTGCTTGCCCAGGGCCAGGGCCAGCTCGGCCTTGACCTTGTTCCCTTTCCAGTACAGGGCAGTCGGGACAAGGGTGTAGCCATCGCGCTCAACCTGGCCGATGAGCTGGTCGATCTCACGTCGGTGCAGCAGCAGCTTGCGGGTGCGCATGGGATCGGCGACGACGTGGCTGGATGCCGAGATCAGCGGGGTCAGCTGGGCACCGAACAGGAACAGCTCGCCATTGCGGATCACCGCATACGACTCGGTGATGTTGGCGCGTCCGGCGCGGATCGATTTCAGCTCCCAACCCTGCAGCGCGAGTCCTGCCTCGACGCGCTCCTCAAGATGGTAGTCGTGGCGAGCGCGCTTGTTGAGCGCAATGGTGCCACCGCCTTTTGCCTTATCCTTGACTGCTTTCTTGCCCATGCGGCCAATTGTCTCCGATGCGGGCGTGCAATGACATGCCTGCGGTCGAATCAGCCCCGGAATCGTACATGCCGAAGATCCAACGCAGCGCCCTGGTGGAACACTCCGCCACGCGGATGTTCACCCTGGTCAACGACGTGGAAGCCTATCCGCGCCGGTTTTCCTGGTGTGAGGATGCGCGGGTGATCGAGCGTGGCGAAGACCGCATGGTGGCCAAGCTGGAGCTGGGGCTCGGCTCGTTCCGCACCTGGTTCACCACCGAGAACACGCTGGAACGGCCCCACCGGATCAACATGCAGCTGCGCGACGGTCCATTCCGGCGGCTGGAAGGTCGCTGGCGCTTCCATGCGCTGGACGAGTCGGCCTGTCGGGTGGAACTGACGCTGGATTTCGAGCCGCAGTCGCGGTTGCTGCTGGCGCCATTGACCTTCGGCCTGCAGAAACTGGCCGACCGGATGGTGGACGACTTCATCCGCGTGGCCGGACAGGCCGGGGAAACGGAGTGATCCAGGTGGAGGTGGTGCTGGCGCTGCCGCGGGAAAGCCGCTCGGTGAAGCTGGCGCTGCCCATTGGTGCTACCGCGGCGGAGGCGGCGGCCGCTTCGGGCCTGCCATTGGAAGGAATCGACGGCCATGCCGTGTATGGCGAGCCGGTGGCGGCCGATGCGCCCCTGCGTGACGGTGACCGGCTGGAGCTGCTGCGTCCCCTGCAGCTGGACCCCAAGGAAGCGCGGCGCCTGCGCGCGGCCCGGACCCGGGAGCGCCAGGCGCGCCAAGCAGGGGATTAGAGAACCCCGGCCGCGATGGCCGGCGGATCAGCGGCGTTTGCGCTCGCGCGGCAGGTTGTGGCCAAACGAACGGCGCAATTCCTGCACCAGTTCGGCGTCACGTTCGGGAAAGTGCTCGCCTTCCCAGCGCGCCACGGCGTTGTTCTCGAACCACACGGTCAGGTTCTTGATCTCGGTATCGCCACGCCGGCCGGTACGCTGGCTGGCGGTGTAATCCCAGCGATCCTGGTGGAACGGGTCAGCGATGGAGGGCGTGCCCAGCAGCATCATGACCTGCTGTTTGCCCATGCCGGGCTCCAGCTGTTCAACCGCGGCTTCGTCCAGCAGGCTGCCCTGATAGATGGGTTGGCGGTAAGTGAGACCGCAGCCGGTGACGAGCAGGGCGGCGAGGACGGGAACAATGAGCTTTCGCATGCGGCAAGCGGGAAGTCTGGAATCCGCCGATGATACACTCACCCGGCCTGCTGCGACCTTGCCCTGCAGCAGGCATTCAGCGCGTGATCAATCCGCGCACGACTGTTCTGGATGGAGGAATTGATGGAATCTCTGGAGCTGCGCAAGGCAGGGTTGAAGGTGACCCATCCGCGCATGCGGATCCTTCAGGTGCTTGAGCACAACACCCCGCATCACCACCTCAACGCCGAGGAAATCTATCGCCAGCTGCTGGAGGATGGGGACGAGATCGGGCTGGCCACGGTATACCGGGTGCTGACCCAGTTCGAGGCTGCCGGCCTGGTGCTCAAACACAATTTCGAAGGTGGGCACGCGGTATATGAGCTTGACCGCGGTGGTCATCACGACCACATGGTCGACATGGACACCGGCAAGATCATCGAGTTTGAAAGCGAGGAGATCGAACGCCTGCAGCACGAGATCGCCGAGCGTTACGGCTACGTGCTGGAGGACCATTCCCTGGTCCTGTACGTACGCCGGCGGAAGTAGCAGCCTGAAGTAGCCGGCGGGGTCAATCCACGTCGGCGAGTAGCCGCCTGGCGGCGGCGCGGGCCTCACGGCTCACTTCCACGCCGCCCAGCATCCTGGCGAGCTCTTCCTGGCGCAGCTTGTCGTCCAGCAGGCGCGCCTCGCTTTCGGTGCTGCCCTCGCTTTCCGACTTGCTGACCAGGTAATGGGCGTGGCCCTGGGCTGCCACCTGCGGCAGGTGGGTCACGCACAGGACCTGGCGGCTGCGGCCCAGGGCGCGCAGCTTCTGGCCGACGATGCCGGCTACCGCGCCGCCGATGCCCGAATCCACTTCGTCAAAGACCATGGTCGGCACCGCGTCCAGGCCCAGCGCCGCGACTTCGATGGCCAGTGAAATCCGCGACAGTTCGCCGCCGGAGGCCACCCGGCGCAGCGGCCGGGGCGGTTGGCCGGCGTTCGCCGATACCAGGAATTCGACGCGTTCGGCGCCCTGCGGGTCCGGGCGGTCGGTGGGCTGCGGCTCAAGCGCGATTTCAAAGCGTCCGCCGCCCATGCCCAGCTCGCTGATCAGGGCGGTGGTATCGCGGGCGAGCGCCTTGGCCGCGTCGGCCCGGGCCCGGCCCAGCGTTGCGGCCGCCTTGCGCCAGCGGTCCGCCGCGGCCTGGATCTCCTGGTCCAGCACCTGCAGGCGCTCACCGGCGTGGTCCAGTGCGTCCAGTTCGGCAAGGAATGCATCACGGGTGGCGGCCAGGGCATCGGGGGTGACCCGGTGCTTGCGGGCAAGGTCGTGCAGGCGGCCCAAGCGCTGCTCGAGTTCGCGGTAGCTGTCCGGGTCCACGTCCAGGTCGTCGCGCAGTATCTGCAGCTGGACGGCTGCTTCATCCAGCTGGATGGCGGCCGAATCGAGCATGGCGTCCACTTCCGCCAGGCGGGGTTCGTGCTGTTGCACCCGGGCCAGCTCGGCGCGGGCCTGCTGCAGCTGCCCGGTGACGGCGTCATCGTCGCTGATCCGGCCGAGGGCGGTGTCGCAGGCCTCGATCAGCTCGGATGCGTGCGCAAGGCGGCGATGGCTGGCCTGCAGGTCGTCGATGGCATCGGCCTCCAGGGCCTCGGCCTGGAGTTCCTTGATCTGGTGGCGCAGCCAGTCCTGGCGCTCGCCCGGGTCACCGGCGCCCGAGAGCTGCTCGCGCTCGCGTTCCAGCGTCGACCACGCGCGTGCGGCGTGGGCTACTTCCTTCAGCGGTCCGGCATGGGGCCCGTAGGCATCAAGCAGGGCCATCTGGCTGCCGCGCGAGAGCAGGGCCTGGTGCTCGTGCTGGCCGTGGATCTCGACCAGGTGCGAGGCCAGTTCGCCCAGCTGCGAGAGGGTTGCGGGGCGGCCGTTGATCCAGGCGCGCGATCCGCCGTCCGCACGCAGCGTGCGGCGCAGCTGGCAGGCGCCGCCGTCGTCGAATTCGTGCTCCTGGAGCCAGGCCTCCGCGCCCGGCGCATCGGCCAGCTCAAAGCCTGCACTCAGCTCGGCGCGGGGGGCGCCGTGCCGGACCATGCCGCTGTCCGCGCGCAGCCCCGACAGGAAACCGAGCGCATCGACCAGAAGGGACTTGCCGGCGCCGGTTTCGCCGGAAATGACCGTCAGCCCAGGCCCGAATTCCATTTCGGTAGCGCTGGCAACGGCGAAATCACGGATGGAGAGATGGGTCAGCATGTCGGCATGATTGTGCAGTGCGGGGCGCCCCGCGGCCAAGCCCGGTGTACACAGGATCGCGGTACCCGGTCGCAGTGGCTGCGATTGCCGGACTGAGGGCTGGTATCCGGACCTGGCTGCGCCGGCTCAGGCAGGACGGTATATCTTGGCGACATGAGCCCTCGCAATGAAGCCGCCTCCGGACATGATCTCGACCCGCGCGCGCGGCAGCTGCTGCGCACCCTGATCGCACGCCATATCCGCGACGGCGAGCCGGTGGGGTCGCAGACCCTGTCGCGTCACTCGGGGCTGGAAGTCAGTCCGGCGACCATCCGCAATATCCTGGCCGACCTTGAGGAGGCCGGTTTCCTGACCGCCCCGCATACCTCCGCCGGGCGCGTGCCCACGGCGCAGGGGTATCGGGTTTTCGTCGATTCACTGCTGCAGCTCAAGCCGCTGCCGGAAGCGGAGCAGGCCAGGCTGCGCACTGGGCTTGCCACGGGCGCGGGGACGCAAACACTGCTGGACAGCGCATCGGAACTGGTCTCCGCCATGACCCGCTTCGTGGGTGTAGTGAGCGTGCCACGACGCGAGCGCTTCGCGTTCCGCCACATCGACTTCGTGCCGGTGGACGCGCAGCGGGTGATGGCGATCCTGGTCTTTGCCGATCATGAAGTGCAGAACCGGTTGATCCAGACCCGGCGCAACTGGGAGCCCGGCGAGCTGGAGCGCGTGGCCAATTACCTCAATGCCAACTTCGCGGGGATGTCACTGGCCGATATCCGCGCTGCCCTGGTGCGCGATATGAGGACAGCCCGGAGCGAAATGGAGGCGCTGCTGGCCCAGACCGTGGAGCTGGCCGAACAGGCGCTCAGCGGCGACGACGAGGACATGGTGGTGAGCGGGCAGAGTCGTCTCATCGGTCTGCAGGACCTGTCCGACCTTGAACGGCTGAGGGAGCTGTTCGAGGCCTTCTCCAGCAAGCGCGAGATCCTTCAGCTGCTCGAGCGGACCGCCAAGGCCCCAGGCCTCGGCATCTTCATTGGCGAGGAAACCGGGCTTGCACCGCTGGAAGGAGTGTCGCTGGTGACCGCCAGCTACGGCGCCGGCGGACAGGTGCTTGGCGTCCTGGGTGCGATCGGCCCGACCCGGATGGCCTATGACCGGGTAATCCCGGTGGTGCAGGCCACGGCTGGAGCGCTGGGCGCCGCGCTGGAAAGAGCCCGGGGCGACTGACTGGGCCTTGAATCCCCCGTACGCGGACCCCATTGCTCCGCCAACGGCGGCAGAACGACCGCCACGGGACCAGAAATGAACCACGAATCCGAACAGGACAAGGACACCCGGCACGGCCCGGGTGAGGGCACCCGGGTGCAGAGCAGCGGGGTGCAGGACGGGGAGCAGACCGCGTCCCTGCAGGAACAGGTGGAACTGCTGAAGGCCGAGCTGGAGCAGCTGCAAGCCCAGACGCTGCTGGAGCGCGCCGACCTGGAAAACCAGCGCAAGCGCATGGCGCGGGAGGTCGAATCCGCCCGCCGCTTCGCCAACGAGCGACTGCTCGCCGACATGCTGCAGGTCTTCGACAGCCTGGAGGCCGGCCTGGCCAGCGCGACGGAAGACGATCCGCTGCGTGCGGGCGTGGAGCTGACCCTGCGTCAGCTCGGCAAGGTGACTGCCAGCTTCGGCCTGACCGAGGTGGCCCCGGCCCCCGGGGATGCGTTTGACCCGGAGCACCACCAGGCCATGAGCATGGCTGCGGTGGCAGGGATCCCGCCCGGCGCGGTGGTCCAGCTGTTCCAGAAGGGCTACGTGCTCAACGAGCGCCTGCTGCGCCCGGCGATGGTGGTCGTGGCGCCGTCATAAGCCGGTTTCGCGGGGAGAAAAGCCCTGCCAAAGCCGGCTCCGGACTTGAAGCCCGGCCAGCCGCCCCCAGATAAAACCCATCGGCGGCCTTGCCGCCCCACTCCAGTTAAGAATTCAGGATCCAGAGGGAACCATTCATGGCAAAAATCATCGGCATCGACCTGGGCACGACCAACTCGTGCGTGGCGATCATGGAAGGCGGCAAGGCCAAGGTCATCGAGAACAGCGAGGGCGACCGCACCACGCCTTCCATCGTCGCCTACAGCAAGGACGGCGAGGTACTGGTGGGCGCCTCGGCCAAGCGGCAAGCCGTCACCAACCCGCACAACACCTTCTACGCGGTCAAGCGCCTGATCGGGCGCAAGTTCAAGGACGCCGAGGTCCAGAAGGACATCGGCCTGGTGCCCTACAAGATCGTCGAGCATGACAACGGCGATGCCTGGGTCGAGACCAGCGATGGCAAGAAGCTGTCGGCGCAGGAAATCTCCGCGCGCACCCTGGAAAAGATGAAGAAGACCGCCGAGGACTACCTGGGCGAGAAGGTCACCGAAGCGGTGATCACCGTGCCGGCCTACTTCAACGACTCACAGCGGCAGGCGACCAAGGACGCTGGCCGCATTGCGGGCCTGGACGTCAAGCGCATCATCAACGAGCCCACCGCGGCAGCGCTGGCCTATGGTTTGGACAAGGACGGCGGCGACCGCAAGATCGCCGTATACGACCTCGGCGGCGGCACATTCGACGTTTCGATCATCGAGATCGCCGAGATCGACGGTGAGAAGCAGTTCGAAGTGCTGGCCACCAACGGCGACACCTTCCTGGGTGGTGAGGACTTCGACGCCCGGATCATCGATTACCTGGTCGAGGAGTTCCAGAAGGACCAGGGCATCGACCTGCGCAAGGATCCGCTGGCCCTGCAGCGCCTGAAGGACGCTGCCGAGCGCGCCAAGATCGAGCTGTCCACCGCGCAGCAGACCGAGGTGAACCTGCCGTACGTCACCGCTGACGCTTCGGGCCCCAAGCACCTGAACATCAAGCTCACCCGCGCCAAGCTCGAGGCGCTGGTGGAAGACCTGGTGAAGAAGTCGATCGAGCCGTGCCGCGTGGCGCTCAATGACGCCGGCCTGCGGGCGAGCGAGATCAGCGAAGTGATCCTGGTCGGTGGCCAGACCCGCATGCCGAAGGTGCAGCAGGCCGTGGCCGAGTTCTTCGGCAAGGAGCCGCGCAAGGACGTGAACCCGGACGAGGCCGTGGCCGTGGGTGCCGCGGTGCAGGGCGGCGTGCTGGCCGGCGACGTCAAGGACGTGCTGCTGCTGGACGTGACCCCGCTGAGTCTGGGAATTGAAACCCTGGGCGGCGTGTTCACCAAGATCATCGAAAAGAACACCACCGTGCCGACCAAGGCCTCGCAGACCTTCTCCACCGCCGAGGACAACCAGTCTGCGGTGACGGTGCACGTGCTGCAGGGTGAGCGCGAGCAGGCCGCCTACAACAAGTCGCTGGCCCGTTTCGACCTGGCTGGTATCGAGCCGTCGCCGCGCGGTATGCCGCAGGTGGAGGTGTCATTCGACATCGACGCCAACGGCATCGTCCACGTCACCGCCAAGGACAAGAAGACCGGCAAGGAGCAGAAGGTCGAGATCAAGGCCGGCTCGGGTCTGTCGGACGAGGAAATCCAGCGGATGGTGGAAGATGCGGAAGCGCATCGCGAAGACGACAAGAAGTTCCAGGAGCTGGTGCAGGCTCGCAACCAGGCCGATGCGCTGGTGCACACCACCCGCACCGCGATCAAGGACAGCGGCGACAAGGTGCCTGGTGAGGTGATCGGCCAGGTGGAGTCGGCATTGGCCGATGTCGAGACCGCGATGAAGGGCGACGACAAGGCCCAGATCGAAGGCAAGACCAAGGCGCTGGAGGAAGCCGCGCAGGCGCTGTTCGCCGCGGCTGCCGCCGCCGGTCAGGCTGGCGAGGCGGGCCCTGAAGGGCAGGGCGGTGAAGCACCGGCGGACGACGTGGTCGACGCCGAGTTCACCGAAGTGAAGGACGAAGAGAAGAAGTAAGTCCCGCACACCCCTACCTTGCGGCGGGAACCGTGGAGGCTGTGCTTCCCGGTTCCCGTTGCGCTTGTGGACCACGGATCACCTGGTCCGCCTGGCAACACGGACCTGATTGATGAGCAAACGCGACTATTACGAAGTCCTTGGCGTCTCCCGCAGCGCCACCGAGGACGAGCTGAAGAAGGCCTATCGCCGCAGCGCGATGAAGTACCACCCTGACCGCAACCCCGACGATGCAGACGCGGAAGCGCGGTTCAAGGAGTGCAAGGAGGCCTATGAGGTGCTGTCGGACGGCGGCAAGCGCCGCATGTACGACCAGCACGGGCATGCCGCGTTCGAGCACGGCATGGGCGGCGGCAACGCAGGCCCGGGCTTCGGCGGTGCCGACATGGGCGACATCTTCGGCGACATCTTCGGCGACATTTTCGGGGGTGGACGAGGCCGGCCGCGGCGCGGCGCCGACATGGGCTACATGTTGGAGCTGGATCTGGAAGAAGCCGTTGCCGGCGTGGAGCGCAAGATCGAACTCCAGACCCTGGCCGGCTGCGGTGACTGTGACGGTTCCGGCTCCGAGGACGGCAAGCAGGAAACCTGTTCGACCTGTCACGGGCGCGGGCAGGTGCGCATGCAGCGCGGCATCTTCACCATGCAGCAGGCCTGTCCACATTGCGCTGGACGCGGTCAGGTGATCAGCAACCCCTGCGGCACCTGCCGCGGCGTGGGACGGGTGGAGGAAGAAAAAATCCTGTCGGTGAAAATTCCGGCCGGCGTCGACACCGGTGACCGCATCCGCCTGGCTGGCGAAGGCGAAGCAGGCCCTGCGGGGTCTGCGCCTGGTGACCTGTACGTGGAAGTGCGGGTGCGTCCGCACGACATTTTCGAGCGCGATGGCGATGACCTGCACTGCGAGGTCCCGATCCGCTTCTCCCAGGCAGCGCTGGGCGCCAGCGTGCGCGTGCCCACCCTGGGCGGCGAGGCCGAGATCCGGATTCCCACTGAAACCCAGACCGGCAAGGTATTCCGTCTGCGCGGCAAGGGCGTGACCTCGGTGCGCAGCCGCCATCCCGGCGATCTGTTCTGCAAGGTGGTGGTGGAAACACCGATCAACCTCACCGCTGAACAGCGGGAGCTGCTGGACAAGTTCGAAGCTACTTTCGTCGGCGAAAATGCCCGCCGGCACTCGCCCCGATCCAGCACCTTCGTTGATGGCGTCAAGGGATTCTGGGAGCGGATGACCAGCTGAGGGCGCGCTCTGGCGGATGCAGTCGCGGCGCTGGCATCGTTCTGCGCCTCATGGCTGGCTTCCGACGGCTAGAATTGGCGCCATGAACCATCCTGTCCGTCTGCTTATCCACGGTGCCTCCGGACGCATGGGGCAGGCGCTGCTGCGCCTGTGCCGGGAACAGGATGGCTGCCAGGTGGTGGCCGCCGTCTCCACCCGGGTGCAGCAGCGGGTGGTGGATGGCGTGCCCTGGTTTACAGCTGCCGAACTGGGCAACGTTCCGGAATTCGATGTCGCGGTTGATTTCAGCCTGCCGGCAGCCTTCGACGCGATTCTTGAGCTGTGCCGGAAACGCGGCCGACCCCTGGTATCCGGAACCACCGGCCTTTCAGCCGCGCAGCGGAGCGCCCTGGAAGAGGCCGCGGCCGGCATTCCCGTGCTGTGGGCTTCCAACTTCAGCCTCGGGGTAGCGGTGCTGCATGAGCTGGTGGAGCGTGCCGCAAAGCTGCTGCCGGGCTGGGACTGCGACATCATCGAGGTCCACCACGTGCATAAACAGGATGCGCCGTCGGGAACGGCCCTGACCCTGGGTGCCGCGGCTGGTGAGGGAGGCGCCCAGGCGCGCTATGCGTCGATCCGGGCCGGCGACGTGGTCGGCGAGCACAGCGTGCTGTTGACCGCCGCCGGGGAACGTATCGAGCTGGTCCACCGGGCCACGAACCGGGACATCTTTGCCCGCGGCGCGCTGCATGCGGCCCGCCGGATCGCCGAAAAGCCGCCGGGGATCCACCAGCTGCGCGAGCTGCTGTAGCCGCGGCTGCTGCCCGGGCAGCTTTTTCGCAGCGGGATAGGGCCTCTTCCACTGGCGCAGGGTCGGGCACGCCGGTATCATTCCCGCTCGCCTGATTCCTCACGCCCGGACACGAACCCAGTTCGCTTCCGCGGATTTCTGCAACCCGACGTAGGCGATTCCCTTGACAGTATCAGCAATCCTCGTGCTCGAAGACGGGACCGTCTTCAGGGGCACTTCGGCCGGCGCGCCCGGCCTGTCGGTGGGCGAAGTGGTGTTCAACACTTCCATGACCGGCTACCAGGAGATCCTCACCGATCCGTCGTACGCGCGGCAGATCGTGACCCTGACCTACCCGCACGTGGGCAGCACCGGCTGCACCGATGAAGATGACGAAGCGCCGCGCGCCTGGGCTTCCGGCCTGGTGATCCGCGACGTGCCGCGCCGGCCAAGCAGCTGGCGCAGCCGCATTGCGCTGCCGGAATGGCTGGCCGAGCGCGAGGTAGTCGCCATCGCCGGCGTCGACACGCGTCGGCTGACCCGCCTGCTGCGCGAGCGCGGCTCCCAGAACGGCGCCGTTCTGGCGGTCGATGGGGCCATCGGGCAGACAGACGTGGATCGTGCGATCGAAGCGGCACGCAAGTTTCCCGGGCTGGCCGGCATGGACCTTGCCCAGGAAGTCAGCACCCGGGATCAGTACGTCTGGGCCGAGGGCACCCTGGACCTGGACAGCGGCACCTGGAACAACCCGGCGACGCGCCGGCACGTGGTGGCCTGGGATTTCGGCATCAAGCGCAGCATCCTGCGCATGCTGGCCGACCGGGGCTGCGAGGTGACGGTGGTTCCGGCAACGACTCCCGCCGAGGAAGTGCTGGCGATGAAGCCGGATGGCGTGTTCCTGTCCAACGGCCCCGGTGATCCGGCGGCCTGCGACTACGCGATCGAAGCGGTGCGTGGATGCATCGGGAAGAAGGTGCCGGTGTTCGGCATCTGCCTTGGTCACCAGCTGCTGGCGCTGGCTGTGGGAGGGCGCACGGTGAAAATGGCCAATGGCCATCACGGCGCCAACCACCCCGTCCAGGATCTGGCGACCGGACGGGTGATGATCACCTCGCAGAATCACGGCTTTGCAGTGGATGAGGCCAGCCTGCCCGCAAATGCGCGCGTGACCCACCGCTCGCTGTTTGATGGCACCAACCAGGGCATTGAATTGACTGACGCACCCGCATTTTCGTTCCAGGGCCATCCCGAGGCGTACCCGGGACCACACGACGTGGCGCCATTGTTTGACCGCTTCATCGCGATGATGGAGGGCCGCTGAGATGCCCAAGCGCACCGACATCAAGACCATCCTGATCATTGGCGCAGGCCCGATCGTCATCGGCCAGGCCTGCGAGTTCGATTATTCGGGCGCGCAGGCCTGCAAGGCACTGCGCGAGGAGGGGTACCGGGTTGTCCTGGTCAACTCCAACCCGGCCACGATCATGACCGACCCCGATACCGCGGACGCGGTCTATATCGAGCCGATCGACTGGCAGACGGTCGAGAAAATCATTGCCAAGGAGCGTCCTGATGCGCTGCTGCCGACCATGGGCGGGCAGACCGGGCTGAACTGCGCCCTGGACCTGGCCGACAACGGCGTGCTGGAAAAGTATGGCGTGGAACTGATCGGCGCCTCGCGCGATGCCATCCGCATGGCCGAGGACCGCGAGCTGTTCCGCGATGCAATGCGCGAGATCGGGCTGGACTGCCCCAAGGCGGAAGTGGCCCGCAGTTTCGAACAGGCGGTGGAGATCCAGGCGACCGTCGGCTATCCCACCATCATCCGGCCCTCGTTCACTCTCGGCGGCAGCGGCGGCGGGATCGCCTACAACCGTGAAGAGTTCGAAGAGATCATCAAGCGCGGCCTGGAGCTGTCGCCCACCGGCGAGGTGCTGGTGGAAGAGTCGGTGTTGGGCTGGAAGGAGTTCGAGATGGAGGTGGTTCGCGACAGCGCGGACAACTGCATCATCGTGTGCTCGATCGAGAACCTGGACCCGATGGGCGTGCACACAGGTGACTCGATCACCGTGGCCCCGGCCCAGACCCTGACCGACAAGGAATACCAGCGGCTGCGCAACGCCTCGATCGCGGTGCTGCGCAAGATCGGCGTGGCCACCGGCGGCTCCAACGTGCAGTTCGGCATCAACGCCGACACCGGCCGGGTGGTGGTGATCGAAATGAACCCGCGGGTGTCGCGCTCTTCGGCGCTGGCGTCCAAGGCCACGGGCTTTCCGATCGCCAAGATCGCGGCCAAACTGGCGGTCGGACTCACTCTGGACGAGTTGAAGAACGACATCACCGGCGGCCTGACCCCGGCCTCGTTCGAGCCGGCGATCGACTACGTGGCCACCAAGATCCCGCGTTTCGCATTCGAGAAGTTCCCGCAGGCCAACTCGCGCCTGACCACGCAGATGAAGTCGGTGGGCGAGGTGATGGCCATCGGCCGCACGTTCCAGGAATCCCTGCAGAAGGCCCTGCGCGGGCTGGAGACCGGCAAGGTGGGGCTGGACCCCACCGATCTGGATCTGGGCAGCGCAGATGGCCTGACCGCGCTGCGGCGAGAGGTGAAAGACGCCGGCCCGGAGCGGATCTTCTATCTGGCCGACGCGTTCCGCAGCGGCATGGACGTGGAGCAGGTGCACGCCCTGTCGTGGGTGGATCCGTGGTTCCTGGACCAGATCCAGGAACTGGTGTTCGCCGAGCAGGAGGTGGCTTCGGCCGGGCTCGAAGGTCTGGACGCCGCACGCCTGCGCGCGCTCAAACGCATGGGTTTCTCCGATGCGCGCCTGGCCCAGCTGACCGGCAGTGACGAGCAGGCGGTGCGTGCGCTGCGCCGTGCCTTCGATGTGCGCCCAGTGTACAAGCGGGTGGATTCCTGCGCCGGCGAGTTCGCAACCAGCACGGCCTACATGTATTCCACCTACGAGGAGGAGTGCGAAGCCAACCCCACCGATCGCGACAAGATCATGGTGCTGGGCGGCGGACCGAACCGGATCGGGCAGGGCATCGAGTTCGACTACTGCTGCGTGCACGCGGCGCTGGCGCTGCGCGAGGACGGGTTCGAGACCATCATGGTCAACTGCAACCCGGAAACCGTCTCCACCGACTACGACACCTCCGACCGCCTGTACTTCGAGCCGCTCACGCTTGAGGACGTGCTGGAGATCGTGGAAGTCGAGAAGCCCAAGGGCGTGATCGTGCAGTACGGCGGGCAGACCCCGCTGAAGCTGGCGCGGGCGCTGGAGGCGGCCGGGGTGCCGATCATCGGCACCTCGCCCGAGTCGATCGACCTGGCCGAAGACCGCGAGCGGTTCCAGAAGCTGGTGGACCAGCAGGGCCTGAAGCAGCCGCCGAATCGCACCGCACGCAGTCCGGAAGAAGCGCTGGTGCTGGCCCGCGAGATCGGCTATCCGCTGGTGGTGCGTCCGAGCTATGTGCTGGGCGGCCGGGCCATGGAAGTGGTGCATGCCGACGAGGACCTTGAGCGATACATGCGCGAGGCGGTGAAGGTTTCCAATGATTCGCCCGTGCTGCTGGACCGCTTCCTCGACAACGCGGTGGAAGTGGATATCGATCTGATCGCCGACGCCGATGGCCAGGTGCTGATCGGCGGGGTGATGGAGCATATCGAGGAGGCCGGCGTGCACTCCGGGGATTCGTCCTGCTCGCTGCCCGCCTATTCGCTGTCCGAGGACACCCAGGCCCGGCTGCGTGAGCAGGTCACCGCAATGGCGCGCGCGCTCAACGTGATCGGGCTGATGAATACCCAGTTTGCGGTGCAGTCCAATGACGACGGCGAGGACCTGATCTTCCTGCTGGAAGTGAACCCCAGGGCCTCGCGTACGGTGCCGTTCGTGTCCAAAGCCACCGGCCTGCCGCTGGCCAAGATCGCGGCGCGCTGCATGGCCGGGCGCAGCCTGGCCGAGCAGGGCATGACCCGGGAAGTGGTGCCGCACTACTACTCGGTGAAGGAAGCGATCTTCCCGTTTGCCAAGTTCCAGGGCGTGGATCCGATCCTGGGGCCGGAGATGCGCTCGACCGGTGAGGTGATGGGCGTAGGCCGCAGCTTCGGTGCCGCGTTCGCGCGTGCGCAGGAAGCCGCCGGCATCCGCACTCCACCTGCTGACGGCAAGGTGTTCCTCTCGGTGCGTGATCCGGACAAGGCGCGCTTGGTGCCGGTCGCCCGTGACCTGGTGGCCCGCGGCTACGCTTTGGTGGCAACCGGCGGCACCGCCAGCTGGCTGACTGAAAACGGCATCGACTGCGAGCGGGTCAACAAGGTGATGGAAGGCCGTCCGCACATCGTCGACCTGATCAAGAATGGCGAAATCGCCTACATTGTGAACACCACCGAGGGCAAGCAGGCGATCGCCGACTCGTTCTCGATCCGGCGTGAGGCCCTGCAGCAGCGGGTGACCTATTCAACAACCATTGCCGGCGCCCGGGCCCTGTTGCATTCGCTGGAATTCCGCGGAACGGGGCCAGTCCTGGCGCTGCATGAACTGCATGAGGAACTGACACAGGCATGAGAGCACCACTGACCGTCCAGGGCGCACAGCGACTGCGCGCCGAGCTTGAGGAACTCAAGAGCGTCAAGCGTCCCGAGGTGATCAACGCGATCTCCGAAGCGCGCGCGCACGGCGACCTGAAAGAGAACGCCGAGTACCACGCTGCCCGCGAGCAGCAGGGCTTCATCGAAGGGCGCATCAAGCAGTTGGAGGGCGAGCTGTCGCACTCCCAGATTATTGATGTGTCCACGCTGAAAGCGGGTTCGAAGGTGGTGTTCGGCGCCACCGTGGAGCTGGAAGACGTGGCGTCCGGAAAGGAAACCCGTTATCAGATCGTGGGTGACCTGGAAGCGGATATCAAACAGGGGCTGATCGCGATCTCGTCGCCGGTGGCGCGTGCGCTGATCGGCAAGCTCGAGGGTGATTCGGTCAGCATCGATACCCCCGGCGGGACGTTCGAATACGACATCGTTTCTGTCAGCTACTCCTGACGCCTGATGCCCGCAGTCACATACCTGCTGCCCGCCGCTGAAGCCTTCGGCGCCCAGCGGCTGGGCCAGGATGGCGCAGCGCACCTGGGTCGGGCGGATCGTCTGCCGCCGGCCGACGCGGGTCGTCGCCCGCAGCTGCTTCGCCATTTCAGCCTGCTGCCCCGGCACTGGCCAATCGCCGCGCTGAGCCGACAGGCCGATGCCGGCGATGCCGCAGGTGCCGCCTGGCTGCGCGCCGACCCGGCCTGGGTCCGGCCCGATATCAACGGTGCCCGGCTGCTGGCCTGTGGACAGGACCTGCAGCTGTCAGCGGGTGACACCGCTGCGTTGGTAAAGGCACTGCGGCCCGTATTTGGCGATGCCGGCTGTCCGATCGATGCACCGCATCCTTCGCGCTGGTACCTGCGGCTTCCGGCTGGGGCCAGCTTGCCGGAGTCCGTGCCGCCGGCCGAGGCGCTGGGCACCGATCTGGGTGAGCATCTGCACGGCGAGGGGACCATTCCCAGGCGCTGGCGCGCCCTGCTGAGCGAGGCGCAGATCATCCTGCACAACCATCCGGTGAACGCGGAGCGGGCCGAGCGTGGCCTGACGCCGGTCAATTCGCTGTGGTTCTGGGGCGGCGGCGTGCTGCCCGACCAGGTGGAAACAACACACGCTGCGGTGGTAACGGCCGAAGAGGAACTGCACGCACTGTCCCTGGCTGCAGACGCACGGGTGGCGGAATTGCCGCCGGCATTCGATCCGGACTCTCCCGCCACGCTTGTCGACCTGCGGGCGCTGCGTGACCTGCGCCTGTTTGCCGAGGCCTGGCTGATGCCGGCGCTGGAGGCCATCGCCAGCAGCCGGCTCGCCGGGCTGACGCTGGATCTGGAAGACGGAACCGGCTATCGCTTCGGGCGTCGCCAGCGCTTGCGCTTCTGGCGCGGCGCACGGCCATCTTTGGCGCAATGACGCCGCTTCGCAGCATCCGACGCCGCAGCTATCAGACTGGCGGCAGCTGGCCTGATCACATTCCACCGCTGCTGCGCCGAGTGTATTCGGCGCGCGGCATTTCCAATCCTGCGCTGGCCACGCCGCGCCTTGCCAACCTGCCGCCACCGGACGGGATGCTCGATATCCAGGTCGCCACCGGACTGCTGGCCGATGCCATTGCCCATGACCGGCGCATCCTGGTGGTGGGGGACTTCGATGCCGATGGCGCAACCGCCTGTGCGGTAGCAGTACGCGGCCTGCGCATGATGGGCGCCCGCAACGTGGTGCACGCGGTCCCCAACCGGCAGGTCCATGGCTATGGCCTGTCGCCAGCGCTGGTGGAAGAAGTGGCCGCGCTGGAGCCGGACCTGCTGCTGACGGTCGACCACGGTATTGCCTGCCATGCGGGAATTGCAGCCGCCCGACAGCGGGGCTGGCAGGTGGTGGTGACCGATCACCACCTGCCCGGCGAGCAGCTGCCAGACGCCAATGCAATCGTGAATCCGAATCGCAGCGGCGACGCTTTTCCCGCCAAGGCATTGGCCGGGGTAGGAGTGGCGTTTTATGTGCTGCTGGCCCTGCGTGCACTGCTGCGCACCCGTGGCGCGTTCGCCAGCCAGGCTCCAGACCTGACCGTGTTGCTGGACCTGGTGGCGGTTGGAACCGTTGCTGATCTGGTGCCCCTGGACCCCACCAACCGGGCCCTGGTGGCTGCCGGCCTGCGCCGGCTGCGTGCGAGCCGGGGCAGCGCCGGGCTGCAGGCGCTGATCGAGGTGTCCGGTCGCGACTCGAGCACCCTCAGCGCAGCTGATATCGGCTACGCGGTGGCGCCCCGGCTGAATGCCGCCGGCCGGCTGGACGACATGGCGCTGGGGATTGAATGCCTGCTGTGTGATGACCCGGACCAGGCACGCGGACTGGCCCGTACGCTGGACCAGATCAACGCCGAGCGTCGCAACGTGCAGGCGACGATGGTGGAGGAAGCGGAGGCGGCAGTCGCCAGCTGCTCCATTGGCGGAGACGGGGCTGAAGTGCCGGCTTCCTATTGCCTGTTTGATCCGCAGTGGCACCCGGGCGTGGTGGGCCTGGTGGCATCCAAGCTCAAGGAGCGCATGCACCGGCCGGTCATCGCTTTTGCCCCGGCCGAGCCCGGAAGCACCATGCTCCGCGGCTCCGCCCGATCCATCCCCGGCTTCCACATGCGCGACGCCCTGGCAGCCGTTGATGTGGCGCATCCCGGACTGATCGAGCGCTTCGGCGGACACGCCATGGCAGCCGGCCTGAGTCTCCCGGCGGAGTGCCTGGAGCGGTTCGAGCAGGCGTTCTGCGCGCAGGTGGCCACGAGCATGGACAAAGCCTTGCTGCAGTCGCTGATCCACAGTGACGGCGAGTTGGAATCCGCGGAATTCGATCGCTATCACGCAGAGGCACTGCGCGACGGTGGCCCATGGGGGCAGGCGTTTCCGGAGCCGCTGTTTGATGGGGAGTTCGACCTGGTGGACTGGCAGCGGGTGGGCGATCGCCACCTGCGCATGCGCTTGCAGGTCCCGGGGCGGCGCCTGCCGCTCAAGGCCATCCATTTCGGCGGATGGCGAGACCAGCCGCCGCCCTCGCGGCTACGCCTGGCGTACCGCCTGGCTACCGACGACTGGCGCGGCGCGCGGGATATCCAGCTGGTGGTCGAACACCTGGAACCGGCCTGAATTCTGATCGGAAATTCGGCAGATGAAGCGTTTATGATCTGCCCGCGGCCACCGTGGCTGCGGCCGCAGGGGCGACAGCCGGCGGAAGGATTCGACGAGGATATTCCATGAGTTACGGAACCCGATTGGCCCTGGGCGTGCTGATCGCCGCCGCCGTGGGCGGAAATCTGTACGCGGCGGAAGCCGAGCCATTGCAGCACGGAGTCGACATGCGCGGTGAGATCACCACCTCCGCGCGCCTCAACCATTCCGACGGCTCGCGCAGCCGGCTCTATCAGATCGAGATCGGCGAGCGGGAGCTGGTGAGCTTTGACCTGAGCGGTGCGCTGCGGGCGCAGCTGTCGCTGTTTGACGGTGAGGAGCTGGTGGCCCGCGCTGGTGATGGAAGCCAGCCGGTTTCGCTTGCGCTGCGTGCGCCCCGCAGCGCCGAATACACGCTGGCGGTGAGCGGGGCCGATGGCGACGCATTCGGCCCCTACACGTTGCGTTCGCAGGTGCTTGCCGGGTGGGATGGGCAGCCATTGCGCGCTGGCAGCGAGATCATGGATTGGGTGGAAGGCAGCGCCCGGATTCCGCTGCGGGTCGACAGGCAGGCGATGTACACGATCAACCTGCGCTCCGACCAGTTCGACACGATGCTTGGGATTTCAGGCGAGGGCTTGGACACGAGCGATGACGATGGCGGGGAGGGCACCCATTCGCGCCTGGGCGTGATGCTGGCCCCGGGCACCTATACGCTGACGGTGAGCGGGTGGGGCGACAGTGGCAAGGGCCTGTACCGACTGGCGGTGGACAGTCGTCCGACCCCTGCTGGGCTCAACCAGGGCGGCACCATCCGTCCGGGCGGCGCTGCACTGCAGGGTGCCTATCAGGGCACGCCGCTGAGCTATCAGTTCGCCTTGCGCAGCCGGCAGCTGGTGAGCATCGACATGCGCAGCACCGACATCGATCCGCTGCTGGTGCTGCGGGGCGCGGGCGTTGAACATTACGACGACGACGGTGGCGAAGGTCTCGACGCCAGGCTGGTGCGGGTCCTGGAACCCGGTGAGTACACCATCGAGGCCTCGGCCGCGACCGGTGGTGCCGGCCTGTTCTCGCTGGCACTGGGCGCCGAGCCGGTCCCGGAAGGTACCGGCGGCGGCCCCCTGGTTATTGGCGAGGCGCTGGAGCGGGTGCTTCTGCCCGATGCCACCGACCGCTACACCTTGACGGTGGAGACCGAAGGCGAATACGTCATCGACGTGGCGTCCGACCACTTCGACAGCTGGGTGGAGCTGTTCGACGCCGCCGGCGATGAAGTCGCCAGCGATGACGACGGCGGCGGAGCGTTGAACGCACGCATCCGGATGCGTCTGGACCCGGGCAACTACGTGATCGCAGCGAGCTCGATCAGCGGCGGCGGCCGTTACCGGATCTCCATCAGCGCCCTTTGAGGCATTGCGTCACGCACCGGTCGCCGGCCAGACGCTCGGCGACCGGTAAAGCCCCAGCCAACGGGCGACTGCCACGGTGCCAAGCAGCGCCACGGTAAATCCGCCCACGGCAAAGAAGAACGCCATCAGGTGGCGGTCCGGCCAGCCGCCGGCCTCGTAGGCGGCGCTGAAGGCCCAGGTCACCCCGTAGCCCAGTACCAGCGCGCACGCCACGCGGGCCACGCGCCGGGGCCAACCGGTGTCGCCGTCCGGCCAACCCAGGCGCATCAGCACGCCGATGCACAGCAGCGTGCCAACGACTTCTCCGGCGATTCCCGGGTCGATCCAGGGCACCCGCCAGGAAGCCACCGCCAGCGCGCAGGCACCACCGAGCGCTGCGGCCCAGCTTCGCCATGCCTGCGGCCAGGGTGCTTCCCACCTGCGCATCAGCGCCCAGATAATCAGTGCGCCGGCCACGCCCACCGCCAGCCCGCCCAGCACGTCGGCAAGGAAATGCCGGCCCAGGTACATCCGCGACAGCCCCATCAGCAGCGGCCAGGCCACCACCAGGGCCCAGATCCAACGCCTGCGCGCGCCGAAGAACAGCGGCAGCGCCAGCGCGAACACGGTGGCCGCGCTGGTGTGGCCGCTGACGAATCCGAAGCTCGGGTCATGCGTGGCCCGCTTGGCGGCGATGGCCTCGTCCGACGGCAGTTCCCAGAAGCTGTCCGCGGCGCCGTCGGCGACCAGGTGCCGGCCGCTTTCGCCCTTGTACAGCACGCGCGCGTCGACCTCGCTCGGCCGCGGCAGGCCGTAACCCTGCTTGAAGCCCTCGGTCGTGAACGCCACCAGCAGCAGCGCCAGCAGCACGCCCATCCCCGGCCTCAGCCGGATGCCGAAGACCACCACCAGCACCGCCGGCGTGTAGAACCACGCCTCGCCGATCCAGCTCATGAAGCGCATGAAGGCGTCGAACCACGGCGTGGAGAGCTGCTGCAGCCAAAGGATGGGTTCGGATGCGAACATGCGGAGCGTCCCTGGTGGTCATGGATGGGGTGAGGCGGTGGTGGCATCCGGTGCCCGGACAGGCACCCCGGCCGGCAGCCCGAACAGCGGCCGCAGCGGCCAGACTCTGCGGATTACGAATTCATGCAGCAGCCAGCAGCCGGCGATAGTCCCCGCGGCCACCAGCAGTGGCTCCAGCCACGGCCCCAGGGCCAACGCCGAAAGTGCGAACGCCAGCGGCAAGATCAGGCTCTGGTGCAGGATGTACCACGGAAACACGGCTTCGTGCGCCCACGGCAGCCAGCGGAAGGGCCGGTCGAGCAGGGTCCGCGCCCAGCCGAAGATCGCCAGCAGGGCGGTCCACGAATAGACGGCGCGGGCCATGCGCTCGATCATGGCCCAGTTCACGTGCAGCGCCCACACCGGAATGTCGCCGGGCGGCAGATGGCGCCCCGCCGCTCGCAGCAACAGCTCGACGGTGATCGCTGCCAGCGCAAGTGCCAGCATCGGTCCGCGCATGGCCACCACGCCGGTCCAGAACCGCTCCTCGCGCGCCACCAGCCAGCCGATGGTGAAGAAGAACAGATACTTCGCGTGCGCATACCAGTCGCCCGCCAGCGCGTGGGTTTCCGGCCAGCGGGGCATCAGCCACCACAGGCCGGCGAACAGCCACGCCGCCGGCACCAGCACCCACAGGGCGCGATGGCGGTCGAACAGCCAGCTCCGCAGGCGTTGCCCCGCGGCCGAATCCAGTGCCGGCGCCAGCGCCAGCAGCGCCACGCTGTAGACCCACACGTAGGCCAGGTACCACAGGTGGTTCCAGGTGATCCCGTATTCGGCGCCGGTCCATCCGCCCTCCTGCCAAGGCTGCAACTGCAGGTAGCGGACCATGAAGCCGCCGAAGCCGGGCTCGATCGCACCATTGCCAAGCGCTTCGCAATAGGCCTGGACGGGCACGACAGCCAACATCCCGAACGACAGTGGCAGCAGCAGGCGCCAGCTTCGCGACAAGGCCAGGCGCGAACCGCCCCTTGAAGCCATCGCCAGTCCCAGTGCTATGCCGGAAATCATGAACAACAGCGGCATCCGCCAGCGGTTGACGGCGATCATCGGCCACTGCAGCCACTCTGCCTGGTGAGCGCTTTTGACGTGGTAGCCCCAGTCGGCCACGTAGACCATGCCCACGTGGTAGACGATCAGCAGGGCAAAGGCGAACACCCGCAGGGTGTCGATATCGTGGCGGCGTGGCATGGGCTGTTCCGTGCTGGAAGAGATCAGCATTGCCGGCAGGCCAGGCGATGACCATCCATAAGTGCCTGAGCGACGCGACCAGGGGACGGATCGTGGGGCTGGAGGGACGGGCTGCAGGGAGCAGTCCCGTCGCGCCGATACAATCCGGCCATGCCTGATGGGCGATAGCTACAGCTTCGATTGGCAGCTGGGCCTGCCCTATGAATATCTCAAGGACGTTCAGACCTTCGCTCTGATCGTCTTTCTGGCCCATGGTTACAGTTGGCTGTGGCGCAGGCTCCAGGGCGAGGCGCGGCTGCTGGACAGGCCCGATCCGGGCATCCCAGAGCGTCGGGGCGCGTTTCCCGACAACTTCCTGGTGCGAACCCTGGGCCGCGAATTCCTGATTGCGGCGGATGACATCGAATGGCTCCAGGCCTCGGGCAACTATGTGAACCTGCACGTGGCCGGACGGACCTATCCCCTGCGCAGCACGCTGGCCGGGATCGAGGAGAAGCTGGATCCGGACTCCTTCGTGCGGATCCACCGCAGCTTCCTGGTACGCCTGCGCCAGGTGGAATCGATCGAGCCGCTGGATACAGGCGATGCCCGTGTCCACCTGCGTGACGGCACGGTGCTTCCGTGCAGCCGCAGCCATCGGGAGGCGGTCCGCTCCAGATTCGCCGCCGCAGCGGCAACCGGGCGGAAATTGCTAGACTAGCCGGCTTCGCAACTGCCTATCCCGAGCACGATGGAACTCAATCCTGTCCGCCAGCGCATCGCCGACCTGCAGCGTCGGCTGGAAGCGCTCAGGGGGTATCTTTGACTACGATGCCAAGCGCGAGCGCCTGGAAGAAGTAGAGCGCGAACTCGAAAATCCGGACGTCTGGAACGATCCGGAACGGGCCCAGGCATTGGGCCGCGAGCGTTCGATGCTGGACAAGACCGTGAACGGGATCCAGGGCCTGCTGGAAGGCCTGTCCGGCGCCTCCGAGCTGCTCGACCTTGCCGATGCCGAAGAAGACGAGGAAACCGCGGACGCGGTGGCCGAGGACATCGAACGCTATGCCCCAGGCGTGGAAGAGCTGGAATTCCAGCGCATGTTCTCCGGCAAGATGGACGGTGCGGCGGCCTTCGTCGACATCCAGGCCGGCGCCGGCGGCACCGAAGCCCAGGACTGGGCCGAGATCCTGCTGCGCATGTACCTGCGCTGGGCCGAGGACCGCGGCTGGAAGACCGAGCTGATGGAAGTGAGCGGGGGAGACGTGGCAGGCATCAAGTCGGCCACCTTCCGCGTGGAGGGCGATTACGCCTACGGCTGGTTCAAGACCGAAACCGGCGTGCACCGGCTGGTGCGCAAATCGCCTTTCGATTCCGACGCCCGCCGCCACACCAGTTTCACCTCGGTGTTCGTGTCGCCGGAAGTCGACGACGATATCGACATCCAGATCAATCCGGCCGACATCAAGCTTGATGTCTACCGCTCGTCCGGCGCGGGTGGCCAGCACGTGAACACCACCGAGTCGGCGGTGCGCCTGACCCACGTGCCCACCGGCACCGTGGCCGCCTGCCAGACCGAACGCAGCCAGCATGCCAACCGCGACCGGGCCATGAAAATGCTTGCCGCCAGGTTGTACGAGCTGGAACTGCAGAAACGCAACGCGGAAAGGGATGCGGTGGAAGCCACCAAGTCCGATATCGGCTGGGGCAGCCAGATCCGCAACTACGTGCTCGACCAGTCGCGGATCAAGGACCTGCGCACCGGCATCGAGCGCAGCGACACCCAGAACGTGCTGGATGGCGATCTGGACGAATTCGTGGCCGCCGCGTTGAAGTCCGGCTTGGCCGTGGGTTCCAAGCGCATCGACGCCAACTGATCCATTCCCCTGCCGCACGGATCCGCGCGGCAGGGACACCCCGCTTTTGAGATCCGCTACATGACTGACAAGACCCCCGAATCCCAGCCCACGCACGAGGACGAGAACCGGCTGATCGCCGAACGTCGGGCCAAACTGGCATCGCTGCGCGGGCAGGGCGGGGCGTTTCCGAACGACTTCCGCCGCACCGACCACGCCGGCGACCTGCAGGTCGAATACGCCGATGCCGAGGCATGGAGCGGCGAGGCGCTGGAGCAGCAAGGGCGCCGGGTCGCGCTGGCCGGGCGGCTGGTGGCCAAACGGGTGATGGGCAAGGCGGCGTTTGCACAGATCCAGGACGTTAGCGGCCAGGTACAGCTGTTTCTGCAGTCGGCGGCGCTGGGCGAGCGCTACGACGCGTTCAAGGGCTGGGACGTGGGCGACATCGTCGCGGCCGAAGGCACGCTGATGCGCACCCGCACCGGCGAGCTGTCGGTGAAGGTGGAGACGCTGCGCCTGTTGACCAAGTCGCTGCGGCCGCTGCCGGACAAGTGGCATGGCCTGGCCGACGTGGAACAGCGCTATCGCCAGCGTTACGTGGACCTGATCGTCAATCCCGAAGCGCGCGAGGTGTTCGTGAAGCGTTCGCGGATCATCGCCGCGATCCGCGCTTGGCTGGATGGGCGCCAGTTTCTGGAAGTGGAAACGCCGATGATGCATTACATCGCCGGCGGCGCAGCGGCGCGTCCGTTTGTGACCCACCACAATGCGCTGGATCTGGACCTGTACCTCCGGGTAGCTCCGGAGCTGTATCTCAAGCGGCTGGTGGTGGGCGGCTTCGAGCGGGTTTACGAGATCAACCGCAACTTCCGCAACGAAGGCGTATCAACCCGGCACAATCCGGAATTCACCATGCTCGAACTCTACGAGGCCTATGCCACGTACGAGGACATCATGGATCTGACCGAAGCGATGATCCGCGACGTTGCCACCGGAGTCATGGGCACCACCAGCTTTGCTTGGGATGGCCACGACATCGAGGTCGGGCCGGCCTTCCGGCGCTGGAAGCTGGAAGAGGCGGTGCGCGAACTGAATCCGGAAATCAGCGCGGCGGACTGCCGCGACCGGGACGCACTGGCCGCGCACTGTGCACGGCTGAAGGCCCCGGTGAAGCCCGACTGGGGCTGGGGCAAGCTGCTGCTGGAGATCTTCGAGGCCACCGTCGAGGAAGGCCTGGTGCAGCCCACCTTCATCACCCATTACCCGGTGGAGGTATCCCCGCTGGCGCGCGAGTCGGATACCGAGCCCGGCATCACCGACCGCTTCGAGCTGTTCATCGGCGGCAAGGAAATGGCCAACGGCTTCTCCGAGCTCAACGATGCCGAAGAACAGTCGGCCCGCTTCCGCGCCCAGGTCCAGGCGCGGGAGGGTGGCGATGTCGAAGCCATGCACTATGACGGCGACTACATCCGCGCGCTGGAAGTCGGCCTGCCGCCCACCGGCGGCCTGGGCGTTGGGATTGACCGGCTGGTGATGCTGCTGACCGGTTCATCTTCGATCCGCGACGTGCTGCTGTTCCCCTATATGCGGCCCGAAGCTATCGGGCCCGCCCGGGACTAGACCGGCGGCAGGGCTGTCCTGCCAAGGCCCCCACGAACGTTGCATACTGGGCAGGCGTCCGGAGGGAGCAGGCGGGCGGACAGGCAAGCCGACAGTGCCGGCCGGACTTGCTTGTTCCCCCACGATGCGGCGACCATCCGGCGCTAACCGGATCAACCGGCCCCAGCCAACGGGATTGCCGATGTGAATATCGTCATCGTCGACGACCAGACTTCCGCGCGGACCATGCTGCGCCACATCATCGAGGACATCGGTCCCGAGCTGGAAGTGCTCGACTTCGATGACCCCCAGGTCGCGCTGCAGTGGTGCCAGGAAAACCGTCCGGACCTGCTGCTGCTCGATTACCGCATGCCCGGCATGGATGGGCTGGAGTTCGCCCGGCGTTTCCGTCGTCCGCTGCTGCATCGGGATGTGCCGATCGTGCTGGTCACGGTGGTGGGGGACGAGCCCGTGCGCCAGGCAGCACTGGATGCCGGGGTGATCGATTTCCTGGTCAAACCGGTGCGGCCGCGTGAGCTGCGCGCCCGCTGTCGCAATCTGCTGCAGCTGCGCCAGCATTCCGAGTCGGTCAAACAGCGTGCCCTGTCACTTGAGCAGCGGCTGCTGGCGAGCATGCACGAGGTGGAGGAGCGCGAACGCGAAACCATGACCCGGCTGGCGCGCGCGATCGCCTACCGCGACGCCGGCACCAGTGCCAACCTGGAGCGTGTCGCCCGGGTGGCCGGGGTGATCGCCGAGGAACTCGGCATGTTCGAGGAAGAGGTGCGGATGATCGAGCTTGCCGCGCCCCTGCACGATATCGGCAAGATCGCGATTCCCGACGCGCTGTTGATGAAGCCCGGCCCGCTTGACGACGCGGAGACGGAGCTGATGCGCAAGCATCCGCAGATCGGTTACGAGTTGCTGAGCGGCAGCCAGAACCGCTTTATCCAGCTCAGCGCCACCATCGCCCTGTATCACCAGGAACGATACGACGGCAGCGGATATCCCGAAGGGCTGCGTGGCAACGCCATCCCGGTTGAGGCCCGCATTGTCGCGGTGGCGGATGTCTTCGACGCGCTGATCTCCAAACGCCCGTACAAGCGTGCCTGGAGCCTGGAGGAGGCCTTCACTTACCTCGCCGACAACAGCGGCCGGCTGTTTGACCCGGGCTGTGTGGATGCGCTGCTGCGCAACCGCGTCCGGGTAGAGGAGTTGGCCATTGAATTCGGTGGTGAGGCGCCATTGTTGCGGCGCCAGCTGCAGTGAGTGCGACCATGGGTACGCTGCTGCAAAGGGTCAGGCTGAGGCTGGAAAACCGGCCTGACAGCGAACACGGCCAGGCAACCGTACGCCTCGGACTGCTGCTGGTCGTGCTGGTTTACCTGCTGTGGAGCGACATGACCGGCTCCCGGCCCCCGGCCTACGGGCAGGTGCTGGTGATGGTGCTCAGTGGCTTCTGCATCGGACTCTGCCTGCTGGCCGGCATCCTTGCCAGACCCGGCATCTCCCACATACGGCGGGTGATCGGCATGGTGTCCGATTACGGACTGATGGCCGCAGCCATGACCATCATGGGTGAGCCGTTGGCATGGGTCTATGTCCTGATCATGTGGGTCACCGTGGGCAACGGCCTGCGCTATGGCAGCGGCTATCTGTATGCGGCGATGGGCATGGCGGTGGCAGGCTTCAGCCTGCCGCTGTTCGTCAATGCATATTGGCAGGCCAACCTGATCCTTGGTTTAGGGCTCCTGGTGGGGCTCGTGGCCGTTCCGATGTACCTGTCAGGGCTGCTGCGCGAGCTCACGCGGGCCACGCGCGAAGCAATGCGGGCCAGCCAGGCCAAGAGCCGCTTCCTGGCCAACATGAGCCACGAATTCAGAACCCCGCTCAACGGCCTGGCTGGGGTAACGGAGCTTCTGGCCACCACACGTTTGGACAACGAGCAGCGCGAGTACCTGGCCACCGTCCGCGCTTCCACCCAGAACCTGCTCTCCCTGGTTGAGGATGTGCTGGACATTTCAGCAATCGAGGCCGGAAAGCTGAAGGTGGCCGACGCTGATTTCGATCTGCGTGAAGCGGTCAATGGCGTGGACCTGATGCTTCGGCCGGGCGCCCGGGCCAAGGGACTGAACTACGAATCGCGGATTGCGCCGGATGTGCCGGAGCGTCTGCGCGGCGATAGCGACCATCTGCGCCAGGTGCTGATCAACCTGGTGGCCAACGCGGTCAAGTTCACCCGGGAAGGGTCGGTGCGGCTGGATGTGGAACTGGCCGGGAGCGATGCCGAAGAACTGCGGCTGAAGTTCACCGTGGCCGACACCGGCATCGGCATACCCGAATCCGCCCGGGAGCGGTTGTTCAATGCCTTCGAGCAGGTGGACAGCACCCTGGTGCGTGGTTTTGGCGGTACCGGCCTTGGGACCAGCATTGCCAAGAAGCTGACCGAAGCCATGGGCGGCAGCATCGGGTTCGAGAGCCGGGAGAACGTGGGCAGCCGGTTCTGGGTGGAACTCCCGTTTGCACGGGAAACCCCCGATGCCCGGCAGCCCGGGCACGATGCGCTTGACGGGCCGGTCGGCTCCACGGCCCCCGCGGCCAATGTGATCGCTTTCGGCGATCCTTTCCTGCGCCACCGTGCAAGGGTGCGGCCGATGCAGGTGCTGATCGCAGACGATCACGCTGCCAACCGCATGGTGCTGGAACGGATCCTGCAGAAGGCCGGCCACGCGGTGGTCAGCGTGGACGGGGGTGAAGCGCTGCTGGACGCCGTTGAAGTGGCGGATTACGAGGCCATCATCTGTGACCTGCACATGCCTGGCCTCAGTGGACTTGACCTGCTCGGTCAGCTGCGGACCATGCAGGCAGGTGCTCCGGCAACGCCGGTGATCATCCTCAGTGCGGATGTCACCACGGAAGCCATTTCCAACTGCCACAGCGCGGGTGCCCACGCATTCCTCGCCAAACCGGTGTCTGTTTCCCGGCTGCTGGACCTGCTGGCTGATATCGCGGCCTCGGGCGGCAGGTTGCGGCCGGCGGAAACCACGGTGGACCAGGAGCAGGCGAGGATAGCCGCCGCGGGGGCCGTCGCCGATGGCCGATTCGACCCATCGGTCCTTGATGAGCTCTCTTCCCTGGGCATGGGTGAGGACTTCGTACGCAAATTCGTGGCCCAGTGCATGGATGATGCGGCGGCATGCCTGGAACGGCTTGAATCAGCGGGCAAGGCGGAAGATTGCAATGCCATGCGTGACCACGCCCATGCGCTGAAGGGAGTGGCCAGCAACCTGGGGCTGGTCAGGATTGCCGCCCAGAGCGGCGAGCTGATGCGCCTGTCCGAGTGGCAGCTGCGGCGTGACTGGAAGCAGCGGATGGCTGCATTGACCCAGGAATACAGGCTGGGCCAGCAGGCCGTGGCCGCGCGCGGAGGTGCTGACACGCGCGGCCGCGACCTGGGCCGGGAAAGCTGAGCCGGGATCAGCTGCCGGTTCCGGCCTCGTTGCTGAAGATCCGCCGGGTTTGTGCTTTCACGATCCGGTCCATCGTCTTGAGTGAGCGATCACTCAAGGTCAAGGCGGTATCCACCCACACCTCGGTGATGCCCATCAGCTCGTCGTAGCCTACCGGCTGCGCAATGTTGCGTACGGCATTGAGTGCGAGGTGTGAGGTGGCGGAACGCTGCTGGCGGCGGATCAGCTCAGCGACTGCTGCCTCGCCTTCGCCGGGTGGTACCAGGATGTCGACTACTCCCATTTCGTACATGTCTTCGCTGCGATAGATTTTCCCTTCCAGGATGATCTTCTCCGCCAGCTGCGGCGATACCCGCTTGCACAGGAACGAGTACGCGCCCATGCCGGGGAAGAGGCCGAACAATACTTCCGGCAGCCCCATGCTCACGCCTTCCTCGGCCACGATGGTGTGGCAGGCCAGGGCCATCTCCAGTCCCCCGCCCAGCGCATCGCCCTGTACCAGGGCGATGGTGCGTACATCGCCGCCAAGTCCGTTGTGGATGTGGTGGACGCCGTCCACGCACTTGCGGGCGTAGTCGAGCAGTGGTTCACGGTCCCCTTTGCGTATCAGCTGCGCAAACAGCTCCAGGTCTCCCCCGAGGTTGAAGGCCGCAGCATCCGACGCAAGAACCAGATGACGCAGGCGGCCCGGCTGGCGCTGGCTTTCACGCAGCGTGATCGAGTTCAGGAAGCTCCACATCTCGGTCATCAACGCCGGGTGGTAGCAGGGCCGCGCGCCCGGCTGGAGCCCGTGGTGCATATACAGCCAGTGGGCGTCGCCGGAAGGGGCCGACTCGACGCGCATGCTGGGAAACGGGCGGGTACGGTGAAGCTGCTGAACGTTGTTCATTGGGTAAATCCCCTGTGGATCAATGGACGGAAGGAAAGCGGGGACCGGCCATCCGGGCCCCGGGCAGGGCCCGGATGAATGCAGGCCGATCGGTTCCTTCTATGCGCTGAATCCAGCAGAACTGCAAGTATTCCCGCCGGTTACAGGGGCTGGGCGGCCGGCAGGCCGCCCACTGGATCACTCCGGGGAATCGTCGCGAAGTTCGCGCCGCAGGATCTTGCCCACGTTGGTCTTGGGCAGCTCCCGGCGGAATTCGATGATGCGCGGCTGCTTGTAGCCGGTCAGGTTCTCGCGGGCATGGGCCTTGATCTGGTCGGCGGTCAGGCTTTCATCCTTCTTGACCACGACCAGCTTGACCACCTCGCCGGACTTTTCATCCGGGACTCCCACCGCGGCCACTTCAAGCACGCCCGGCATCATCGCGATCACGTCCTCGACCTCGTTGGGATACACGTTGAATCCGGAGACCAGGATCATGTCCTTCTTGCGGTCGACGATATAGAAGAAGCCCTGCTCATCCATCCGCGCCATGTCGCCGGTGTGCAGCCAGCTGTCGGCGTCGATGGCCGCCTCGGTATCTTCCGGCCGCTGCCAGTAGCCCTTCATCACCTGCGGACCGCGGATGCACAGTTCGCCGACTTCACCGGTCGGCAGCATGTTGCCCTCGTCATCCTTGATGCAGGCGTCGGTTGAAGGGATGGGCAGGCCGATGGCGCCGTTGTATTCGGCCAGGTTCATCGGGTTGATGCAGGCGGCCGGTGCAGTCTCGGTCAGGCCGTAGGCTTCCACGAGGGTGACGCCGGTGACCTTCTTCCAGCGCTCGGCCACCGAACGCTGCACCGCCATGCCTCCGCCCAAGGCGACCTTGAGCGATGAGAAATCCACCTCGTCAAAGCCTGGCGTGTTGAGCAGGCCATTGAACAGGGTGTTGACGCCGGTGATGGCGGTGAAGCGCACCTTTTTCAGCTCCTTGACGAAGCCGGGCATGTCGCGCGGGTTGGTGATCAGCCAGTTGTGTCCGCCGAGCTTCATGAACACCAGGCCGTTCGCTGTCAGCGCGAAGATGTGATACAGCGGCAGAGCGGTGATGATCGTCTCGCCGCCTGGCTCAAGCCCGGTGGAAATCCACGCAGAGGCCTGTTCCATGTTCGCCACCATGTTGCGGTGGGTGAGCATGGCGCCCTTGGCTACGCCGGTGGTGCCACCGGTGTACTGCAGGAAGGCGATGTCCTGCGGTGAGATCGAAATTTTCGGCAGTGTGTGTTTGCGACCGGCGGCCAGGGTGTCGCGGAAGCGCACGGCACCGGGGAGGCTGTAGTCGGGCACCATCTTCTTCACGTGGCGCAGTACGAAGTTCACGATCGCGCCCTTGGGGAAGCCGAGCATGTCGCCCAGACCCGTGGTGATCAGGTGGGGGACATCCAGATTTTCCAGCGCCTTCTGCGCCGTATGGCCGAAGTTGTCGAGTACCAGCAGCACGCTCACGCCGGCATCGCCGAGCTGGTGGCGCAGCTCGCGCGCGGTGTACATGGGGTTGACGTTGACCACGGTCAGCCCCGCGCGCAGCACGCCGAAGGTGGCGATGGGGTATTGCAGGCAGTTGGGCATCATGATTGCCACCCGGTCGCCCTTCTTGAGTTTCAACTCGCCCAGCAGATAAGCCGCAAACTGCTGGCTCAGCTCATCGATCTGCGCGTAGTTCAGGGTCACGCCCATGTTGGAGAAGGCCGGGCGGTCGCGATACTTTTCAAGCGCGTCCTGCAGGACTTCCGGAATTGAAGCGAACTCGTCGGCGTTGATCTGCGCCGGCGTGCCCTGGGGATAGCTCGCCAACCAAGGGCGTTCGATGGTCATGAATTCCACTCCCTGAATATTGTTGCGCGTGTGCAATGTCGTCCGCGCGCGCTGTCACCGGATTGGAGCATAGCGCCGCGGAAGCTGGCAAGGCGGCTGGTGACGGCGCGCGGACGCGTTACGCTCGGCACTTTGACAAGGAGCACAGACACGATGCGAGGGGTGGATGGAACGCGACGGGATGCATTGGGAATGGCGGGGGGATGGCTGTTTTCCGGCATCGTTTGCGCCCTGATGTTGGCGTCGGGTTGCGCACGGACGGAGCCTGAGGAGGCGTTGCGTCAGACAGTGGTGGAGGTGCAGCAGAGCATCGAGAGCCGCGATGCCGGAGCGCTGCGGCGGCACCTGGCCGAAGACTTCATCGGTCCGGGCGGAATGGACCGTGACCAGGCACGGCGCACCGCTGCGCTGTACATGATGCAGCACCAGTCGGTCGGCCTGACCATGGGGCCGCTGGAGATCCAGCTGCAGGAACCGCACGCCACGGTCCGCTTCAGCGCGGCGCTGACCGGCGGGTCCGGACGACTGCTTCCAGATCAGGCCAACCTATATCAGGTGGAGACCGGCTGGCAGATGGAAGACGGGCAATGGCGCATCACCAGCGCACGTTGGACCGCTGCGCGCTAGACCGGGCCCAGTCGCTGGTGTGGGAATGAAAAAGCCACCGACAAACAGTGTCGGTGGCTTTATGAGGTGCCGGACCGGGCTTGCGTCCGGTCCGGCCCAAACCGGCTTACGCGGCGGTGCGGGAAGCCAGGTCGCGCAGCACGTAATGCAGCAGTCCTCCATGGCGGAAGTACTCGACTTCCTTGGGCGTCAGCAGCAGCACGTGGACCTCAAAGCGTTTCTCGCTGCCATCCTCGCTGCGGGCCACCACGGTGGCCGTACGGGCGTTGCCATCCTCCAGCCCGGTGATGTCGAAGGTCTCGGTGCCGTCCAGGCCCAGGGTCTGCGCGTTCTCGCCATCCTTGAACTGCAGCGGCAGCACGCCCATGCCCACCAGGTTGGAGCGGTGGATGCGCTCGAAGCTGGCGGCAATGACCGCCTTGACCCCCATCAGGACGGTGCCCTTTGCGGCCCAGTCACGTGACGAGCCGGTTCCGTACTCCTCTCCTGCAATCACCACCAGCGGCACGCCGTCGGTCTTGTACTTCATCGCCGCGTCGTAGATCGACATCTTCTCGGGCCGGCCTTGACTACCACCACCAGCGCCGAAGTACAGGGTGTTGCCACCTTCCTCGCCGCCGAAGAACAGGTTCTTGATGCGGATGTTGGCGAAGGTGCCGCGCACCATCACGTCATCGTTGCCGCGGCGCGAGCCATAACTGTTGAAGTCCGCAGGCAGCACGCCCTTGGACTGCAGGAACCGTCCCGCAGGCGAGTCGGCCTTGATCGCGCCGGCCGGCGAGATGTGGTCGGTGGTGATCGAGTCGCCGAACAGGCCGAGCACGCGCGCACCGCGCACGTCCTCGATGCTGCCCACTTCCATGGTCATGCCATCGAAGTAGGGCGGGTTCTTGATATAGGTGGAATCGTCGCTCCATGGGTAGAGCTCGCTGTCGGGCGAATCCATGGAGTTCCAGCGATCGTCGCCAGTGAACACGTCGGCGTAGTTCTGCTTGAACAGCTCCGGCCCCACGGTGGCGGCAATCAGGTCGCCGATCTCCTTGTTGCTGGGCCAGATGTCGCGCAGGTAGACGTCGTTGCCGTCGTTGTCCTTGCCCAGAGGCTCGGTGGTCAGGTCGATATCCACGGTGCCGGCGATCGAATAGGCCACCACCAACGGCGGCGAGGCGAGGTAGTTCATCTTTACTTCGGGGTGGATCCGGCCCTCGAAGTTGCGGTTGCCGGAAAGCACTGAAGCCACGGCGAGGTCGTTCTCCGCAATGCCTTTCGACACCGCCTCCGGCAGCGGACCGGAGTTGCCGATGCACGTGGTGCAGCCGTAACCGACCAGGTAAAAACCCATCTGCTCCAGGTCGTCCATCAGGCCCGCCTTGTTCAGGTAGTCAGTGACCACCAGCGATCCGGGAGCGAGGGAGGTCTTGACCCACGCCGCGGGCCTGAGCCCCTTGGCCGCCGCGTTGCGCGCCACCAGGCCAGCGCCAAGCATCACCGCCGGGTTGGAGGTGTTGGTGCACGACGTGATGGCAGCGATCACCACCGAGCCGTCGTGGATCTGGTATTGGCAGTCATCCACGCAGATCGTGGAGACCGGCTTGGCCGCCAGGTGCTCAGCTTGTGGCTGGTCACCCCCGTCCTTTTCGAAGCGGCCGATCTGGCGATCGCGCCCGATTTCGCGGCGTGAGACCAGGGGACCGACGTTGTCATGGAAATTCTGCTTCATGTCTTCCAGCAGCACGCGATCCTGCGGACGGCGCGGGCCGGCCAGGGACGGCCTGACGGTGCCCATGTCCAGCTCCAGGACGGATGAATACTCCGCCTCCGGCGCGCCCGGCTCATGCCACAGGCCCTGGGCCTTGGCGTAGGTCTCGACCAGGGCAATGTGCTCCTCGCTGCGACCGGACAGGCGCAGGTAAGTGATGGCTTCGGCATCGATCGGGAAAATGCCGCAGGTGGCGCCGTATTCCGGCGACATGTTGCCGATGGTGGCGCGGTCGGCCAGCGGCAGATGTTGCAGGCCTTCGCCGAAGAACTCGACAAACTTGCCGACCACGCCGTGCTTGCGCAGCATCTCGGTGACGGTGAGCACCAGGTCGGTGGCGGTCGCACCCTCGGGCATCCTGCCGGTGAGCTTGAAGCCCACCACCTGCGGAATCAGCATGGAGGAGGGCTGGCCGAGCATGGCCGCTTCGGCCTCGATCCCGCCCACGCCCCAGCCGAGCACCCCGATGCCGTTGATCATGGTGGTGTGCGAGTCGGTGCCGAACACGGTGTCGGGCAGGGCCCACAGGGTGCCGTCAATCTCGCGTTCGAACACCACCCGCGCCAAGTGCTCCAGGTTCACCTGGTGGACGATGCCGGTGTTGGGCGGTACCACCTTGAAGTCCTGGAATGCGTTCTGGCCCCAGCGCAGAAAGCCATAGCGCTCCTTGTTGCGCTCGAATTCGATGCGGCCGTTGATGTCCAGCGCCTCGGCACGGCCGAACGCGTCGACCTGCACCGAGTGGTCGATCACCAGCTCCGAAGGAATCTGGGGATTGATCTGCTCGGGCCGGCCGCCCAGTTTCACCACCGCATCGCGCATTGCCGCAAGGTCCACCACGCAGGGCACGCCGGTGAAGTCCTGCAGCACCACGCGCGCGGGCATGAAGGCGATCTCGGTATCCGGCTCGGCCGCGGGGTCCCAGTTGGCCACGGCTTCGATATGCCTGGCCTGCACGGATACGCCGTCCTCGTGGCGCAGCAGGTTCTCCAGCAGGATCTTCATGGAAAACGGCAGCCGGGCGATATCGAAGCGCTCGCCGAGCTTGGGCAGGCTGGCATAGGTATAGGTCTTGCCGTTGACCTCAAAGGTACTGCGGGCGGCAAAGGAATCGGTCATTGGAACCTCCTGTAACTGGATGCGTGGGCGCGGCGATGTAAACAGACAGTGTACGGATATCCGGTTCAGCTTCGGTGACGGGTGGAGGCATCAGCAGGATATGGCACGTCAGGTATGCGTAAAAAAGTATGTATAATGTGCGCATATTCGGTTCCCCCAGGAGATCCCGGTGGAAGTCACCGTTGCAGAACGCGGCCAGATCACCCTGCCCAAGGCGGTCCGTGATGCGCTGGGTCTGACCAAGGGCACTGCGCTGAAGGTCGAGCTGGAAGGGGGGCGGATCATCCTGCGCAAAAGCGTGGACGATGCCGTGTCCCGCGCCCGGGGCCGGTTCCGCCTTGACGGCTTCGATTCCAGCGAGGCGGCGGTTGACGCCTTGCGCGGCCGCGACCGGGACGACAGCGGCGCATGATTGCCATTGACTCCCCCGTGCTCGTCGACCTGCTGGCCGACGGGCCGCTGGCCGATGCCGCCGAGGCCAGCCTGCGCCGCAGCCTGAGCGTCGGGCCGGTGGTGGTGTGTGACGTGGTGCTGGCGGAAGTCTGCAGCGCGTTGCAGGGCGGCGACGGGGTGGTGGCGGTGCTCGAGGAAATGGGCATCCGCTTTGGCGCCATCGAGTCCAAGTCCGCCGTGCGCGCCGGCGAAATGCACCGGCGCCAGCGCCAACGTGGCGGCCCGATGCGCCCGGTGGCCGATTTCCTGGTTGGTGCCCACGCGCTGCTGCAGTGCGACGGCCTGATCACCCACGACCAATCCTTTTATCGCGACTACTTCAAGGGCCTGAAGCTGGTCGTGCCACGGCCCGACTGAGTCCGGCCTGGTCCATTTCATTCCCACGAATCCGGAGTTTTGTGCACTATGTTGCAAGCCTATCGCCAACACGCCGCCGAACGCGAAGCGCTCGGTATCACGCCGCTGCCGCTCGATGCGCAGCAGACCGCCGATGTCATCGAACTGCTCAAGAACCCGCCCGCCGGCGAAGAGCAGTTCCTGCTGGACCTGATCACCCACCGCGTGCCTGCGGGCGTTGACGAAGCCGCCAAGGTCAAGGCCTCGTACCTGGCTGCGCTGGCCCTGGGCAGCGAGCAGAATGCGCTGATCAGCCGCGAGCGCGCCACCGAGCTGCTGGGCACCATGCTGGGCGGCTACAACGTGTCGCCGCTGATCGACCTGCTGGACGATGACCTGCTGGGACCGATCGCCGCCGACGGCCTGAAGAAGACCCTGCTGGTCTTCGATGCCTTCCATGACGTGGAAGAAAAGGCCAAGGGCGGCAATGCCAATGCCCAGGCCGTGATGCAGAGCTGGGCCGATGCCGAGTGGTTCACTTCGAATCCGGAAGTGCCGGAGTCGATGACCATCACCGTGTTCAAGGTGCCCGGCGAGACCAACACCGACGACCTGTCGCCGGCGCCCGACGCCACCACCCGTCCCGACATCCCGATGCACGCGCTGGCGATGCTCAAGAACAAGCGCCCCGACGCGCCGTTCGTGCCCGAGGAAGACGGCAAGCGCGGTCCGATCGGCGAGATTCTCAAGCTCAAGGAGAAGGGCCACCTGGTTGCCTACGTGGGCGACGTGGTCGGCACCGGCTCAAGCCGCAAGTCGGCCACCAACAGCGTGCTGTGGTGGACCGGCGATGACATTCCGTACGTGCCCAACAAGCGCGCCGGTGGTGTCTGCCTGGGCGGCAACATTGCACCGATCTTCTACAACACCATGGAGGACGCGGGCGCACTGCCGATCGAGCTGGACGTGTCGAAGATGGAGCACGGCGACGTCATCGAGCTGCGCCCCTACGAGGGCAAGGCGCTGAAGAACGGCGAAGTGATCGCCGAGTTCGAGCTCAAGAGTGACGTGCTGTTTGACGAAGTGCGTGCGGGCGGCCGGATCCCGCTGATCATCGGCCGCGGCCTGACTGCCCGTGCGCGTGAGTCGCTGGGCCTGCCTGCTGCCGGGTTGTTCCGCCAGTCCGTGGTGCCGGCCGATACCGGCAAGGGCTTCACCCTGGCGCAGAAGATGGTCGGCCGTGCCTGCGGCCTGGCGGAGGGGCAGGGCGTGCGCCCGGGCACCTACTGTGAGCCGAAGATGACCACCGTGGGTTCCCAGGACACCACCGGTCCGATGACCCGCGATGAGCTGAAGGATCTGGCCTGCCTGGGCTTCAGCTCGGACCTGGTCATGCAGTCGTTCTGCCACACCGCCGCCTACCCGAAGCCGGTGGACGTGAAGACCCACCACACCCTGCCGGAGTTCATCTCCACCCGCGGCGGCGTCAGCCTGCGCGTGGGCGACGGCATCATCCACTCCTGGCTCAACCGCATGCTGCTGCCCGACACGGTGGGCACCGGTGGCGACTCGCACACCCGCTTCCCGATCGGCATTTCGTTTCCGGCGGGCTCGGGCCTGGTGGCCTTCGCCGCCGCGACCGGCGTGATGCCATTGGACATGCCTGAATCGGTGCTGGTGCGCTTCAAGGGCAAGATGCAGCCCGGCGTGACCCTGCGCGACCTGGTGCACGCGATCCCGCTGTACGCGATCAAGCAGGGCCTGCTGACCGTGGCCAAGCAGGGCAAGAAGAACATCTTCTCCGGCCGGATCCTCGAGATTGAGGGCCTGCCCGACCTGAAGATCGAACAGGCCTTCGAACTGGCCGACGCCTCGGCCGAGCGCTCCGCCGCCGCCTGCACCGTGCGCCTGGACAAGGCGCCGATCATTGAATATCTCACCAGCAACATCACGCTGTTGAAGTGGATGATCTCAGAAGGCTATTCCGACGCGCGCACCATCCAGCGCCGGATCGACAAGATGGAACAGTGGCTGGCCGACCCGCAGCTGATGGAGGCGGACGCCGACGCCGAGTACTCCGCGGTGATCGAGATCGACCTGGACGAGATCATCGAGCCGATCGTGTGCTGTCCCAATGACCCGGACGATGCCAAGACCCTGTCCGACGTGGCCGGCAACAAGATCGACGAGGTGTTCATCGGTTCGTGCATGACCAACATCGGTCACTTCCGCGCGGCGGCCAAGCTGTTGGAAGGCAAGCGCGATATCCCGACCCGTCTGTGGGTCGCCCCGCCGACCAAGATGGATGCGGCCGAGCTGACCAAGGAAGGCCATTACGGCACCTTTGGTGCCGCCGGCGCGCGGCTGGAGATGCCGGGCTGCTCGCTGTGCATGGGCAACCAGGCCCAGGTGCGCGAGGGCGCCACGGTCATGTCCACCTCGACCCGCAACTTCCCCAACCGCCTGGGGCGTGGTGCCAACGTGTACCTGGGCTCGGCGGAGCTGGCGGCAATCTGCTCACGCCTGGGCCGCATCCCGACGCGCGAGGAGTACCTGGTCGACGTGGGTGTGATCGACGGGCATGCCGACGAGATCTACCGCTACATGAACTTCGACCAGATCGAGGAGTATCGGGAGGTTGAGGCTGAGGAACCAGCGACGGCCTGATCAAGGCGGGAAGTGACACGGAACGCCCCGGACATCCGGGGCGTTTTTTTGTCACGCGGCTTCGCGCGCATGGCGCGCTCCTACAACGTTGCCGGTTGGACGGGCCGCGTGCGAAGAACGGGTCGCCTCCGGTCGGACGGGCCGAGTGCGAAGAACCGGCCGCTTCCGGTCGAACGGCAGCTTGCGAAAAACGGGCCGCCTTCCGTCGAACGGGCCGCGTGCGCAAAATCGGCCGCCTCCGCCAAACGGGCCACGCGAGCGAAGCCAGGCCCTCTGTAGGAGCGCGCCATGCGCGCGAAGCCGCGTGAAAATCGGCCTGGTCAGCCCTTCTTCTGCTTCGGAATGAAGATCGTCACCGAGATCAGCGCCGCGATCGCCATCAGCGCGTTGAATGCCAGGCCCACCATGCCGGCTTCGCGCACAGCCAGGTTGTCCTGCCGGCCAGAGAACTCGATCACGGTGCCGACCACTTCCAGCCCCGTTGTCGACAGTGCGGTGAAGAGGGCGGCGGACGCCGCGACGCCGAATGCTGCGCCGAGGGACGAGGCCATCTTGTAGATGCCAGAGCCTGCGCCCGCCTGATCGCCTGGCAGGTTGGTCAGCGCCGCGTCGGTGGAGGGCGTGGCGTAGAAGGCCAGGCCCAGGCCGAACAGGGAGTAGGCAACGATCGCCAGGATCGAGTACTGCCACTGCAGGGTGTGGGTGGCCATCAGCAGCAGGATCGAGACCAGCACGATCAGGCAGCCCCAGAGCATCGGCTTGCGCGGCCCGAAGCGCTGCAGCAGCTTTTCGCCCACCCGGATGAAGGCGATGATGAAGATCGCGTAGCCGAGGGTGAGGTAGCCGGCCGTGGCTGCGGACATGCCCGCAGCGCCCTGCAGCACCCACAGCGAAACCGTCAGCGCGCCGGCGGTGCCATTGATCAGGAAGTTCGAGATGGTCGCGCCGGTGAAGACCGAGTTCCGGAACAGCTTGAAATCCACCAAAGGGTAGGCCGCCTTCAGCTCGGCGTTGACGAAGATCCCGAAGGCCGCCAGGAACACCGCGAACAGCGCCCAGGTGGCCAGGTTCGCCCAGCCGATCGTGGAGCCCTGCGTGACCACGATCAGCAGCGCCGCCAGACCGACGGCCATGGAGATGATGCCGGTCCAGTCGGTCTTGCCGGGACGCCCGGCCAGCGGCGCGGATTCCGGGATCTGCCGCATCAGCGCGATCGAGGCCACCGAAACCAGCGCGCAGATGATGAAGATCGAGCGCCAGCCGAAAACGGTGGAGGCCATGAAGCCGCCGAAGATGGCGGTCAGGCCCGAGCCGCCCCAGGAGCCGATCGACCACATCGACACGGCGCGCTGGCGCTGCTTGCCATCCCAGTAGACCTTCAGCAGCGCCATCGTGCAGGGCATGATCGCGCCTGCAGCAAGGCCCTGGAGGATGCGGCCCAGCAGGATCATTGGCGTGGCCAGGGCGCCCTCGATCGCGAACGCGATCAGCAGCGAACCAACGATATTGAGGATGTTTCCGAAGAAGACGATCTTCACCCGGCCAAACCGGTCGCCGAGACCGCCGAGGACCACGATGAACATCCCCGAGAACAGCGCCGACAGTGAAATGGCGATGTTCATCACCGGCATCGGCATGCCGACGTCGTCGGCCATCAGCGGGCCGATGTTCATGGTGGTCTGGGCAAACAGCCAGAAGGTGATGACGGCGAGCACGATGCCCAGCAGGGCCGAGTCGTTGCCTTTGAAGCCGCTGGCGTCGGTTGCGGAAGTAGTTGCGGTGGCCATCATTTGTCTCCCATCAGCCAGGGGGAGACGGCGACCACGATCGCTTCGATGCCACGGTCCAGGGTGGGCTGGATGTCGGGCGCGAAGAACGGCGAATGGTTGCCGGGCGCGTTCTTCCAGTCTTCGAATCCACCCAGGCCCCAGTAAGTGTAGGGGCAGCCGAATGCATCGGGAATGACGGAGAAGTCCTCCGAGGCCGGCACCGGCGACATGTCAACCGAATCGTCGCCGAAGAACGCGTCGAAGGCGGCGCGCACGCGGACCGTGGGCTCCTCGTGGTTGGAGGTCAGCGGGTACTGGTCGTAGTAGCGGAACTCTGGCGGCTTCGGCGAACGGGCGGCCTCGCATTCGGCGCGGACAATGCGCTCGATCGCCTCGTGCAGGTGCTTTTCCACGTCCTTGTCGAAGGCGCGGGTGTTGAGCTGCAGCACGGCGGAGTCGGGAATGATGTTGGACTTGCTGCCGGCATGGAAGCTTCCCACCGTGACCACCGCGGTTTCCCTGGGCGCCACTTCGCGCGAGACGATGGTCTGCAGGCGGCTGACGATCGCCGCGCCCAGCACGATCGGGTCCACGCCCAGGTTCGGCATCGAGCCGTGCGAACCCTTGCCGTGCAAGATGATCTCGATCGAGGCCGCGGCCGAAAACAGCGGGCCGCTGCGGATGCCGACCGCGCCACCGGGCAGCGAGCCGAGCACGTGCTGCCCCAGGTACACGTCCGGCCTGGGTACCTTGTCCACGATCCCGTCAGCGACCATGGCCTTGGCGCCGGCGGCGTTCTCCTCGCCGGGCTGGAACACCGCGATGAAGGTGCCGGACCACGCGTTGCGATTGGCGTGCAGCGCCCATGTCGCGCCCAGCAGGCAGACGATGTGCATGTCATGGCCGCAGGTGTGGGCGACCGGAGTTTCCTGGCCGGTGGTCTCGTCCACCTGGGTCACGCCCTCGGCGGCGTATGCCACGCCGGAGCGCTCGGCCATCGGCAGGGCATCAATGTCGCCGCGCATCGCGACGATGGGGCCGTCGCCGTTGCGCAGGACCACTACCAGGCCGGTCTTGGCGATCCGCTGCACCTCCTCGATGCCGCGCGAGCGCAGCTCCTGCTCAATCCGGTCAGCTGTCTTGTATTCCTGCAGCGACAGTTCGGGATGGCGGTGGAAATGCCGGTAGAGCTCCTCGAGGATTTCCCTGCTGGAATCGAGGTCGGACAGGATGGTCTGGATCGACATGGCGCCTCCCGGGCAGTGACTGGACGGTGAGCCGCGCCAGACGCGGCCATCGTCGCCATCCTATCCACATTCCGGGGTCAACGGAGTGACAAAATCGGCCACTCCCGTTGGCTCAGGCGAGCATCTGCTCCACCGCCGCCAGCAGCTGTTTGCGACGCAGCAGGAAATCCAGGTAGCTGCCGCCCATCTGGCGCCACAGCACCGCCGAGCGCACCGCAGCGAGCAGCACCGCGCGGATTTCAGAAACGATGTCGGCCTGGCCCAGGTAGTGCGGATTGCCCTGCACCATGACCCGGGGGCGCAGGTGGCTGACGGTGTCGGCATACAGGGTGCCCAGACTGCTGAGGACCTCAGGATGGGTAGGGCTGGTGCGGGCCGCTTCGATATTGGCGGCGGCAATGCCGCGCTGCACGCGCTGGACCATTTCGCCGTCGTTGATGAAGCGGCGTTCCAGCTGCATCACCGCCAGGGCCAGCTTGGGCAGCTGCTCATCGTCGGGCAGGTTGTTGAAGTAGCCGTGCAGCAGGCGCAGGCCGGGGCGTACGAACTCGGCGCCGCCGTAGACGTCCTCAGCCGAGGCGGCATCCATGCGGAGCACACTCTGCAGCGCGGTGCCAAGCACCGCGGCGTCGGCCTGGCCGGTCTCGGCGATCCGGCGCACCTGTTTGAGCGCCTGCGCAAGGCCAGCGAGGGCCAGTACCCGTTCCTGCATCATTCTGCTGCTGCACTCCGTAGTGCGGATCCAAGGTCGGCAATGGTACCTGCTGACGGGTTGTGGCTGCGCTCCAGCGGGGCGTCGGTGGTCTCGATCACGGCTCCGCCCAGGCACACATCACCGTCGTAGAGCACCAGTGACTGACCGGGGGTGACGGCGCGCTGGGGTCGCTGGAAGGTCACTTCAAGGCGCCCGTCATCGCTCACCTGCACCCGGCACGGCTCGGGCGGCTGGCGGTACCGGGTCTGGGCCAGGCATTCGAATGTGGCCGCAGGCGGAGCGCCGGCAATCCAGTGGGCCAGCTCGGTCCAGGTCGTTGTGGACATCAGCCAGTGACTGTCACCGCCCTGGTCGACGTACAGCACGTTGCTGGCTACATCCTTGCCCACCACGTACCAGGGCGCCGGCGCAAAGCCGCGCACGCCACCCAGGTTGAGCCCGCCGCGCTGGCCCAGGGTGTAATAGAACACGCCCGGATGTTCGCCCAGCACCTGGCCCGCGGGGGTACGGATTTCGCCGGCCTGCGCGGGCAGATAGCGTCCCAGGAACTCGCGGAAGTCGCGCTCGCCGATAAAGCAGATGCCGGTGGAATCCTTCTTCTCCGCCGTCGGCAGCCCGGCCTCGCGGGCCATGGTGCGCACGTTGGCCTTCACCAGCTCGCCCAGCGGGAACACGGTGGCAGCGAGCTGCTCCTGTCCCAGCTGATGCAGGAAATAGCTCTGGTCCTTGGCCGCATCGCGGGCGCGAAGCAGCCGCCAGCGACCGCCCTGGCGGTCGATCCGGGCGTAGTGGCCGGTGGCGATCCGCTCGGCACCCAACTCGCGGGCGGCGTCCAGGAAGTGCTTGAACTTGATCTCGCGGTTGCACAGCACGTCGGGATTGGGCGTGCGGCCGGTGGCGTATTCGGCCAGGAAATGCTCGAACACCCCCTGCCAGTATTCGCCGGAAAAATCGCGGAAGTGGATCGGGATATCCAGCCGGCCGCTGACCGCTACCGCATCGCGGCGGTCATCCTCGGCCCGACAATCACCGCTGCCGTCATCGGCCCAGTTCTGCATGAACAGCGCGGCCAGCGGCTCGGCGGCATCGCGCAGCAGCAGGGCGGCGACGGATGAGTCGACGCCGCCGGACATGCCGATGATGGTGCGCGGGGAGGTCATAAGGGTGGGCGATGAGTGCGGGGAGGGTAGGGCTTGTATGTGGGCCTGATCGCCTGCCGGCAAGGGCGGTCGTGCCTGACCAGCGTGGTCAGGCGGTGTCAGGCAGCTGGTTGAGCAGCGAGAGCGGGAACCTGCGACCGGCCAGGAAGTCCGCGGCAGTTCGCCACACCAGCGGGCTGCGGTGGCGCGCGGCGGATTCCTGCAGCTCCGCAGGGGTCAGCCACAGGGCCCGCAGGATGCCATCATCCAGCGGCCGCTCTGGATCGTGGGCGACCGGCTCGCCCACGAACGCGAACCGCAGGTAGTGGCGGCCGCCGCTGCCGTCTTCGGCCACGGGGGCCTTCCACTGGTAGGCGCCGACGAAAGCGGTCAACCGCACTTGCCAGCCGGTTTCTTCCAGGGTCTCGCGTACGGCGGCGTCCACCAGGCTTTCGTCCGGCTCCAGGTGTCCCGCCGGCTGATTGATCACCAGCTGGCCGCTGACGCGTTCTTCCACGCACAGCAGTCGACCACCCTCCACGACCAGCGTGGCCACGGTGACGTCTGGCTGCCAGAATCGGCCTTCGCGGTAGCTCATATCAGGGGCGTTCGGGTCTTCAAACATCCCACATTGTCCTTGCGCGGCCCGGCGGCGTCTACGTGGCGGATGCACCGGGCCCGTATAATCAGCTCCATGACACGCAAGAACGAACACGAACGCGACCACGGCGTTGCGGTACAGGCTGACCGGCCGGAGGTCGCGCGACCGCCGCTTTATTCGGTGATCCTGCTCAATGACGACTACACGCCCATGGATTTCGTGGTTGAGATCCTGGTCCGCTTCTTCGCTCTGGACGTTGAACGCGCCACCCAGGTCATGCTGCACGTCCACACCCGCGGCCGGGGGGTCTGCGGCGTTTTCAGCCGCGAGGTGGCCGAGTCCAAGGTTGCGCAGGTGAATGAATACTCAAGGATGAACCAGCACCCCTTGCTCTGCACCATGGAAAAAGCGTAAACGGGGAGGGCGGTGGAAATCCGGCGTCATCGCCCCCATCCAAGGCAGCAGTAGCTACTTTCGGAGGCACCCAGCCCCATGTTCAGCAAGGATCTCGAATACACCATCGGCCAGTGCTACAAGCACGCCCGACAGGCACGCGACGAGTACATGACGGTCGAGCACCTGCTCCTGTCATTGCTCGACAACCCGTCGGCGGAAGCAGTGCTCAAGGCCAGCGGAGCCGATTTCCAGCGCCTGCGATCCGAGCTGGAGCAGGCGATCCTGACCACCGTTTCCAAGCTTCCCGACGATGACGGGCGGGACACCCAGCCCACGCTCGGCTTCCAGCGCGTGTTGCAGCGGGCTGTCTATCACGTGCAGTCATCGGGCAAGAAGGAAGTCACCGGTGCCAACGTGCTGGTGGCCATCTTCGGCGAGAAGGACTCGCACGCGGTCTACTACCTCAACCAGCAGGATGTCACCCGGCTGGACGTGGTGAACTACCTGTCGCACGGCATTGCCAAGGCTGGCGACGATGAGCCGACACCCAGCGGCGAGGAGGCCGAGGAAGGCAGCGGCAGCGGAGGCGGCGAGACCAAGGGTGACGCCCTGAGCGAGTACGCGACCGATCTGAACCAGATGGCCCGCGAGGGCAGGATCGACCCGCTGGTGGGCCGGGCCGAGGAAATCGAGCGCACGATCCAGATCCTGTGTCGTCGGCGCAAGAACAACCCGCTCTACGTAGGCGAGGCCGGCGTAGGCAAAACCGCGATTGCCGAAGGGCTGGCCAAGCGCATCGTCGATGGCGAGGTGCCCGAGGTGCTTGCCGATGCCACCATCTATTCGCTCGACCTGGGCGCGCTGGTGGCCGGCACCAAGTACCGGGGTGACTTCGAGAAGCGCCTGAAAGCGGTGCTGACGGCGATCCGCAAGCACGACGGCGCGGTGCTGTTCATCGATGAGATCCACACCATCATCGGTGCCGGCTCGGCCTCCGGCGGCACCATGGATGCGTCCAACCTGATCAAGCCGGCGTTGGCTTCCGGGGAGCTGCGCTGCATCGGCTCGACCACGTTCCAGGAATACCGCGGCATCTTCGAAAAGGACCGCGCGCTTGCCCGGCGTTTCCAGAAGATCGACATCGTGGAGCCGACCACCAGCGAGGCCTTCGAGATCCTGCGCGGGCTCAAGCCCAGGTACGAGGCCCACCACGACGTCACCTACGCCGATGATGCCCTTCAGGCGGCCGTGGACCTGTCGGTCAAGCATATTGCCGACCGTCTGCTGCCGGACAAGGCCATCGATGTGATGGACGAGGCCGGCGCGCGCCAGCGCCTGCTGCCAGAGGACGTGCGCAAGCAGCTGATCGATGTGGAAGAAATGGAGACAATCGTCGCCAAGATGGCGCGGATTCCGGCCAAGCAGGTCAGCGCTTCGGACAAGGATGTGCTGGGCCACCTGGAGCGCAATCTCAAGATGGTGATCTTCGGCCAGGATCCGGCGATCGAGACGCTGGCCTCGGCGATCAAGCTGGCCCGCTCGGGCTTGGCGAACCCGGACAAGCCGATCGGCAACTTCCTCTTCGCCGGCCCCACCGGCGTGGGCAAGACCGAGGTCACCCGCCAGCTTGCGCTGCAGCTGGGCATTGAACTGGTGCGCTTCGATATGTCCGAGTACATGGAGTCGCATTCGGTGAGCCGCCTGATCGGTGCTCCCCCGGGTTACGTGGGCTTTGACCAGGGCGGCCTGCTGACCGAAAAGATCGTCAAGACGCCGCACTGTGTGCTGCTGCTGGACGAGGTGGAAAAGGCCCACCCGGACATCTTCAATATCCTGCTGCAGGTGATGGACCGCGGCGTGCTCACCGATACCAATGGACGCGAGGCCAACTTCCGCAACGTGATCCTGGTGATGACCACCAACGCCGGGGCCGCCCACGCCGCGCGGCGCAGCATCGGTTTCACGCAGCAGGATCACAGCACGGATGCGATGGAGGTGATCCGCAAGAGTTTCACCCCGGAGTTCCGCAACCGTCTGGACGCGGTCGTCCAGTTCCAGTCGCTGGGTTTCGACCACATCCTGCGGGTGGTGGACAAGTTCCTGATCGAGCTGGAGAGCCAGCTGCAGGAGAAGAATGTCACCGTCACCGCAAGCGCCGAGGCGCGGGAGTGGCTGGCCAGGCACGGGTTCGACCCGCAGATGGGCGCGCGCCCGATGGCGCGGATCATCCAGGACCGGATCAAGCGTCCGCTGGCCGACGAGCTGCTGTTCGGCAAGCTGGTCAACGGCGGCCGGGTCAGCGTGCAGGTGAAGGACGACGAGCTGGTGGTCGAGTCCTGGCCGGAGTCGGAGAAGCTGCTGCCTGCCGCAGTGGAGTGAACACCCGGTGCGGCGGCGCGCCCGGGAAGGGCGCGTCCACGAACAGCGGGCACACAAAGAAGGCGGCCATTGGCCGCCTTCGCTGTATCCGGCGCGCCTGGGCGCTGCGCGGTTACTTCATCCGGTAGGTGATACGGCCCTTGGTCAGGTCGTAGGGAGTCATCTCTACCTTGACCCGGTCGCCGGTGAGGATGCGGATGTAGTGCTTGCGCATCCGCCCGGAGATGTGGGCAATGATCTCGTGTCCGTTCTCGAGCTTGACCCGGAACATGGTGTTCGGGAGGGTCTCGGAAACGGTGCCTTCAAATTCTATGACGTCGTCTTTCGCCATGCGTCCTGTGTCGGTTGGCGGGCCTGAGGTCGGCCCATGAAAACAGTCAACCATTATGCCACACGGCCAAGTCCGCGGGCAAAGCCCGGCTCAGCCCGGACCGGGGGTGGGTGGGACCAGGTCGGCCGCGGGAACCCGGCCGAATGGCTCGTTCCAGGACCCGACCAGACCCGGCAGGGCGGCCAGGCGCTGCACTTCGGCCTGGAAGCGCGTCCTTGGCCAGCGCTCCGCCCCCATCCGCAGCAGGTGCGCATTTTCCACCTGGGCATCGAGCAGCGGCCAGCCATTCATTGACAGCCACCGGGCCAGTCCGGCCAGCGCTGCCTTGGAACCGCCCGATTCGGCGCTGAACATGCTTTCGCCGAAGAACATCCGGCCTACGGCCACGCCATAGATTCCACCCACCAGGCGAGTGCCGTCATACACCTCCACGCTGTGGGCGTGGCCGAGGTCGTGCAACTGCTGGTAGGCCTGGCGCATCGGATCGGTGATCCAAGTGCCTGCCTGGCCGGGACGCGGTGCCTTGGCGCAGGCTTCGACCACTTCGGCGAAGGCGCAATCGGCGCGCAGCTCCCAGCTGCTGCGGCGCAGGGTGCGGCGGAACCGGGAGGCCAGGTGCACACCGTCGGTGTGGAACACCATGCGCGGATCCGGACTCCACCACAGGACCGGCTGACCCTGCGAATACCAGGGAAAGATGCCGTGACGGTACGCGTTGAGCAGTCGGGCAGGGGACAAACAGCCGCCGATCGCCAGCAGCCCGTCCGGCTCACGCAGGGCGGATTCCACCGGCGGAAACGGCGCATCCGGATCGGCAGACAGCAGCGGCGGGCGGAAATGCATCCCCACATTCTAGAGGCTGACCTGTAGGAGCGCGCCATGCGCGCGAAGCCGCGTGAAATCCGCTTCGTTTCGCGAAACCTTGTTGAAAGCGACCCCAGGATCCACGGTTGGCGGCCACCCCTCTGACCCTCAAGGGCCCGCGGCTTCGCGCGCATGGCGCGCTCCTACAGGGTGAATGGTGATCTGGTGTCCAGCAGGGCTTTGTAGCGGTGCACGGAGGCGGTCTCTTCCGCGCACCAGCGGCGCAGGGCATCGGCGAACGCCGGGTCGGCGATCCAGTGCCGGCTGCGCACGTACGTTGGCAGGAACCCGCGCGCGATCTTGTGCTCGCCCTGTGCCCCCGGCTCGAACACGCGCAGCCCCTCGCGCAGGCAGTACTCGATGCCTTGGTAGTAGCAGGTCTCGAAATGCAGCCCGGGCACCTCCCGCTCCGCACCCCAATAGCGCCCGTAGAGGGTGTCGCCGCCGCGCAGACACAGGGCGCCGGCGATGGGCTCGCCATCCAGCTCCGCCAGTACGATGACCAGGGCACGTGGCATGGCGCGGGCCAGGTGCTGAAGGAACTCGAGGGTCAGCGCCGGCGAATTGCCGTAATCGGCGAAAGTGGCCAGATAGAAGCCGTACATCGCCTCCAGGTCCTGCTCGCTGGCCTCATCGCCGTGGACAACGCGAAAGCTGATTCCGGCGCGGGCCACTTTCGCCCGCTCCTGGCGGATGTTCTTGCGTCGGCGCCGGTCCAGTGCGGCAAGAAACGCTTCGAAATCGGGCCACCCGGCGTTGTTGTGCCAGTGATATTGCACGTCGGTGCGCTGCAGCCAGGCGGGGCCGAAGTCGGCCTCCTCGGCCGGGGTATGGAAGTTGATGTGTGCCGATGACAGGCCGAGCTGGGTGGCCGTGGACTCAATTGCCTTGAGCAGGGCCGGCCGGTACCGCGCGTCACCCAGAAGGCGTGGGCCGGTGACGGGAGAGTAGGGCACCGCGCCCAGCCACTTCGGAAAGTAGTCGCGTCCGTACTGGGCGTATGCATGTGCCCAGGCGTGGTCAAAAACGAACTCCCCGTGGGAGTTGGTTTTCAGGTAGCCCGGCACCGCGGAAATCAGGGTTTCACCCTGCCACAGAGTCACGTGATGCGGCGTCCAGCCCCATTCGGCGCGCAGACAGCCGTGGCGTTCCAGTCCTGCCAGGAAGGCGTGGGTGACAAAGGGATTGGCACCGTCGTGCAGCGCGTCCCACTGGGCCTGGGAGACGTCTGCAAGGGAATCAACGATGCGTGTGGTCAGCATTGCGAGGGCGGCATGATCTTCCGGATTGATGCGATAGATGGGATGACCCTGGCGGCTCCGGAAAGCCCGGCGCGGTCATCCGCGGCCGGGCGTTCGCAAATGGCGGGAGCCGCCCATGAGGCGGTCAGCAGGCGCAGTTACTCGCCCTTGTCGAGGAATTTTTCGGCATCCAGCGCGGCCATGCAGCCGAAGCCGGCCGAAGTGATCGCCTGGCGGTAGTGCTGGTCGGCCACATCGCCCGCAGCGAACACGCCGGGAACCGAGGTGGCGGTGGCGCCGCCCGACAGTCCGGAGCGGATCTCGATGTAGCCGTCGTTCATGGCCAGCTGGCCTTCAAACAGTCCGGTGTTGGGCGTATGGCCGATGGCCACGAAGAAGCCGTGCACGGCGATCTCCCGGGTCGACTCGTCAAGCGTCGACTTCACCCGCAGCCCGGTCACGCCGGCCTCGTTGCCAAGCACCTCGTCCACCACGTGGTTCCAGACCGGCACGATCTTCCCGGCTTCGATCTTGGCAAACAGCTTGTCCTGCATGATCTTCTCGGCGCGCAGGCTGTCGCGGCGGTGGACCAGATAGACCTTGCTGGCCAGGTTGGACAGATACAGGGCTTCTTCGACCGCAGTATTGCCGCCGCCGACCACGGCCACTTCCTTGTCCTTGTAGAAGAACCCGTCGCAGGTGGCGCAGGCGGACACGCCGCGACCCTTGAACTTTTCCTCCGACTCCAGCCCCAGGTATTTGGCGGTGGCGCCGGTGGAGATGATCAGCGCGTCGGCGGTGTACTCGCCGTTGTCGCCCTTGAGCCGGAACGGCCGCTGCGACAGGTCGGCGGTGTGGATGTGGTCGAACACCGTCTCGGTTTCGAAGCGTTCGGCATGCGCCTGCATGCGTGCCATCAGGTCCGGGCCCATCAGCCCGTGGGCATCGCCCGGCCAGTTGTCGACTTCAGTGGTGGTCATCAGCTGGCCGCCCATTTCCAGGCCGGTTACCACCACGGGTTTGAGGTTGGCGCGGGCGGCATAAACGGCAGCGGTCCAGCCTGCAGGACCAGAGCCGAGGATCAGCAGATGACAGTGTTTGGGGGTGCTCACATGTATACTCGCGACAGCGGAAAGACGACCTTTCGGGCCATATAGCTTGAGGGCCGGACCAGCGCAAAACAAGGCGAGCAGCAGGCTGCCAGCGCGACACAGCGTCCGCATCCGCAGGCGTGCATGGCTGCTCCCGGCTGCTGTTGCCACCAGGGAGACGATCTTGCGAATCGGCGTACCGAAAGAAACCAAAACGGCCGAGGGACGCGTTGCCCTGGTGCCCGCTGCCGCCGGCGATCTGGTGAGGTCCGGCCATGAGGTCTGGGTGGAGCAGGGCGCAGGCGAGCGTTCCGGCCATGCCGACCAGGCCTATGCCAGCCTTGGGGTGAACATTGCTCCCGATGCTGCTGCGCTTTACGAAAGGGGCCAGCTGATCGTCAAGGTCAAGGAGCCCGTCGGCGCCGAAATCGAGTACCTGCGCAGCGACCATCTCCTGTTCTGTTATCTGCATCTGGCGGCCGAGCCAAAGCTGACCCGGCGTCTGCTGGAGATCGGACTGACTGCGGTTGCTTTCGAGACAGTGGAGCTTGAGAGCGGGGCACTGCCGCTGCTGGCGCCCATGTCGGAGATTGCCGGCAAGCTCGCCGTACAGGTGGGCACCACCCTCATGCACGCCACCAACGGGGGCAAGGGCCGTCTGCTGGGCGGCGTGCCCGCGGCTTCGCGCGGCAAGGCGGTGGTGTTCGGCGCCGGCCAGGCCGGTGGATCGGCCGCCGCCACGCTCGCCGCCATGGGCGCGAACGTGGTGGTGTTTGAAAAGCGCCTGGAGCGGATGGACGCCATGATGCGCCTGGGCGCAAACGTGACTGCCCTGTATCCCTATCAGGAAGCAATCGCGAAAGAGGTGGCGGGGGCGGATCTGCTGGTCGGCGCGGTGCTGATTCCCGGCGCGCGGGCCCCCCGGGTGCTGAGCCGGGAGATGCTCAGGCAGATGGAGCCCGGCAGCGTGCTGGTGGACATCTCGATCGACCAGGGCGGTTGCTTTGAAACCTCGCGCCCTACCAGCTGGGATGCCCCCACCTATGTGGATGAGGAAGTGACCCACTTCTGCGTGGGCAACATGCCAGGCGCGGTGCCGCAGACCGCATCGCAGGCGATCTGCGCGGCGATCACCCCGTGGGTGGATGCACTGGCCAACGGCGACTGGCGCGGCAACCGTGCGCTGGTGCGTGGGATCAATGTGGAAGCCGGCAGTCTGGTCCATCCGGCGCTGCAGGACCTCAGCTGAGCCGTGGCACCACCTTGCGCAGGCAAAGAGATTCGCCGGGCCCCGACTGTTGATTTAAGATCAACCGCATAGCGAACACTTTTAAGGTAAAGGGCACGGTGGCGAAAGCGCTTACAGAACGTGGCAAGCGGCAACGCGGGACCACCCGCAAGGTTGCAGGGGACAATCCGCGCCGGCAGCGACTGTGGCGCGATATTGCGCTGATCCTGATCGCGCCGCTGTTGCTTTACCTGTTTGCCAGTCTGATCACCTATTCCCCAAGTGATCCGGCCTGGTCGAGTCATTCGGGCAACGTGACCGAGCCGCTCCACAACGTGGGCGGGCCCGTGGGCGCCTGGCTGGCCGATGTGCTGCGCTATCTGTTCGGCTATGTGGCGTTCCTGCTGCCCTTGGTGCTGGGAGCGATCGCCTGGATCGCGCTGTTCGGCATGGACAGCGACGGCGATGGCAAGGCCGACCTGGGGCCGGCGCTGCGCCTGGTTGGACTGTGCGGCTTCCTGATCTCCGCCTGCGGCCTGCTTGCGTTGGGCGCGTCAAACGCGGCCGACTTCTCAGCCGGCGGCGGAGGCATCCTCGGCCGGCTGGTGGGTAATTCGCTGTACGCGGCGTTCGGTGGAGTGGGCGGCAACCTGTTCCTGCTGGCCCTGCTATTGACCTCGATCACCCTGGCCACCGGCCTGTCCTGGCTGGCGGTGATGGACAGGTTGGGCGGCTGGGTAATGAAGCTGCCCGACCTGCTCAGGCGCAGCAGCAAGCAGGCGGGAGAGTGGAAACGGGCGCGCGACCTGCGCGAAGAGCGGGTGGAAGTACGCCGGGCCGATACCGAGAAGCGCGTGCGTCGTGAGCCGGTCAGGATCGAACCGCCGGCCGCGCCGCAGGTGGAAAAGAGCGAGCGGGCCAAGCGTGAGCAGCAGATTCCGCTGTTCACCGGCACTGGCGGCGGTGATTCCGGCCTGCCGCCGCTGTCGCTGCTGGACGAACCCAAGCCGCAGCCGAAGGGCTACGACGAGGACACGCTGGAAACCCTGTCGCGCCAGATCGAATTCAAACTCAAGGACTTCCGCATCGATGTGGAAGTGACGGAGGCCCAGCCGGGGCCGGTGATCACCCGCTTTGAGATGGAGCCGGCGCCGGGTATCAAGGTCAGCCAGATCAGCTCGCTGGACAAGGACATCGCCCGCGGGCTGAGCGTCAAGTCTGTACGCGTGGTGGATGTGATCCCCGGTAAATCGGTGATCGGCCTGGAGATCCCGAACACGCGGCGCGAGATGATCTACCTGTCCGAGCTGCTGCGTTCCAAGGAGTACGACAAATCGCCCAGCCCGCTGACCCTGGCGCTGGGCAAGGACATCGGCGGGCGCTCAACCGTTGCCGACCTGGCGCGCATGCCGCACCTGCTGGTCGCCGGTACCACCGGCTCCGGCAAATCGGTGGCGGTCAACGCCATGGTGCTGAGCCTGCTGTTCAAGGCCACCCCCGACCAGCTGCGGCTGCTGATGATCGATCCGAAGATGCTCGAGCTGAGCGTCTACGAGGGCATCCCGCACCTGCTGGCGCCGGTGGTCACCGACATGAAGGAGGCCGCCAACGGCCTGCGCTGGTGCGTGGCCGAAATGGAGCGGCGCTACAAGCTGATGAGCGCGGTGGGCGTGCGCAACTTGGCCGGCTTCAACAAGAAGGTCAAGGAAGCGCAGGACAGCGGCCAGCCGCTGCTGGACCCGCTGTTCCGGCCCGACTCCGAATCGGAGGCGGTGGCCGAGCCGCTGGAGGCGCTGCCGTACATCGTCGTGATCATCGACGAGTTCGCCGACATGATGATGATCGTCGGCAAGAAGGTGGAAGAGCTGATTGCACGCCTGGCACAGAAGGCGCGTGCGGCCGGTATCCACCTGATCCTCGCCACCCAGCGTCCATCGGTGGACGTGATCACCGGCCTGATCAAGGCCAACATCCCGACCCGCATCGCGTTCCAGGTCAGCTCCAAGATCGATTCGCGCACCATCCTGGACCAGTCCGGCGCCGAAACCCTGCTGGGCCACGGTGACATGTTGTACATGCCGCCTGGTACGGCCCTGCCGGAGCGCGTGCACGGTGCCTTCGTGTCCGACGAAGAAGTGCACCGGGTGGTCGAGCAGCTCAAGCAGGGGACCGGTGCCAACTACATCGACGGCGTGCTGGAAGAGGTCCAGACCATGGGCGACGGCGTGGTGGTGGGTGCCACCGGGCTGCCTGAATCCGACGGTGGCGATGAAAGCGACCCGCTGTACGACGAGGCGGTGAAGATCGTCACGGAAACCCGGCGCGGCTCGATTTCCGGCGTGCAGCGGCGGCTGAAGATCGGCTACAACCGCGCGGCGCGCCTGATCGAAGCCATGGAGGCGGCAGGGGTCGTGAGTCCGCCTGAAAACAACGGTGATCGCACGGTGCTGGCGCCTCCGCCTCCCAGGTAGCCCGGTAACAACCAAGCGGCTCGGGCGTGACGGCCCGGCGCCGTCATGGCTCGTATTCAGCCACGCCTGTGCACACTTTCCGCAACCCGATTGATTCCCGGAGCACCAATGAACCGCATCCTCAGTGTCATGGTTGTCCTGCTTGCGGCCGCCTTTGCCGGGAATGCGCATGCCGATGCGCGCGCCAGCCTGGACAGCTTCACCAGCGACCTGCGCGGACTGCAGGGCAACTTCTCCCAGCAGGTCTACGACGGCAGCGGCCGGTTGCGCGAAAGCTCCAGCGGCAGCGTGGCCCTTTCAGCACCGCGGCTGTTCCGCTGGGAGTACGAAAACCCGTATCCGCAGCTGATCATTGCCGACGGCACCCGGGTGTGGGTCTACGATCCGGACCTGGAGCAGGTCACCGTGCGGCCGCAGGGCGAGGAAGAGCAGAGCAATCCCCTGGCAGCGTTGATCGACCCGGCCATGCTCGATCGCGACTTCGTGATCGGCAAGGGCGGCACCCGAGACGGTTTGGAATGGCTGGAGATCGCGCCGCGCCAGGCCACCGACGCCGGGTTCCAGAACGCGCAGCTCGGCTTTGCCGATAGCTCCCTGGTGAAGATGGAAATTCTGGATGCGCTGGGCCAGCGCACCACGATCGAATTTTCCGACTGGCAGAAGAACCCGTCCTTCGCTGCGGATGCCTTCCGCTTCACCCCGCCGCCCGGCGTGGACGTGGTGGGCGAGCCCTGAGTTCTGCCGCCAGACTGACTGCTTGAATGACTCCGGCCCGCGTGCGAACGCGGGCCGGTTGCGTTGGGCTGTCCTGCAAGCCGTGCGTTCGGCGTATGCATTGGACAGACCCAACAGCTAAGGAAGTGGCAGTCACATGCAGCCAGAACCACAGATTCCCGCGCAGGACCATAGTCGTTCAAACGCACTCATTGAACGGGCGACGGCGATCCTGCTATCCCCGCGCAGCGAATGGCCCGCGATCGCGGCCGAGCCGGCAACTGCCGCCAGCCTGTATACCGGCTACTTCATGCTGCTGGCTGCAATTCCGGCGGTGGCCGGCTTCATCAAGGGCAGCCTGATCGGCCACAGCGTGTTCGGCATGAGGATCACCACGCCGTTCATGGCGGGCCTGATGGGCATGGTGCTCGGGTACGTACTGGGACTGGTCGTGCTGTACGTGGTGGCGATGATCGTCAACGCGTTGGCGCCGAAGTTCGAGGGGCAAAAGAACCAGGTGCAGGCGCTCAAGGCGGTCGGCTATGCCTGGACCGCCGCCTGGGTGGCCGGCATTGCCGTGATCGTTCCCGGTGTTGGCTGGCTGCTGGCGCTGGCCGGCGGGGTCTACAGCATCTATCTGCTGTACCTGGGCCTGCCGCATACGATGAAATGCCCGCCAGAGAAGGCAGCCATCTACACCTTGGTCTCGGTGATCGCTGCGATCGTGCTTGGCTGGATCGTGGGGCTGCTGATCGCAGCGGTGACCGGCATGGGTGCACTGGCCGGGGGGATGCTGGGCAGCGTCGCCGGTGGGGGAGGAAACAGCAGCAATGTCACTGTGAACCCCGACAGCAGGATGGGCCAGCTGGTGGAATTCGGCCGGCGGATGGAAGAAGCCGGCAAGCAGATGGACCAGGCCCGGGCCAGCGGCAGCGCGGATGAGCAGGGCAAGGCGCTGGGCGCGCTGATGGGGGCGGTCGCCGGAAGTACCGATGCGGATGGCCAGGTGGTGGAAGCGGTGGCGGCCGATCAGCTGCGGGCGCTGCTGCCGGAAGCCATCGGCAACATGCGCCGAACGGGCATTTCCGCCAGCCGCAGTGGCGCCATGGGCATGCAGATCAGCGAGGCCTCGGCCGAATATGCCGAGGAAGACGGGTCAGGCCGGATCAGCGTGGAAATCCAGGACATGGCCGCGATGTCGGGGATGATGGCCATGGCCGGCGCCTTCGGTATGGACCAGAGCCATGAAACCGACAGCGGATACGAGCGCACCTTCACCCGCGATGGCCAGCTGGTCAACGAGGAGTGGAGTTCCGGCAGCAACCGCGGCAAGTACAGCGTGGTGGTTGGCAACCGGTTCCGGGTGGAAGCCAGCGGCCGGGTCAACAGCATCGACGATCTCCGGAACGTCGTTGGTCAGCTCGAACGGCAGGTCGCGACCCTCCAGTAAATCCTGCGCAAGGGTCGGTCATGCGGACCGGCCTGTTTTCCAACTTGGTATCTTGGGCACACGTATTCTGTGAGGTGCCCCGTGCAGGAAGACCTGCTTTCCCCCGGTCCTGATCTCTCTGCAGGACTGCGTCCGCTGGCCGAGCGCATGCGGCCGCGGACCATTGATGAAATGGTCGGCCAGCGGCGGCTGCTGGCCCCGGATTCGGTGCTGCGCCGCTCGATCGAAGCCGGCCGCGTGCATTCGATGGTGCTGTGGGGCCCCCCCGGCTGCGGCAAGACCACCTTGGCGCTGTTGCTCGCGCACTACGCCGACGCCGAATTCCGCGCTGTTTCCGCAGTGCTGTCCGGATTGCCGGAGGTGCGCAAGGTGCTGGCGGAAGCCGGGCAGACCTTTGCCAGCGGCCGGCGCACGGTGCTGTTCGTGGACGAGGTGCACCGCTTCAACAAGGCGCAGCAGGACGCCTTCCTGCCGCATATCGAGCAGGGCACGATCATCTTCGTCGGGGCAACGACCGAAAACCCTTCGTTTGAACTGAACTCCGCGCTGCTTTCCCGCTGCCGGGTGCATGTGATGGAGGCCGTGTCGCCGGACGAGATCCGCCAGGCACTCGAGCGGGCCCTGGCCGATGATGAGCGGGGCTTGGGGGGCAGGGAAGTGCGCATCGAGCCCCCGCAGCTGCAACTGCTTGCCGTCGCCGCCGATGGCGACGTGCGCAGGGCCCTGACCCTGCTGGAGATTGCCGCGGAAGTGGCGGGGGGCGAGGGCGGAACCATCACCGATGCCGTATTGGAACAGGTGCTGGCCGACCGCACCCGCCGCTTTGACAAGGGCGGTGAGCAGTTCTACGACCAGATGTCCGCCCTGCACAAATGCGTGCGCAGCTCAAACCCCGATGCCGCGCTGTACTGGCTGGCGCGCATGCTCGACGGCGGTGCGGATCCGGGCTATCTGGCTCGCCGGCTGACCCGCATGGCGGTGGAAGACATCGGCCTGGCCGATCCGCGTGCGCTGCAGATGTCCATCGACGCCTGGGACGCCTTCGATCGGCTCGGGAGCCCGGAGGGCGAGCTGGCCCTTGCCCAGGTGACGATCTACCTGGCCAGCACCGCCAAATCCAACGCCGCCTACAAGGCCTGGGGCACCGCGCGTACCGACGTGCGCAAATACGGCACCCAGGAAGTGCCCATGCATATCCGCAATGCGCCCACCGGGCTGATGAAGGAGCTGGGTTATGGCCGTGGCTACCAGTACGACCACGATGCGGAAGGCGGCGTTTCGCTGGAGCAGACCGGCTTTCCGGATGCCATGGGGGAGCGTGTGTACTACGAGCCTGTGGAGCGGGGGCTGGAGATCAAGCTGGGTGAGAAGCTGGACCGGCTGCGGGCCAAGAGGGCGCAGGCCCGCGCCCGCGGGGTCAGGAACAACATCAAGAAGTAGTTGCAATACTTTGATATTGAATTGTTTGTTTAGGGTCAGTGGCAGGTATATGCTGGCTGGGCAGGGGGCGGCATGGCAGTGGGAGGGCACACCATGAGTAGTCAGGCATCTCCATTACAGTCCGGTCACAGTCGACTGTGCGCGCTTTACGCCCGCGAGGCCCGCGATATATATCCGGGCCGTCCATGGAAGGAGATCGAGCCGCACGTTCGCCGCGCGTGGGAGCGGGCGCCTTACCGTGTGGAATGGCGCGAGGCAGCGCCCATCGTGAAATTGTTCTGGTCACAGCGCTGAAGGCGCGCTGTTCATACCGGAGTCGAAGACCGGAGCGCCTGCACGCGCATCAGAACCAGATTCGCACGCCAGCCACGATGCGGGTGTCGTCGACGCCTGCGGAGCGTGCGCGACGCTGGTCCGCGGTTCCGCCGTAGGCGCGTTCCCAGGCCACCCCGAGGTAGGGAGCGAACTGCCGGTGGAACTCGTAACGCAGGCGGAAGCCGGCTTCGAGCGTGCTCAGCCCGCTGCCGATTCCAACCTCCGGATCGTCCTTGCTCCAGGCCTCGCCCCCAACCAGCCACTGGCCGATCAGCCGGTTGGTGAACAGCATTTCGTACTCGGCTTCCGCGGCGAGCCCGACCTGGCCCGACTCGCCAAGGTAGGCCGTGGCTTCGACTTCGAACTTGTACGGGGCAAGACCGATGAGGCCGAGCGCGGCATACGTGCGCGAGGGGCTTCCGCCAAAGCCGAGGTCATGGCGTACACCGGCAACTGCGTCCCACCATGGTGCGATCGCACGACCGTACAGGACTTCCACATCCGCCGACTCGGTGGTTCCCCCCGCACGCTCGCCCCCGCTGCGGAGCCAGAACTTGTTCAAATCGGATCCGATCCAGCCCTTCGCTTCCCAGGCCATGCCGGTGCCGTGCTCATCCGCGTCCCACGCCTCGAGCCGATCGAGCGCCCAGTAGGAGTTGATCGATTCGCCGTGCATCACGTGCGCGTCGAGATCCTGGAACGCCGCGGCCCGATCTGCCGGCGTGACAACCGGGATGGGCTCGTGCGGCTCGGCCGTGGGGGGGAGATCCTGGTCGGCACCAGGCTGATGACCCATGGCCGCGTGGTCCATGTCCGGGTGATCCATCCCGGAGTGATCCATTGTGGAGTGGTCGCTGCGGGGAGCATCCGCAGCCCCATGTTTGATGGCGCCGTGATCCATGTGTCCGTGGTCCATGGTCCCGTGATCATGGGAACTCTTGTCTGACGGATTCGGCTCATGATCGGCGGGCGGGTCGACGGGCTTGGCCGGTGGCTGGGTTGCAGCTGCTTCCGGATGGTGCGAGGCGTGGTCCGTCTCCTGCGCCCAAGCCGGCGCGAACCCGGCGGCAAGAGACAGTGCGCAGGCCAGGCTGATGGCCAGGGAATGGCGGCTGGAACGGATCATCGCGCTCATTCCTCCACCCGCACTTCGCGGAACATGCCGGCTTCCATGTGATAGAGCAGATGGCAGTGGTAGGCCCAGCGGCCAAGGGCATCGGCGCGCACCCGGTAGCTGCGCCTGGTGCCCGGCGGGATATCGACGGTGTGCTTGCGCACCATGAAGTTGCCGGATTCGTCCTCCAGGTCGCTCCACATGCCGTGGAGGTGGATCGGGTGCGACATCATCGTGTCGTTGACCAGCACGATCCGCAGGCGCTCGCCGTAGTTCAGGCGCAGGGGCTCCGCGTCAGCGAACTTCAGTCCGTCAAAGGACCAGGCGAAGCGCTCCATGTGGCCGGTCAGGTGCAATTCCACCGTGCGCCCGGGTTCGCGCCCGTCGGGATCGCGGAACGTGCTCCGCAGATCGGCATAGGTGAGCACGCGGCGGCCGTTATCGCGCAGGCCAATGCCTGGATCGTCCAGCCGGGGTGATGGCGTCATCGTCTGCATGTCGACCAGGGGATTGCCGGTTTCGGTCGCGGGGTGTTCCTGCATCCCGCCGGCGCCGTGGTCCATCCCGGCCATCGCACTGCCGGTCATGGCGCCGTGCGACATCGAGGACATGTCATGACCGCCGCCACCCATGCCGCCGTGGCCCATGTCGTCCATGGTGAGGAGTGGCTTGGTATCGACATCGGGCACCGGCGCCCGCAAGCCCTCCCTGACGGCAAGCGTTCCCCTGATATAACCGGTGCGGCCCGTGTCCTGGGCGAAAATGGTGAACGCGTCCTGCCCGGTCGGCTCGACGATCACGTCGAAGGTTTCGGCGGTGGCGATGCGGAATTCATCGACCGCGACCGGGTGCACATACTGGCCGTCGGCCGCGACCACGGTCATCTTCAGGCCCGGGATGCGCACATCGAAGTAGGTCATCGCGGACCCGTTGATGAAGCGGAGGCGGACCTTCTCGCCCGACCGGAACAGCCCGGTCCAGTTGCCGAGTGACGTCGTGCCGTTCATGAGGAAGGTATAGGTATTGCCGTTGACGTCCGACAGGTCGGTAGGCGTCATCCGCATCTGGCCCCACATCTTGCGGTCCTCGACCGTTGCGGCCAGGCCATGCTGCTTCACGTCGTCGAAGAAGTCGCCAACCGTCTGCTTGGCGTAGTTGTCGAAATCCGACCGCTTCTTGAGCCGGTCAAAGAGGCGCTTGGGATCCAGGTCGGTCCAGTCGCTGAGCATGACCACGTAGTCGCGGTCATAGGCGAAGGGTTCGGGTTCCAGCGGTTCGATCACCAGCGGGCCGTAGAGGCCGGCCTGCTCCTGGAAACCGGAGTGGCTGTGGTACCAGTAGGTGCCGCCCTGCACGACATTGAAACGGTACTGCCAAGTGTCGCCGCGGTCGATGCCGTTGAAGCTCAGCCCGGGCACGCCGTCCATGTCCGCCGGCAGCAGGATGCCGTGCCAGTGGATCGACGCCTGCTCTCCATGGATGAAGCCGCGGGGCAGGGCATTGCGGACCCGCAGGTTGACGGTGGTGCCCTCGCGCCAGCGCAGCAGCGGCGCCGGAATGGATCCGTTGACCGTGATCGCGGGGCGCGTGGCGCCGGTGAAGTTCATTGGCGTTTCGCCGATGGTCAGGTCGAAGTCGGTGCCCGAGAGCACGTTGGGTACGCCTTCGGCCTTGACGGCCCAGCTTGAACGCGGCCAGAGCCCGAGGGCCGAGATGGCACTTCCGGCAGCAAGGCCCTGGACGAAGCGGCGCCGCGACGGAGCAGACACCCGTCCGGAACGGTCGAAAGAGCTGGATGACATGGGAACTCCGGAAAGGTTGATGACCACCAGCGGTGGGGGGATCTCAGCTGCAGTGATCCATGGTGCGCTCGCTGATCCTGATGTGCGCACCAATCCGGAACCTGTCGGCCTGGTATCGCCCGGACGGTCCGAAGCATAAAGGTGAACGGGGGGCTGGTGAACATTTGGAACACACGCGCCTTACGCCACCGATGGCATGGTGTTGATTGGAAAGGGCCGTACGTCAACACGCAGTATGGATACGAGGATCAGGAGTTCGCGTGACTTCCGCTTCCGATGCATTCGTTCTTTTTGGCGCCACCGGCGACCTTGCCTACAGGAAGATCTTTCCGGCATTGCAGGCACTGGTCGCGCGCGGCCGCTTTGACATGCCGGTGATCGGCGTGGCCCGCGCCGGCTGGACGGTCGACCAGCTGCGCGAACGCGCCCGCGACAGCCTGGAGCACAACGGCGGTGTGGATGAAGCCGCCTTCGCCCGGCTTTCCGCGCAGCTGCGCTACATCGACGGCGACTACGCCGACGCCGGTACCTTCGAGCGCCTGCGCAGGGAACTCGGGGTCGCACAGCGGCCGCTGCACTACCTGGCCATCCCGCCGAACCTGTTTGGGACCGTGGTCCGTGCACTGGACGCCAGCGGCTGCGCACGGGGGGCGCGGGTGGTAGTCGAGAAGCCCTTCGGCCGGGACCTGGCCTCGTCCCGGGTGCTCAACGCCACCCTGCACGAGGTGTTCCCGGAATCCTCGCTCTTCCGCATCGACCACTACCTGGGCAAGGAAGCAGTGCAGAACCTGCTGTACTTCCGCTTCGCCAACGCCTTTCTCGAACCGCTGTGGAACCGGGACTACGTCGACAACGTGCAGATCACCATGGCCGAGGCTTTTGGCGTGCAGGGCCGCGGCAGCTTCTACGACGGTGTCGGCGCGATCCGCGACGTGGTCCAGAACCACCTCCTGCAGGTGGTCGCGCTGCTGGCGATGGACGCGCCGATCGGTGGTGATCCCGAGTCGATCCGGGCGGAGAAGCTGCGCCTGTTCCGCGCCATGCGCCCGCTGGAGCCCGGCGAGCTGGTGCGCGGCCAGTTCCGCGGCTATCGCGATGAGCCGGGGGTGGCGAAGGATTCGGACGTGGAGACCTTCGCCGCGCTGCGCCTGTACATCGACACCTGGCGCTGGGCGGGGGTGCCGTTCTACATCCGCGCAGGCAAGTGCCTGCCGATCACCTCGACCCAGGTGATGGTGGACCTCAAGTGCCCGCCGCTGTCGATCTTCGACGAGAGCCAGCCGGCGCATTCGAACTACTTCCGCCTGCGCCTGAGCCCGGAAGTGGTGATCTCGACCGGTGTGCGGGTCAAGCGCGCCGGGGACCAGATGCGCGGCGAGGCCGTCGAGCTGACCGCCCGTCACCAGCACGTCGACGAAAAGTCGCCGTACGAACGCCTGCTCGGCGATGCGATCCGCGGCGACGCGGGCCTGTTCACCAGCGACGAAGCGGTGGAGGCGGCATGGCGGGTCGTTGACCCGGTGCTGCGCTACCACGCGCCGGTCGAAATCTACGACCCCGGTACCTGGGGGCCGGCGTCGGCGGCGGCCATCGTCGAGGGCGAGGAAGGCTGGCACGACCCGAAGCCCGAAACGAGCACGCCGTGCTAGACCGCGACCCCGCCACCGACGTGGTCTTCCTGCTGGATGTCGACAACACCCTGCTGGACAACGATCGCTTCAAGACCGACCTGGACGCACGCGTGCGGCGCGACTTCGGTGCCGACGCCGGCGACCGCTACTGGGAACTGTACGAACGCGAACGCGGTCGGCTCGGCTACGCCGACTACCTCGCCGCGCTGCAGGCGTTCCGCGAAGGCCGCGAAGACGATCCCGACCTGCTGCGCATGTCCGGCTACATGCTCGACTACCCGTTCGCCGAGCGCGTCTACCCCGGCGCGTTCGAAGCGGTGGAGCGGCTGCATGACCTTGGCACGCCGGTGGTGCTGTCCGACGGCGACGTGGTGTTCCAGCCGCGCAAGGTGCAGCATTCCGGCCTGTGGGAAGCGATGCGGGGCAGGGTGCTGATCTACCTGCACAAGCAGCACATGCTCGACGCGGTGCAGCGGCGCTACCCGGCGCGGCACTACGTGATGGTCGACGACAAGCCGAAGCTGCTGGCGGCCATGAAGCGCGTGATGGGCGAACGCCTGACCACCGTCTTCGTCCGCCAAGGGCATTACGCGTCCGAGGCCGATGGCCAGTCCATCGAGCCGCCGCCCGACCTGGCCATCGACGACATCGGCGAACTGGCCGCCTTCGACCTGCAACAATTCGGCCCGCGCGCCTGCGGCCACGCCGCATCGGCAGCGGGCCCCGAATCCGTATCGACACCACAGGAGTCGTCATGAACCACCTGCAATCCCTGCGCGAGCTCGGCCAGAGCCTGTGGCTGGACAACATTACCCGCGAGATCCTCGACGACGGCACGCTGCAGCGTTACATCGGCGAGTACGCGATCACCGGCCTGACTTCGAATCCGACGATCTTCGACCAGGCGATCGGCGACAGCGATGCCTACGATGCCGGCATTGGCGAGAAGTTCGCCGCCGGCAAGCGCGACGCGGAGCTGTTCGTCGAGCTGGCGCTGGAGGACCTGCGCCGGGCGGCAGACCTGTTCCGCCCCGTGTTCGACGCCACCGGCGGCGTCGACGGCTGGGTGTCGATGGAACTCTCGCCGCTGCTGGCCGCAGACACCACCGGCAGCATCGAGGCCGCCAGGCGCATCCACGCGCAGGCCGGGCGCGACAACCTGTACGTAAAGATCCCGGGCACGCCGGAAGGCGTACCGGCGATCGAGGAATCGATCTTCGCCGGCGTGCCGATCAACGTGACCCTGCTGTTCTCCATGCAGCAGTACGTCGCGTCCGCGGACGCGTACATGCGCGGCATCGAGCGGCGCATCGAGGCCGGCCTGGATCCGGTGGTGGGCTCGGTCGCTTCGCTGTTCATCAGCCGCTGGGACAAGGCCAGCGCGGAGCAACTGCCGGACGAACTGCACAACCGCCTGGGCATCGCGGTGGGCCAGCAGACCTATCGCGCCTATCGCGATCTGCTGGCTTCGGATCGCTGGAAAAATCTCGCCGCGGCAGGCGCGCGGCCCCAGCGCCTGCTGTGGGCGAGCACCGGCACCAAGGACCCGAAGGCGTCCGATACGCTCTACGTCGAAGCGCTGGCCGCACCCGACACGATCAATACGGTGCCCGAGAAGACGCTGCGCGCCTTCGCCGACCACGGCAAGGTGCGCGGCGCGCTGGCCGACGATGGCGGCGACTTCGCCCCCACGCTGGCGAAGATCGCCGCGGCCGGAGTCGACATCGACGCGCTGGCCGCGCAGCTGCAGCGCGACGGCGCCGACGCCTTCGTCACGTCCTGGAACCAGCTGCTGCAGCGCATCGCCGACAAGGCGCGGTCGCTGGCCGGCGGCCGCTGAGCAAGATGTCCATGGACACGCCTGCCACGGATCGCCCGGTTTCCCTGACGCAGCGTCCGCAGTGGACGGCGTTGGCCGAGCACGCGAAAGCCTTTGTCGGCACGCACCTGCGCGAACTGTTCGCCGCCGACCCCGCGCGCGGACAGCGGCTCAGTGCCGAAGGCGCCGGCCTGTACCTGGACTACTCCAAGCAGCGCGTCGATGAAGACACCCTGCGCCTGCTGCTGGAACTGACCGAAGCCTGCGGAGTGCAGGCACGCACCGCGGCGATGTTTGCCGGCGAGCGCATCAATCGCACCGAGGACCGCTCGGTGCTGCACGTGGCGCTGCGCATGCCCAAGGACGAGCGCCTGGAGGTCGACGGCGTCGACGTGATCGCGCAGGTGCACGAAGTGCTCGACCGCATGGCGGCCTTCGCCGACCGCGTGCGCGACGGGCAATGGACCGGCCACTCCGGCCAGCGCATCCGCAACGTGGTCAGCATCGGCATCGGCGGCTCCGATCTGGGCCCGGTGATGGCGTACGAGGCGCTGCGCGATTTCAGCACGCGCGAGATTCACTTTGCGTTCGTCTCCAACGTCGACGGCACCGACTTCACCGAGGCCGTGCGCGGCCTTGATCCGGCAGAGACGTTGTTCATCGTCTGCTCCAAGACGTTCACCACGCTCGAGACGCTGACCAATGCGCACGCCGCGCGCCGCTGGTGCCTGGATGGACTGGGCGGCGACGCGCATGCCGACAGGAGCGGGGTCGTCGCGAAGCACTTCGTGGCCGTGTCCACCAACGCCGACGGCGTGCGCGACTTCGGCATCGACACCGACAACATGTTCGGTTTATGGGACTGGGTCGGCGGCCGTTACTCGATGGATTCGGCAATTGGCCTGTCGACCATGATCGCGATCGGCCCGAACCACTTCCGCGACATGCTCGCGGGCTTCCACGCCATGGACGTGCATTTCCGCGACACGCCGCTTGAACGCAACCTGCCGGTGCTGATGGCGCTGGTAGCGATCTGGAACACCAACTTCCTCGGCGCGGAGACCGTAGCCGTGCTGCCGTACGCGCAGTACCTCAAGCGCTTTCCGGCCTACCTGCAGCAGCTGACGATGGAGAGCAACGGCAAGTCGGTGACCCTCGGCGGACGTCGCATCGACTACCAGACCGGCCCCGTGTACTGGGGCGAGCCGGGCACCAACGGCCAGCATTCGTTCTACCAGCTGATCCACCAGGGCACGCGGCTGGTGCCGTGCGATTTCATCGGCTTCTGCGAATCACTCAGCCCCCTGCGCGACCAGCACGACCTGCTGATGGCCAACCTGTTCGCGCAGGGCGAGGCGCTGGCGTTCGGCAAGCTCGCCGACGCGGTGCGCGCGGAGGGCGTGGCCGAGACGCTGGTGCCGCACAAGACCTTCGAGGGCAACCGGCCAAGCTCAACGATCCTGGCGCAGAAGCTCACGCCGCATGCGCTCGGCGCGCTGGTAGCACTGTACGAGCACAGCGTGTTTGTGCAGGGTGTGGTCTGGAACATCGACTCGTTCGACCAGTGGGGCGTGGAACTGGGCAAGGTGCTGGCGAAGCAGACTGCCGGCGAGCTCGCCGCCGCTTCTCTTCCAGAACTCCGCCACGACAGTTCCACCAACGCGTTGATCCGGCGCTACCGCGAACAGCGGGGCGTGCGCTGATGGGGACGAACGTCAGCCCGATGGCCGGCAAGCCGGCGCAGCCCGCGCAGCTCGTCGACATCGACAAGCTGCTTACCGCCTATTTCGACGTGAAGCCGGATCCGTCGGTCGCCGCGCAGCGCGTGGCGTTTGGTACCTCCGGCCACCGCGGCAGTTCGCTGGACGGCAGTTTCAACGAGCACCATGTGCTCGCCATCACCCAGGCGATCTGCGAATACCGCAAGACGCAGGGCGTCGACGGGCCGCTGTTCCTCGGCATCGACACCCACGCGTTGTCCGCACCCGCGCGCGACAGCGCCCTGCAGGTGCTGGCCGCCAACGGCGTGGAGGTGCGGATCTCGCAGGGCGACGAGTTCACGCCGACGCCCGCGGTTTCGCACGCAATCCTGATCCACAACCGCGACCGCGACTCGGGCCTGGCCGACGGTATCGTGGTCACGCCTTCGCACAATCCACCCGGCGATGGTGGCTTCAAGTACAACTCCGCCAACGGTGGGCCGGCCGACACTACGATCACCCGCCAGGTGCAGGACCGCGCCAACGCGCTGCTTGAAGCCGGCCTCAAGGGCGTGGCGCGCGTGCCGCTGGCGCAGGCGCGCCACGCGGCGACCACGCGCGAACACGATTTCCTCGATCACTACGTCGCCGACCTGGGCAACGTGCTCGACTTCGACCTGATCCGCGCTTCCGGCGTGCGCATGGGCGTCGATCCGCTGGGCGGTGCCGGCGTGCACTATTGGGCGCGCATCGCCGAGCGCTATCGGCTGGATCTCGATGTCGTCAGCGAGCAGGTCGACCCCACGTTCGCCTTCATGACCCTGGACTGGGACGGGCAGATCCGCATGGACCCGTCCTCGTCGTACGCGATGCAGCGGCTGATCGGAATGAAGGACCGCTACGACGTCGCCTTCGCCTGCGATACCGACCACGACCGCCACGGCGTGGTGACAAAAGCCGGATTGCTGCCGTCGAATCACTACATGGCGGCGATGGTCGACGACCTGTTTCGCCACCGCCCGCTGTGGGGCGCGAACGCCGCTGTGGGCAAGACCGTGGTCAGCAGCAGCATGATCGACCGCGTCGCCAAGCGACTCGGGCGCAGGCTGTACGAAACGCCGGTGGGCTTCAAATGGTTCGCCGACGGCCTGTTCGACGGTTCGCTGGGCCTGGGCGGCGAGGAAAGTGCGGGCGCCAGCTTCCTGCGCCGCGACGGCACGGTCTGGACCACCGACAAGGACGGCATCGCGCCGGCGCTGTTCGCCGCCGAACTCACCGCGCGCCACGGGCACGACCCGGCCGAACACTACCGCGGGCTGTGCGAGGCCCTCGGCGAGGTCTTCTTTGACCGCGTTGAGGCACCGGCCAGCGCGCAGCAGAAGGAGCTGCTGGGCAAGCTCTCGCCCGCGCAGCTGAAGGCCGACAAGCTCGCGGGCGCCGACATCCGCCAGGTACTGGACAAGGCGCCGGGCAACGGCGCGCTGATCGGCGGCATCAAGGTCGTCGCCGACAGCGGCTGGTTTGCAGCGCGGCCGTCGGGCACCGAAGACATCTACAAGATCTACGGCGAGAGCTTCGAGAGCCCCGACCACCTGCAGGCGATCCTCGCCGAGGCGCAGGGCATCGTCGACGCCGCGCTCGCCGAAAGCTGAAGACACCCGCATCCCCCTGTGGGAGCGGCCATGGCCGCGATGCAGTTCGCAAGGCAGGCCATCGCGGCCATGGCCGCTCCCACCCAGTCACCGGAGCAGGATCATGGCACCAGACAAGGCATCCGCATCCCTCGACCAGCGTTGCATCGACACGCTGCGCTTCCTTTGCGTCGACATGGTGGAGAAGGCCGACAGCGGCCACCCGGGCCTGCCGCTCGGCGCCGCGCCGATGGCCTACGTGCTGTGGCAGCACTTCCTGAAACACAACCCGGCCAATCCACTGTGGACCGACCGCGACCGCTTCGTGCTCTCGGCCGGCCACGGCTCGGCGCTGCTGTACAGCCTGCTGCACGTCACCGGCTACGACCTGACGCTCGACGAGATCAAGCAGTTCCGGCAGTGGGGCAGCAAGGCGCCGGGGCACCCCGAGCGCGGCCACACGCCGGGCGTGGAAGTCACCACCGGGCCGCTGGGGCAGGGCTTCGCCAACGCCGTGGGCATGGCGATGGCCGAGGCGCAGCTGGCGGCGCGCTACAACCGCGCGGGCCACGTCGTCGTCGACCACCGCACCTGGGTCATCGCCAGCGACGGCGATCTGATGGAAGGCGTCAGCTCCGAGGCCGCATCGCTTGCCGGGCACCTGAAGCTGGGCAAGCTCAACGTGCTCTACGACGACAACAGCGTGACCCTGGCCGCCGGCACCGACATCACCTTCACCGAGGATTGCGCCGCGCGCTTCGCCGCCTACGACTGGCACGTGGAAACCGTGGACGACGGCAACGACGTGGCCGCGATCGAACGGGCCCTGCAGCGGGCGCACGACGAGATCACACGGCCGTCGCTGGTGCTGGTGCGCACCCACATCGGCTTCGGCTCGCCGGAGCAGGACAGCTACAAGGCGCACGGCTCGCCGCTGGGCGAGGAGGGCGTGGCGGCGACCAAGTGCAAGCTCGGCTGGCCCGAGCAGCCGGCGTTCCTGCTGCCCGACGACGCGATGGCGCAGTACCGCTCCGCGCTCGACCGCGGCAAGCGCGAAGAGGATGCGTGGCAGCAGCGTTTCGATGCCTATGCCGAGGCATTTGCCGATGAAGCGCGCGAGCTCCGCACCAGCCTCGAGGCGAAGTTGCCCGAGGGCTGGGACGCGGACATTCCGGTGTTCACCGCGGACGCGAAGGGCATGGCCACGCGCGAGGCCGGCGGCAAGGTGCTGTCGGCGATCGCGCCGAAGCTGCCGGCGCTGACCGGCGGCTCCGCGGACCTCGATCCCTCGACCTACACCGCGGTGAAAGGCCTGGGCGATTTCGACCCGCGCGCCACGCCGGGCGAGGACGAACAGGGCTCGACCGGCGGCGGCTGGAGCTATGCCGGCCGCAACCTGCATTTCGGCGTGCGCGAGCACGCGATGGGCGCGATCTGCAACGGCATGGCCGCGCACGGCGGCATCATTCCCTACGACGCGACCTTCCTGATCTTCTCCGACTACATGCGTCCGCCGATGCGCCTGGCCGCGCTGATGCGCCTGCACGTGGTGCACGTGTTCACCCACGACAGCATCGCGCTGGGCGAAGACGGGCCGACGCACCAGCCGGTGGAGCAACTTGCAGGCCTGCGTTCGGTGCCGGGGCTGCTGGTGATCCGGCCCGCGGATGCAAACGAAACGGCCGTCGCCTGGCGCGTGGCCATCGAAGCACGCGACCGGCCGGTCGCGCTGGCGCTGTCGCGGCAAAAGGTGTCCACGCTCGACCGGGACAAGTACGCATCGGCCGATGGCCTGCGCAAGGGCGCCTATGTACTGCTCGATGCGGAAGGTGGAAAGCCCGACGTCATCGTGATTGGCACCGGCGCGGAAACCGGCCTCGCGCTGGCGGCCGTGGAGAAACTGCAGGACGAAGGTATCGCCGCGCGTGCGGTCTCAATGCCGTGCTGGGAGCTGTTCGACGAACAGCCGCAGGAATTCCGTGAATCCGTGCTGCCGTCGTCCGTGCCTGCGCGACTGGCGGTGGAAGCGGGGTCGCCGCAGGGCTGGCACCGCTACGTCGGCGACCACGGCGACGTGCTCGGCGTCGACCGCTTCGGCGCTTCGGCGCCAGGAAGCGAGATGCTGGAACGCTACGGTTTCACCGTCGAAAACGTCTGCGCACGCGCCCGTGCGCTGCTCGGAACGGAGGCAAGCTGATGGCGGGTGCGCCTATTCCTTCTTCATCGCATGCCCACCGAACTCGTTGCGCATCGCCGACAGCAGCCGGTCGGCGAACGATTCGCCGTCGCGCGAGCGCAGGCGGGCGATCAGGGACTGGGTGATCACCGGCGCCGGTACGTTGAGGTCGATCGCCTCGGCCACGGTCCAGCGGCCTTCGCCCGAGTCGGGCACGAACGGCGCAATGCCGTCCATCGTCGGATTCTTGCCCAGCGCGTTGGCGGTCAGGTCCAGCAGCCAGGAGCGCACGACGCTGCCAGTGCGCCAGATCTCGGCCACCTGGTGCAGGTCGAGGTCGAATTCCTGCTTGTGCCCGAGGATCGAGAAGCCTTCCGCATAGGCCTGCATCAGTCCGTACTCGATGCCGTTGTGGACCATCTTGGTGAAGTGCCCCGACCCGGACGGCCCGACGTGGCCCCAGCCCTGGTCCTTGCCCGGCGCCAGCGTCTCGAACACCGGGCGCAGGCGCTCGACCGCATCGGCTTCGCCGCCGACCATCATGCTGTAGCCCTCGGCCAGCCCCCACACGCCGCCGCTGGTGCCGCAATCGACGTAGTGCAGGCCTTTGCCGGCGACGGCCCGGGCGCGATCCACGGTTTCCTTGTAGTTGGAATTGCCGCCGTCGACGATGGTGTCCCCTGCCGCCAGCAGCTTGGCGAGCGCATCGACTGTGCCGCCGGTGATGGCCCCCGCCGGCACCATCATCCAGACTACGCGTGGCGACGACAGCTTGCCGACGAGCGCCTCCAGCGAGGCGGCCGACTCCGCGCCAAAGCCTTCGGCCAGTAAACGCGCCTCGGGTTTCGGGTCGAAACCGACCACGCGATGGCCGCCGCGCACCAGGCGCTGCGCCATGTTCGCGCCCATCTTGCCCAAGCCGATCATGCCAAGTTCCATGTCTTCTTCCTCGTTGTGAAACCGCGTTGTTCGTCACGCCCCTGGCGACACAGGATGTTCGAGACACCAGGCCCGCGCCGCCGCGCCGATCGCGGACGACTCGGTAGGGTAAGGGTGGATGACCCGCGCCAGCCCGCGCACGCCGGTGCCGTTGACCATCGCCTGGGTAACCTGCCCGATCAGTTCGCCGGCGCGGCGGGACACGATTGTCGCTCCCAGGATGCGGTCGGAGCCGTCGGCGACGTGCAGCTTGATGAAGCCGATCTCGTCGCCGTCGAGTACCGCCCGGTCCACTGCGTGCAGCGGGATCGTGCTGCTGGAGATGGGGATTCCGCGGAGCATTGCCTCGCGTACGTACAGGCCCACGTGTGCGATCTCCGGATCGGTGTACGTACACCACGGAATCACCAGCTCGCCCAGGCGCTGCCGTTCACCGCGCAGGGCATTGGCCACCGCCATGCGCCCGGTGGCCACGGCGACATGGGTGAAACGGTGGGCCATGCAGACATCACCGGCCGCGTAAATCGCGGGGTTTGCCGTGCACAGGTGATCGTCCACCCGGATGCCCTCGACCGCATCATGTCCAACACCCGCCGCCTCCAGGCCCATGTCGTGGATGCGCGGCAGCCGCCCGGTGCCGACCAGCACGGCATCGGCAACCACGCTTGTCACGTAGTCGTCGGTGCGCAGGTCGGCGTGGATCCCGTCGCCGACGCGACGCACGGCGGTCACCTCGGTATTCAGGCGCACCTCGATCCCGTCGCGAGCGAACGCCACCGACAGGATCTGCGCCGCATCGCGCTCTTCGTGGGGCAGGAACAGCGGCATGTTCTGGACGATGATCACGCGGCTGCCGAAGCGGCGAAACACCTGCGCCAGTTCGCAGCCCAGGGGGCCGCCGCCGATGACCAGCAGTCGCCGGGGCAGGGCGGCGATGCCGAAGATCGTTTCGTTGGTCAGATAGCCCACGTCGCGCAGGCCGGGGATGTCGGGCACGTCGGGCTCGGCACCGGTCGCGATCAACGCCTTGTCGAACCGCAGCTGCACGCCGTCCAGCTCCAACCGGTCCGGGGCCTTGAACATGGCATGGCCGAAGAACAGGTCGATGCCGGCATCGCGCAGCATCCGCGGCGAGCTGGCGCGGCTCATGCGCGCGCGCAGTCGCAGCACGCGCTCCATCGCGGCGTGGAAATCCACCTCGACCCGTGGCGGTACGATGGCGCCGTATTTCCGGGCATCGCGCATTTCCGCGTACACACGAGCGGTGCGTACCAGGGCCTTGGAGGGCTGGCAGCCGAAGCTGAGCCGGTCACCGCCGAGCAGGTCGCGCTCCACCAGCGCAACGCGCGCGCCGGTGGCGGCAGCATCCTGCGCGGCCGCCAGGCCGGCGGCGCCAGCGCCGACGACGACCAGCCCGTAGCGATCGGCCGGCTCGGGATTGCGCCATCGGGCCGGGCGCAGATTGTCGCGCAGTTCGTCACGGACGAACGGGTCGACCACGGTGCCGATGCCGATGCCGGAGTCGCGGTGGTGCATCAGCCTCGCTCCCCGTCGCACGCGGCGACATCGAGCCAGCCGCCTTCGAAGCCCGCCCGGCGCAGCCCGTCGACCACGTACCGGCAGCGGCGCATCAGCGCCCAGGGCAGGCCGGTCCGATGGTTTTCCAGCATCAACACGATGATGCCCTGGTCGAGCCCGAACAGGCCGGGCGATACCCATGCCTTTCCGGCCTTGTCGCGCAGGTCGGCGTTGAAGCCGCTGGTGAAGCCGTGTTCGTGGACGATCTCCGGATGGCGTCGGCACATCGTGCCGATGGCCTCGAGCGCAAGTTCCGGTTCGAACGGCACGCTCGCCAGCACCGCCGGCGGCGACAGGGTGCCGTCGTCCGGCCCGTAGGGCACGCCGCGCGCGGCATAGCCGAACAGGTGTCGCGGCTCCGCCTCCACTCCCTGTACTTCGTCGGTCGGCCCCTCGCAGGCGCTCAGGCCCCAGCAATCCTGCCCGTAGCCCCGGTGGCCGCGCGGGTTGATGCAGGCGTAGGCGCGCTGCACATGGATGGCGCGACGGCTGTTCTCGAAATAGTCGCAGGCCTTCTGGCGCATGAAGCTGTCGCGGATGCCGCGGAAGTCGATCCACGCGTGCGAGAACTGGTGGATGAACAGCGGGCCGGCGTACAGGAAGCCGTGGCCGTAGAGATTCTCCCACTGGTAGGTGCTGGTCCAGGCCCGGTAGCAGTCCTCGCCGATCGGGTGGGTGGGCGAACCCAGGGCAAGCACGTACAGCACGATCGCCTCGCTGTAGCCTTCCCAGCCGTAGTGAAGGAAGCCGCACTCGGGCTTCCAGCCCTGCATGATCGTTTCGCCGCCGTTTTGCGCCCAGCGCCAATCGATGCGGCGGTACAGTTCATCGGCAATGGCGCGCAGCTCCGTCTCGTCGGGCGTGTCGGCATCGAAGTAACGGCTGGCCATGAGCGCCCCGATGATCAGCAGTGCAGTGTCGATCATCGACAGCTCGCAGCGCCAGACGCGGGTGCCGGTGTCGCAGTCGAGGAAGTGGAAGTAGAAGCCCTTGTGTCCCGTGGAACCGGGACTGCCGTCCTGGTTGCTGTCGCGGAAGAAGCGCAGCGCGTCGGCGCAATGTTCGACCGCTTCGGCCCGCCCGATCCAGCCGCGTTCGACCGCGACCGGGTAGGTGGACAGCGCGAACCCGACGACCGCGATGCTGACCGGCGACCATTCGCGGGAGGTGTCGGCGTACAGACCGTTGACCGGATTGCGGTGCCGCAGGAAGTAGCCGAAGGCGGTGCGCTGGTAGCGGTCCAGCAAGGGTTCGCCGGCTTTGGACGGGGGCGGCGTCGGGCCGCGCACGCGGTCGCCGACCGTGGCCGCGGTGTCGTCCACAGCGGCCTCGGCGATGCTGTTTTGTATCGTCTTTGGCACGTTGGCTGCAGTCTAGGGTCCGCGGTGTTAGCAGGTCATGACGTTGACCCCGCCGTGACCGCCAACGTGCAATAAGGGGCAGACACCTTCCGGAGTCCTCGTTCCATGCAAGACCACGCATCCGGAAGCACGCCGCCCGGCCTCCTCCTTCAGGCGCCCCGACTGCAGCTGCTGTCGAACGGGCGCTACACCGTGATGCTGACCGCCGCCGGCTCCGGCTACAGCCATCTCGGAAACTGCGCGATCACCCGATGGCGCGCCGATCCGACCGGCGACAACCACGGCTGCTGGCTCTACCTGCGTGACGTCGACAGCGGCGCGTCCTGGTCGGCCGGGCTGCAGCCCACCGCGGCCGTGCCCGATACCTACGCGCTGGAATTCACCGATGGCCGCGCGGGCATCCGCCGCCGTGACGGCGACATCGAAACCACCACCGAGGTCGTCGTCGCCGGCAATGCCGATGCGGAGGTCCGGTGCGTCCGCCTGCGCAACAGCGGCGACCGCGAGCGCATCATCGAACTGACCAGCCACGCCGAACTGGTGCTTGCGCCGCAGCAGGGCGATGCCGCGCACCCCGCGTTTTCGAAGATGTTCGTGCGCACCGAGTGGTTGGCCGACCGTCTCGTGCTGCTTGCCACGCGTCGCGTGCGCACGCCAGGCGATCCGTCGATCTGCGCCGCGCAGTGGCTGCAGGTCGAAGGCGACGACGGCGGCGAACCGCAGTGGGAGACCGACCGTGCGCGCTTCATCGGCCGCGGCCGCGACGCGCACGCCCCGGCGGCGCTCGAATCAGAGACGCTTTCGGGCACGGTCGGCACCGTGCTTGATCCGGTGTTCAGCCTGCGGCGCCGGGTGCGCATCGCGCCCGGGGAAACCGCCACGCTGCAGCTGTGGACGGTGGCGGCCGCTGGCCGCGGCGAGGCGCTCGCGCTGGTCGATCGGCTCCGCGGCGCGGATGCCTTCGCGCAGGCGTCCGGGGAGGCGTCGAAGCGTGCGCACGCGCTGCTGTCGCGCCTGGGCCTGGATGCGGCGCAGGCGCGGCGCTTCCAGCGTCTCGCGGCCGCGCTGCTGTACCCGGATCCGACGCTGCGCACCGCGCCCGCGGCGCTGGGGAAGGGGGAGGGCGGCGCGCCCACGCTCTGGGCCGGCGGGATTTCCGGCGATCGCCCGATCGTGCTGCTGCACATCACCGACGAGACCGGGCTGGCGCTCGCGGATGACGTCCTGCGCGCCGAGGCGTATTGGCGCGCGTACGGTCTCGAGGCCGACCTTGTGGCCGTCGCCGGGTCGGCGGCGGCGTACGACGCGCTGCAGGATCGCTTCATGGGGCACGCGAGGCGGAATCCGCCGCCGGGCGGCAGGCAGAACCTGTTTGTACTCCGCGCCGACGAGGCGCCAGACGCACTGCAGGCCGGGCTGGCGACGGCGGCCGCGATTGCCCTCGACCAGCACGACGGTGGCCTCGCGGCACAGGTCGATGCGCTGCCGGCCGCGACAGGGACAGACCTGCCGCCCGATGCCGCCCGCCAGCCGACTGCGGCCGCCGCGTCGCCGTCGCGCGAATCGGGCGGCGGCATCGAGGCGTCCCTGGAGTTCTTCAACGGCCACGGCGGCTTCGCCGAAGACGGGCGCGAGTACGTCACCATCGTCCGCAACGGCGCGCTGCCGCCGATGCCATGGCTTAACGTCGTCGCCAATCCGGACTTCGGCTTCACCGCCACCGAGGCCGGCGGTGGCTACGCGTGGTCGCGCAACAGCCAGCGCAACCCGATCACGCCGTGGACAAACGATCCGGTCTCCGATCCGCCGCAGGAAGTGCTCTACGTGCGTGACGACGAGGATGGCCGGCTGTTCACCGCCACGGCGCTGCCCCGCTGCGGCGACGACGGCGAGTACGTCGCGCGCCACGGCCACGGCTACAGCCGCTTCGAGCACGCCGAACATGGCATCGAGCTCGACCTGCTGCAGTACGTGCCGGTCGACGACGGCCTGAAGATCTCGCGCCTGCGGCTGCGCAACCGCTCGGGGCGCACGCGCAGGCTGTCGGTGACCGCCTTCGTGCAGTGGGCGCTGGGGCCGAACGGCTCGCAGCCGGCGCCGTTCGTCGCCACCTCTCTGGACAGGGACACCGGCGCGCTGTTCGCCGGCAACGCCTGGCGCGCGGAGTTTGGCGAACGCGTGGCGTTCATGGACCTGCGTGGCCGCCAGCAGGCGCACAGCGGCGATCGCCTCGAATTCCTCGGCCGGCGGGGCGATCTGGCCGCGCCGGCGGCACTCCAGGGGGGCGAAGCGCTGTCCGGACGCACCGGTGCCGGGCTGGATCCCTGCGGCGCGCTGCAAACCCGCTTCGAACTGTCAGTGGACGGCGAAGAGGAGATCGTGCTCCTGCTCGGCGACGCGACCGACGCCGGCGCCGCGCGCGAGCTGGTGCGCCGCTACCGCGATGCGGACCTCGACGCCGTCCTGCAGGCAGCCGTCGCGCAGTGGGACGACATCCTCGGCACCGTGCAGGTGCACACGCCCGACCGGGCGATGGACCTGCTGCTCAACCGCTGGCTGCTCTACCAGGCGCTGTGCTGCCGGGTCTGGGCGCGCACGGCGTATTACCAGGCCAGCGGCGCCTACGGCTTCCGCGACCAGCTGCAGGACGTGATGGCCACCTGCATCGCGCGCCCCGGGGAAGCCCGCGCGCAGCTGCTGCGCGCCGCGGGCCGCCAGTTCGAGCAGGGCGACGTGCAGCACTGGTGGCTGCCGCCGAGCGGCGAGGGCATTCGCACGCGCATGACCGACGACCGCCTGTGGCTGCCGTTCGTCGCCTGTCACTACATGGATGCCACCGGCGACACCGACGTGCTCGATACGCGCCAGTCCTTCATCGAGGGCCCGCAGCTCGAGCCCGGGCAGGACGAGGCCTACTACCGGCCCACGACCGCGGACAGCGATGCCAGTCTGTACGAACACTGCGCACGCGCCATCGACGTGAGCCTCACGCTGGGCACGCACGACCTGCCGCTGTTCGGCACCGGCGACTGGAACGACGGCATGAACCGTGTCGGCGAGGAGGGCAGGGGCGAGAGTTCCTGGCTGGGCTGGTTCCTGTGCGCCACCATCGATGCGTTCGCGCCATACGCGAAGGCGCGCGGCGAGCACGAGCGCGCAGCGCGCTGGGAAGATGTCGCGGCCACCGTGCGCAAGGGTCTGGATGCCGGCGGCTGGGACGGCCAGTGGTATCGCCGCGGCTACTACGACGACGGTACGCCGCTCGGCTCGCACGAAAGCGACGAGTGCCGCATCGACACCATTGCTCAGTCGTGGAGCGTGATCGCCGGTGGCGGCGATCCGACGCATGCGAAGTCGGCGATGGAGCAGGTCGACCGCCAGCTGATCCTGCGCGACGAGAAGGTCGCGCTGCTGTTCACCCCGCCGTTCCGACACACCGACCACGACCCGGGTTACATCAAGGCCTATCCACCGGGCCTGCGCGAGAACGGCGGCCAGTACACGCACGGCGCGCTGTGGTCGATCTTCGCCTTCGCGAAGATGGGCGACGGCGACCGCGCATTCGAGCTGTTCTCGCTGATCAATCCCGTCCACCATGCATCCACGCCCGCAGGCGTGGACCGCTACAAAGTCGAGCCCTATGTCGCGGTTGCCGACGTGTACTCGGTCGAGCCGCACGTCGGCCGCGGCGGCTGGACCTGGTACACCGGCTCCGGCGCCTGGCTGTACCGGGCGGGGCTGGAAGCGGTCCTGGGCTTCCACCTGCAGGGCGCGCATCTGCGCCTGGATCCCTGCATTCCACGCGAGTGGCCGGGCTTCTCGATCGAGTACCGCCACGGCGGCAGCCGCTATCTGATCGAGGTCGCCAACCCGAACGGTGCATGCCGCGGCATCGCACGCTGCGAACTCGACGGCGGGATCCTGGACGTTGATCCCTGCCTGATCCCGCTGCGCGACGACGGCCAATCGCACCGCGTGACCATCGAGTTCGGCCGTTGATCGCGGCGCACGAGCAACCCCTGCGCGCGCAGCTGTTCAGTGCTGAACAGATGGAGCAGCACGGCCGCGTGCTGGCACAGGCGCACCGGCTGAGCGGACACCGCGGCGGCGACCTGCTGCTGGCGCGGCTGAGCGCCAACGAGACTGTGATCGAACGCGCCAGCAAGCTGCTCGGCGAGGCCGCGCACGCCAAGCGCAGGCTGACCCCTGCCGGCGACTGGCTGCTCGACAACCTGTACCTGGTCGAGGAACAGGTCCGCATCGCCCGACGCCACCTGCCCAAGGGTTACAGCCGCGAACTGCCGCGGCTGCAAGGTGGCCCGTCCGATCAGCTCCCGCGGGTCTACGACATCGCCCTCAACGCGATTTCGCACGGCGATGGTCGCGTCGACGTCGAGAGCCTGGACCGCTTCATCGTCGCCTACCAGTCAGTCACGTCGCTCACGCTCGGCGAGTTATGGGCGATCCCGATCATGCTGCGGCTGGCGCTGATCGAGAACTTGCGCCGGGTCAGCGTGCAGGTGATCGCCGGCCGCATGGATCGCGACCTTGCCGACTCGTGGGCCGACCGCTTCTCGGCGGTGGCAGAGTCCGATCCCAAGAGCGTGATGCTGGTAATCGCCGACATGGCGCGTTCCCAACCGCCGCCGAGCAGTGCGTTCGTCGCCGAGATTGTGCGCCGCCTGCAGGGGCAAGGCGCAGCGCTGGGCCTGCCGCTGACCTGGATCGAACAGTGGCTGGCCGATCACGAGCAGAGCATCGCGCAACTGGTGCGGGCCGAGAGTCAGCAGCAGGCCGCCAACCAGGTTTCCATCAGCAACAGCATCGGCAGCCTGCGTCTGCTGGCGATGACCGACTGGCGCGAGTTCGTCGAATCAATGAGCATGGTCGAGGCCACGTTGCGCGACGACCCCGACGGCACCTACAGGCGGATGGACTTCGCCACCCGGGACCGCTACCGCCACGTGGTCGAGTACATCGCCCGGCGCGGCAAACTGCCCGAAACCGAAGTGGCATCAGCCGTGCTCGAACTGGCGCGCGCAGGCGCTGGACAAGCGGGCACCGGCGACTGCAGCGCACACGTGGGTTACTACCTGATCGATGCCGGACGCACGCAGCTGGAACGGAGGCTGTCGCTGCGGGACAGACCGTTGGCTTCGCTGCGCCGCGGAACCCGACACGTGCCGCTGCCGGTCTATCTGTTGCCGATCATCGGCATCATCGCGCTGTTCACCTTCGGGCTGGTGCAGGACGCGCAGGCGATCCTTGGCGCGCGCAATGTGCTGTGGCTGGTGGGCGTGCTGTGCATAGTTGCCTTCAGCGAGCTCGGTGTGGTTCTGGTCAACTGGTTCGCGACGCTGCTGGTGTTGCCGCGGGCGCTGCCGCGACTGGATTTCTCCGCGGGTATCCCGAACGAGGTGCGCACGCTGGTAGTGGTGCCGACCATGATCGGGGACGCGTCGACGGTGCGCCCGCTGATGGATGCCCTGGAGGTGAGGTTCCTCGCCAACCGCGACCGCAACCTGCACTTCGCCCTGTTGACGGACTTCCTCGACGCCGACGAGCAGGTACTGCCGCAGGATGCTGAAGCGCTGGCGACGGCGCGCAACGACACTGAGGCGCTCAACCGGCGCCACGCCGGCGGCGGCGACGATATCTTCTTCATCCTCCACAGGCCGCGCACCTGGAACCCGCGTGAACACAGATGGATGGGCCACGAACGCAAGCGCGGCAAGCTTGCCGCGCTCAATTCGCTGTTGCACGGAGGCGATGCCAGCGCGTTCTCGATGATCGCCGGCGAGCCGGGCGTGCTGCGCGGCGTGCGTTACGTGATCACGCTCGACACCGACACCCACCTGCCGCGTGACGCCGCGCGCGAACTGGTCGGCACGCTTGCGCATCCGCTCAATCGGGCCCGGCTGGATCCGCAGCGGCGCGTGGTGGAAAGGGGTTACGGCATCCTGCAGCCGCGCGTCGGCACCCGCATGGATGGTGAACGCCGTTCGTGGTACGTGCGCCTTTATGGCAGCGAGCCAGGAATCGACCCGTACACGCGTACCGTTTCGGACGTGTACCAGGACCTGTTCGGCGTGGGTTCGTTCGTCGGCAAGGGCATCTATGACGTGGCGGCGTTCGAGCAGGCGCTGGACGCGCGCTTGCCCGACAACCGGGTCCTCAGCCACGACCTGCTCGAAGGCTGCTACGCCCGTGCCGGACTGATCAGCGACGTGCAGCTGTACGAGGACTATCCGTCGCGCTACGCACTTGACGTCAAGCGCCGGCACCGCTGGATCCGCGGCGACTGGCAATTGTTGCCGTGGCTGCTGCCGTGGGTGCCGGGCGGCGAAGGCCGCCGCGAACGCAACCCGCTGTCGATGCTCTCGCGCGGCAAGCTGCTCGACAACCTGCGCCGCAGCCTCGTGCCCGTGGCGACGGTGTCGCTGTTCGTGCTTGGCTGGATGCTTGCGCCTCACCCGCTGCGCTGGACGCTGTGGGTGCTGTCGACGCTGCTGCTCGCACCGCTGCTGGCAGCACTGACCGCGCTGCTCGACAAGCCGGAGGAACTGCCGCTGCGCGCGCACCTGCTGCATCGCATGCAGGCGGCGGGGCACGATTTTGCGAGGATCATCCTGGGCGCGGCGTTGCTGCCGTACGAGGCGTTCTACAGCCTCGACGCCATCGTGCGGACACTGTGGCGGATGCTGGTGTCGCGCCGGCACATGCTGCAATGGAGTCCCTCCAGCGAAGTCGAGAAGACCCTCGGCGACGGGCTGGCGGCGTCATTGCGTTCGATGTGGTTCGCGCCCGCGTTCGCGCTGGGGGTGGCGGCCGCGCTCTTCCGCCTGCAGCCGATGGCGCTGCCCGTTGCCGCGCCGCTGCTCGGGCTGTGGCTGCTGTCACCCTGGCTGAGCTGGTGGACCGGGCGGCCGCGCGTGCGCGCGGCGCACGGGCTGTCGGTGGAGCAGGGCAGGTTCCTCGGCCGGTTGTCGCGGCGCACGTGGGCGTACTTCGAGGATTTCGTGACCGCCGCCGACCATTGGCTGCCGCCCGACAACATCCAGGAGCATCGCACGCTGCTGGTTGCGCGGCGCACGTCCCCGACCAACATCGGCCTGTCGCTGCTCGCCAACCTGTCCGCGTACGACTTCGGCTACCAGCAGGCCGGTGCCATGGCCGAACGCGTCGGCAATACCCTTGCGACACTGGAACTGCTACCGCGGCATCGCGGCCATTACTACAACTGGTACGACACCGAAACGCTGCGCCCGCTGCCGCCGCTGTACGTGTCTACCGTCGACAGCGGCAACCTCGCCGGACATCTGCTCACCCTGCGCCAGGGACTGCTGGCACAGCCCGATTCGGCGGTACTGGCGCCCGCTACCTGGCAGGGCTTGGGCGATGCCGCAGGGGTATTGGAAGAGTCCGGCGTCGGCGTACCCGAGGCCTTGCGCGGGAAGATCGAGGCGCTGCTCGCCGTACCGCCGGCCACCTGCGGCGAAGCCGTGCTTGCGCTTGCCGAACTCACGGCACTGGCGGAACCACTGGCCGGTCACGACCCACCGGCCGGCGCGGGCTCCGATGCGGATGTGTCGACGGAGGCGTCGTGCTGGGGACGGAAACTGTTGGCGCAGTGCCGTGCCGCGAGCGCCGCACTGGCATGGTTGCCATCGACGCTGTCGACGTCGGCGATCCCGACCTTGCGCGAACTTTCGCGCACCTCGCCGGACGGGCAGGTGCAGGCCACCGCAAGAGCCCGCATCGCGGAGTTCGAGCGCCTGGCCCACCTCGCCGGCCAGTGCGCGCAGAACGAACTCGATTTTCTCTACGACCGCAGCCGCCATCTGCTTACCATCGGTTACAACGTCGACGAACACCGCAGCGACCCCGGCTTCTACGACCTGCTGGCGTCCGAGGCCCGCCTGGCCAGCTTCATCGGCATTGCCCAGGGCCAGCTGCCGCAGGACGCGTGGTTCGCGCTGAGCCGGTTGCTGACCGACATCGGTGGCGACCCGGCGCTGCTGTCGTGGAGCGGCTCGATGTTCGAGTACCTCATGCCGCAGCTGGTGATGCCCAGCTACGAGGGCTCGCTGCTTGACCAGACCGCTCAGGCGAGCGTGGCCAGGCAGATCGAGTACGGGCGCCAGCGCGACGTGCCCTGGGGCATTTCCGAATCCGGCTACAACGCCGTCGACGCGCGCATGAATTACCAGTACCACGCCTTCGGCGTGCCGGGACTCGGCCTGCGACGCGGGTTGGCGCAGGATCTGGTGATCGCGCCCTATGCCAGCATGATGGCGTTGATGGTCGCGCCCGGGGAGGCGTGCCGGAACCTGCAGCAGATGGCCGCCGCCGGCTTCGCAGGACGCTACGGCATGTACGAGGCGATCGACTACACACCGACGCGATTGCCGCGCGGACAGCCTCACGCGCTGGTGCGCTCGTTCATGGCCCACCACCAGGGCATGGGGCTGCTGGCGCTTGACTACCTGCTCCACGACCAGCCGATGCAACGCCGGTTCGTGGCCGACCCCGAGTTCAGGGCCACGCTGCTGCTGCTGCAGGAGCGCATCCCGCGCACCGGTACCTTCCATCCGCACACGACCGAGGTCGCCGGCGCGTCGGTGATGTCCGACCCCGCCGAAACCCGCCTGCGCATCTTCCGCAACGCCTCCTTGCCGCAGCCGGCGATCCAGATGCTGTCCAACGGCCGCTACCACGTGATGTTGACCAGCGCCGGCGGCGGCTACAGCCGCCTGCACGACATGGCGGTGACGCGCTGGCGCGAAGATGGCACGCGTGATCACTGGGGGAGCTGGTGCTACCTGCGCGACGTGGACAGCAGCGAGTTCTGGTCGGCTTCGTACCAGCCCACGGCCGTGGAGGTGTCCGGATACGAGGCGATCTTCTCCGACGCCAAGGCCGAGTTCCGCGGCCGGAAACAGGGGTTTGAAACCCACCTGGAGATCGCCGTGTCGCCAGAGGACGACATCGAACTACGCCGGCTGCACGTGACCAACCAGTCACGCATGGCGCGCACGATCGAAGTCACCACCTACGCCGAGGTGGTGCTGGCGTCGGCGATCTCGGACGAATTGCATCCGGCCTTCAGCAATCTGTTCGTGCAGACCGAACTGGTGCCGGAACGGCAGGCGATCCTGTGCACACGACGCCCGCGAGCGCACGATGAAGTGCCGCCGTGGATGTTCCATCTGGTCGCGGTGCACGGCGCGGATATCGTGGAAATTTCCTACGAGACCGACCGGTCACGCTTCATCGGCCGCGGCCACGACGCGCGCGCACCGCGCGCCGTGCTCGAGCCGGCGCCATTGTCCAACAGCCAGGGTTCGGTGCTCGATCCGGTTGTCGCGATCCGCTCCCGGATCACCCTGGCGCCGGACCAGACGGCGACCATCGACATGGTTACCGGCGTCGCGGCCGCGCGCGATGATTGTCGGGTGCTGGTAGACAAATACCGGGACCGCAGGCTGGCCGACCGCGTGTTCGACCTGGCCTGGACCCATAGCCAGGTGGTGCGGCGCCAGATCAACGCCTCGCAGGCCGACGCGCAGCTGTACGAACGCCTGGCCGGGCTGGTGCTGCACGCGAACCCGGCGCTGCGCGCAGAGCCGGCCGTGCTGCTGCAGAACCGCCGCGGCCAGTCGGGGCTGTGGGGGCAGGCGATCTCCGGTGACCACCCGATCGTGCTGGTGCAGATCGATGACGCGAAAAACATCGAACTGGTGCGGCAGATGGTGCAGGCCTACGCGTACTGGCGGCTCAAGGGCCTGACCGTCGACCTGGTGATCTGGAACGGCGAGCAGGGCGGCTATCGCCAGCAATTGCACGACCAGATCATGGGTCTGATATCGGCCGGCGTGGAAGCCAACGTGATCGACCGCCCCGGCGGTATTTTCGCCCGATCCGCACACCAGCTGCCGCAGGAGGATCGCATCCTGCTGCAATCGGTGGCACGGGTGATCGTGAGCGACGCGCACGGCACGCTGGCCGAACAGGTTGCGCATCGGCCGCCGCAGGAGGTGGTGATGCCACCACTGCAGCCACAGCTCACCCAGTACGACCTGATGCCTATGCCCACGGCCGACGAGCACGCCATTACCGGCCGCGGCGGGGACACGGCTCTCGACCCGTGGCCCTTTGACCCGGGTACCGGGCCGCTGCGCGAAGGCAACGGCATCGGCGCCTTCTCGGCCGACGGTCGCGAATACGTGATCGACCTGCAGCCGGGCGGCAACACGCCTGCGCCGTGGTCGAACGTGCTCGCCAACCCGCAGTTTGGCTGCGTGGTGAGCGAATCCGGCACCGGCTACACGTGGGCCGAGAACGCGCACGAGTTCCGCCTCACGCCGTGGCATAACGATCCGGTGGGAGACAGCAACGGTGAAGCGTTCTACCTGCGCGACGAGCAGACCGGGCAGTTCTGGTCGCCGACGCCGCTGCCATCACGCGGCGAGGGTGCGTACCGGGTGCGGCATGGCTTCGGCTACAGCGTCTACGAACACGAGCAGGACGACGTCGCCAGCGAACTCTGGGTCTACGTGGCGAGCGACGCGGCCGTCAAGTTCAGCGTGCTGCGCGTGCGCAACACCGGCGAGCGCACGCGGCGGCTCAGTGCCACCGGCTACGTGGAATGGATCCTCGGCGATCTGCACGCGCGCACCCAGATGCACGTGGTCACCGAGTCCGTCACGGAACACGATGCGGTGCTGGCGCGCAATGCGTACAACACCGAATTCAGCCGCCGAGCCGCCTTTTTCGCCGCCGATATCGCAACCGGGGGATGGCACGGCGAGGAGGAGCGCCGCAGCGTCACCGGCGATCGCAACGAGTTCATTGGCCGCAACGGCAGTCTGCGCTCGCCGGCGGCGATGACGCGCGAACGCTTGTCCGGGCGACTTGGTGCCGGACTTGATCCCTGCGCCGCGATCCAGGTGCCGCTGGACCTGGCGCCCGGGCAGTCGCGCGACGTGATATTCCGCCTCGGCGCGGGGCGTACGCGCGCCGAGGCGCTGGCGACGCTGCAGGAGACGCAGGGACGCGATGCTGCCTGGGACGCGCTCGACGAGGTGCGTGTCGGCTGGCTGCGCACGCTTGGCGCGGTACAGGTGGAAACACCCGAGCCGGCCGTTGACCTGCTCACCAACGGCTGGTTGCTCTACCAGACCATCGGCTGCCGTTACTTCGCGCGCAGCGGCTACTACCAATCCGGCGGCGCGTTCGGCTTCCGCGACCAGCTGCAGGACATCATGGCGATGCTGCACGCCGAGCCGAAGCTCGCACGCGACCACCTGTTGCTGTGCGCCGAGCACCAATTCATGGAGGGCGACGTGCAGCACTGGTGGCACCCGCCGCTGGATCGCGGCGTGCGCACGCGGTGTTCGGATGACTATCTGTGGTTGCCGCTGGCCACCTGCCGCTATGTCGAAGCTACCGGCGACCGCGACGTACTCAACGAACGCGTGACCTATGTTGAAGGTCGACCTGTCTACCCGGATGAGGAGTCCTACTACGACCTGCCTTCGCGCTCAGGTCTGCGTGAAACGCTGTACCAGCACTGCGTGCGCGGCCTGCAACGTGCGCTCGACCTGTTCGGAGAGCGTGGCCTGCCGCTGATCGGCACCGGCGACTGGAACGACGGCATGAACCGGGTGGGGGAGGGCGGTCGTGGCGAGAGCGTGTGGCTGGGGTTCTTCCTGTACGAGGTGCTCAACCGCTTCAACAAACTGGCGCGCGACCGCGGCGACCTGCTGTTCGCCAAACGCTGCCTCGAACGCGCAACGCAGCTGCGCCAGGCACTGGAAGACCATGCCTGGGATGGCGCGTGGTACCGGCGCGCGTGGTTCGACAACGGAATGCCGCTGGGCTCGACGCAGAGCGATGAGTGCACGATCGACTCGATCTCGCAGAGCTGGTCGGTGCTGTCGGGCGCTGCCGATCCGGTGCGCGCAAGGCAGGCAATGGAATCGCTGGACCAGCGCCTGGTGCGGCGCGATGCAGGCCTGGTGCAACTGCTCGACCCGCCATTCGACAAGACCGGGCAGGACCCCGGCTACATCCGCGGCTACGTGCCCGGCGTGCGCGAGAACGGCGGCCAGTACACCCACGCGGCGGTGTGGGCGACCATGGCCTTCGCCGAGCTCGGCGACCATGCGCGCGCGTGGGAACTGTTCCGCATGATCAACCCCATCCACCACGGCGACACCGCAGAACGCATCGCGACCTACAAGGTGGAACCCTACGTGGTCGCCGCCGACGTGTACGCGGTCGAACCGCACGTCGGCCGCGGTGGCTGGACCTGGTACACCGGCTCGGCCGGCTGGATGTACCGGCTGGTCGTCGAATCCTTGCTGGGCCTGCGGCTCGAGGGCGACACCCTGCGGCTGTCGCCCTGCATCCCGCCCGACTGGCCCGGCTACCGCGTGCGCTATTGCTACCGCGACACGGTTTACCTCATCCACGTGCGCCAGGAAGCCGGGAAAGGCATGCCGCCGCGATTGCTGGTCGACGGCATGGAGCAGCCCGGACTGGCCGTTCCGCTGTGCGACGACCATGCGCAGCATGCTGTGGAACTGTGGCTGCCGCAGCCGGAGTAACGGGCCGCCACGCCCGCCTCACGCCACGGGGTGCATGTTGGTAATCGGCAATCGGCCGATCATCAATGGAGAGCGACATGAGCAATGACAAGCACGATGCCAACCGTGACCCGATCACCGGCACCCCCGGTGCGCACCCGGTCGGTACCGGCGTAGGCGCGGCGGCCGGCGGTGTCGCTGGCGCGGCCGTCGGTTCCGTAGCAGGGCCCGTAGGCACGGCGGTAGGCGCCGCTGTAGGCGTGGTGGCCGGCGGCCTGGGTGGCAAGGCTGCGGGTGAGGCGATGAATCCGACGGTCGAAGACGCGTACTGGCGTGAGAACTATTCCAAGGAGCCGTACGCCAACAAGCAGTACGGATACGAGGACTACCAGCCTGCTTACCGCACCGGCTACGAAGCCCGTTCACGCTATGCCGACCAGAGCTTCGAGCAGGCCGAAAACAACCTGCGTACCGACTATGAGCAGGCCAGGGGCAACTCGCGCCTGGAGTGGAACGACGCCAAGCACGCCACACGCGCGGCATGGCATCGCGTCGAACGGGCGCTGCCGGGCGATGCGGACGGCGACGGCCGCTGATCGCGGCGTCGGCAGACCCGCCGATCAGCAGCAACCATGAGGCCCCGCTTGCGGGGCCTCTCTAATCTGGACTGGGAATTTGCGGAAGACAGGGAAAGTTATCGGGGGTAAGACTCTCACCGCTGCGCGGGCCGCGCACGATCGCCTTGGCCACCGCCGTCGTTGAGTAGGGTTTTGGCCGGTGATCAGGCGACCGTCATCGACCACTGCTATTTCCGCTTCTTATGGATCGGATATATGTTTGACGGGTATGCCGCGCCGAGCTCAGTCAAGGCATCATCTTCACGCCGGAAATTCCAATTCCCGGGTTTGAGCCAGTGCGGCGCGCCTCGATCTCGCTCATCTTCTCGAAATATTCGGGCGCCTCATCCAGCACTTGCCCGTCGACGGTCGTGTCGTGGTTCCTTGAGCCGATGGACACCGACCGCTGGCAGGTCGACCGTGACGCGACGCGGGAAGTCCACGACAATGTAGAGCGATTCATCGACAACCAGCTTGCCCGCAAGTCCAACGCTAGCCTGCACCCGGAGAACCGGGAGTGGCTCGGCGCCGCTTGGTGCCGGAAGACTGCAATGGACGAGGGCAGGGGAGCACCATGATTACAGGCAGCATCAAGACCCAGGTCGACCAGATCTGGAACGCGTTCTGGAGCGGCGGCATCTCCAACCCCATGGAGGTCATCGAGCAGATGACCTACCTGCTCTTCATCAAGCGGCTGGACGAGCTGCAGACGGTCAAGGAGAAGAAGGCCAACCGCATCAAGCAGCCGGTCGAGGCCCCCATCTTCAACAGCGGGCAGCAGAAGCTGCGCTGGTCGAAATTCAAGTCGCTGGGCGACCCGGCGGCGATGTATGCATTGGTAGCCGACGAGGTCTTCCCCTTCATCAAGAACCTGGGCGGGGCGGAGGATTCCACCTACGCCACCCACATGAAGGATGCGCGCTTCACCATCCCCACCCCGGCGCTGCTGGCCCGGGTGGTGGACATGCTCGACGCCATCCCCATGGACGACCGCGACACCAAGGGCGATCTGTACGAGTACATGCTCGGCAAGATCGCCTCGGCCGGACAGAACGGGCAGTTCCGCACCCCACGGCACATCATCAAGCTGATGGTGGAGATGATGGCGCCCAGGCCGACCGACACCATCTGCGATCCGGCCTGCGGCACCGCCGGCTTCCTGGTCGCCGCCAGCGAATACCTCGGCGAGCACCACGGCCAGGAGATCTACGCCACGCCAGAAGCCGCGCGGCGCTTCAACCACGACACCTTCCACGGCTTCGACTTCGACAGCACCATGCTGCGGGTCGGCTCGATGAACATGCTGCTGCACGGGGTGGAGAACCCGGCCATCGAGAACCGCGACAGCCTGAGCGAAGGCCACGCCGGCGTGGCCGGGCAGTTCAGCCTGATACTGGCCAACCCGCCGTTCGCCGGCTCGCTGGACTACGAGAGCACCGCCAAGGACCTGCAGCAGATCGTCAAGACCAAGAAGACCGAGCTGCTGTTCCTGGCCCTGTTCCTGCGCCTGCTCAAGCCCGGCGGGCGCGCCGCGGTGATCGTGCCCGACGGCGTGCTGTTTGGCTCATCCCGGGCACATAAAACCCTGCGGCGGATGCTGGTGGAAGATCAGAAGCTCGACGGCATCGTCTCCATGCCCTCGGGCGTGTTCCGGCCCTATGCCGGCGTATCCACAGCCATCCTGCTGTTCACCAGGACCGACTCGGGCGGCACCGACAACGTCTGGTTCTATGACATGCAGGCCGACGGCTATTCGCTGGACGACAAGCGCAATCCGCTGGATGCAAGCAAGCACGAGAGAAACAACCTGCCGGACATCCTGGCGCGCTGGCGTAACCGCGATGCCGAAGCCGACCGTGCGCGCACCGAGCAGAGCTTCCTGGTGCCGAAGGGCGAGATCGCCGGCAACGGCTACGACCTGTCTATCAACCGCTACAAGGAAGTGGTGTACGAGGCGGTCGAATACGACCCGCCGCTGCAGATTCTCGCCGAGCTGAAAGAGCTGGAGGCGGAGATCATGCGGGGGATGGACGAACTGGAGGGAATGTTTAAGTGAGCGTAGAGATCGTCGCCCTTGACGAAATCGCCTCAATCGTTAGCGGTTTCGCCTTCAAGTCCGAGCAGTTCAACAATACCGGCGATGGACTTCCTCTTGTTCGAATCCGGGACGTGACAGCCGGGCGGTCCTCGACGTTCTATCCGGGACCATATCGAGAAGACTTCGTTGTAAATGATGGCGACGCCCTTATCGGCATGGATGGCGAGTTCAATCTTGGGGTCTGGCAAGGCGGCAAGGCATTACTCAACCAGCGAGTCTGTCGCGTTGAATCGTCTGACGATCGATTGAGTCTGGAGTACCTGATTCGCTTTCTACCGAATGCGCTGAAGGCAATCGAGGCGCGAACCCCGTTCGTTACGGTCAAGCACCTGTCAGTCAAGGAGCTACGAGCGATCTCGATCCCGCTACCTCCACTAAAAGAGCAGCAGCGCATCGCGGCGATCCTGGACAAGGCCGACGCGCTGCGCGCCAAGCGCCGCGAAGCCATCGCAAAACTCGACCAGCTGTTGCAGTCCGTGTTCCTCGACATGTTTGGCGATCCGGTTTCAAATCCAAAGGATTGGCCCAAGGAATCGCTTGCAAGTCTCTTCGAGATCGCAAGAGGCGGGTCGCCAAGGCCCATCGATGCGTACATCACGGACTCTCCAGACGGGATCAACTGGATCATGATCGGCGACACCGTTGAAGGTTCGAAGTACATCGACAGCACGCGCAAGAAGATTAGAAAAGAAGGGGTAAGTCGTTCGCGACGGGTGCACCCCGGAGACTTCCTGCTGACTAATTCAATGAGCTTTGGTCGCCCTTACATCCTCCGGACTTCGGGTTGTATCCATGACGGATGGCTTGTCCTATCACCGAAGGACTCACGCACCAGCCAGGATTACCTGCATAGCGCGCTGTCATCGCCCTCGATCTACACCGAGTTCGCCCGGCGGGCGCCCGGCGCAACGGTCAAAAACCTGAACATTGATTTGGTCAGTGGGGTAGAGATTCCAGTGCCTCCGAGCGGGCTGCAGGCCAAATTTTCCGAAGCCATTCAAAAGATTGAAGGGCAAGCGCAACGATTGAAGGAGCAGGCGAGTCGGTTGGAGAGCCTCTTCGCTAGCCTCCAGCACCGCGCCTTCACCGGCACCCTCTGACCCATGCCCGCCTACCAGCCGCCTTTCCAGCTCACCCACCGCATGACGGCGCTGGTCGCGGACATCGCCGAGCGGCTGGGCGCATGGAAGGCGGCCAACCGCTGCACATCGTTCCCGGGATTCGTTGGACTCACTCTCACTTGCCAGCGTTCGGATGTCGGTAGAAACGCCGGTACAAACGTCGGTTGAAGCGCGCGTGTGCGTCACAGGTAGGCTGGTGGCTTGTCGTCAATATTTAGACTATCGTTGACGTCAAGTGGGGTTGTTGGTTATCTGTTGTGCACAAATCGGGTTGTTCATTGCAAAGTGCGTTGCCGTTAACGACAACATAGATTGTCGGTAACGGGTGATGAGCAAGCTCTTTTGCGATCAAAATTTCCTTTTTCGTTAACAACAATTGCCGTGACCATGATCGACACTAGTCAAGCCGTCTCCTATCACTCCGGGCAGTTTCCGCCGGGCGCGCTGGACTACGGGCGCCTGATGCCGGGCCTGCTGGGGGCCACGGCGGCGTTGGCGCGCTATGACCAGATGCTGCGTGGCATGCACAACAGTGAGCTGTTCCTGGCGCCCTTGCGAGGCCAGGAAGCGGTGGTGTCCTCGCGGATGGAGGGCACCATCAGCACGCTCGACGAGATCCTCCAGCTCGAGGTCGAGTTCGAGGAGGACGATGAGCGTGCCGCGCAGGAGTTCCGATCCGATGCCATCGAGACGGCGCTGTATCGGCGTGCGCTCAATACCGCCCAGTTGCGGATGGAGCAGGGACAGCCGCTGTCGGAGTCACTGGTGAAAAGCATCCACCGCCAGTTGCTGTCCTTCGGCCGTGGGGCCACCAAATCGCCCGGTGTCTACAAGCACGAGCAGAACTACATCGGCGAGCGCGGCAGCCGCAGGGTGAGCTTCGTGCCGATCGCGCCGGAGCACCTGCCCGGTGGCATGGAGGCGTTGTTCCGGTTGGTCAACGATGAAGCGGTGCCGGTGTTGCTGCGCACTGCGCTGGTCCATGCCGAGTTCGAGGCGTTGCACCCGTTCGAGGACGGCAATGGCCGCGTCGGACGCATGCTGATCACGCTGATGCTGTGGCAGGGCGGGGTGATCGGCGCGCCGCATTTCTACATCAGCCGCTATTTCGAGGATCACAAGGACGAGTACCTGGGCCGTTTGCGTGCGGTGTCGTCAGATCACGACTGGGAGGGCTGGTGCGCATTCTTCCTGGCGGCGGTCGAGCAGCAGGCCATCGCCAATCTGGAGGCGGCGCAGGCCATTGGCCAGTTGTACGAGGAAATGAAGCCCCGCTTTGCCGAGTTGCTGGCATCCAAGTACGCGGTGGCGGCACTGGACTACCTGTTCACCCACCCGGTGTTCAGCAACAGCCGTTTCACGCGCAGCGCCGGCATTCCGTCGCAAACCGCCGCCCGCTTCAGCCGTGTGCTGTTGCAGGAGGGACTGCTGCAGGTGGTCCGCCAGCCGGCCGGACGACGCTCGGCCATGTACCGATTTGAGCCGTTGATGGAGCTCGTCCGTGTGTGACGCGCCCCGCCGGCTCTTTATAAGTCGGGGTATGGTCGGAGCTGCCGGGGGATCGCAATGAGCAACTTCGAGTTTCTGCGGGCCGAGTTCAAGCCGCTGTACGAGCCGGCCAGGGGCGCGGAGCAGCTGGTTCGTTCCGATCCGCGCGCCTGCGGCATGCGCACCCGCCATGCGTTGGAACAGGCGGTGCACTGGCTGTACGAGAACGACCGCGACCTGCGGATGCCGTACGACCGCAGCCTCAACGTGCTGCTGACGCAGCCGGAGTTCGAGCAGCTGCTGCCGCCGCACATTCACCAGAAGGCGCGGCTGATCCAGAAGGTCGGCAACCAGGCGGTGCATGGCAACCAGCGCGTCGGCAGTGGCGACGCCCTGCGGCTGGTGCGCGAGCTGTTCCATGTGCTGTTCTGGCTGGCGCGCACCTACACCCGTGCCAGCGATCCGAAGAGCATCGTCGCCGACTGGATCGATAAGCGCGTGCCGCACCTGGTGCGTGCCGACGAGGCGGTGACCTTCACCCGCGACGAGCTGAAAAAGCAGGAAGCGCAGTTCCGGCATCAGATCGAGGCCCAGCATGCGCAGATCGAGGCGCGCTCGGCCAGCATCGCCGCAGCTGCCGCGACGCTGGCCGAGCGCGAATCCGCGCTGGCGCAGGTCAACGCTGAACTTGCCGCGCTGCGCGCCGAACTGGCCAGGGCCAAGGCTGCCAACATCGCGGTGCCGGACGACCACGACTACCACGAGGCCGACACCCGCCGCTTCCTGATCGACGTACTGCTGCGCGAGGCTGGATGGGAGCTGGGCAAGAACGCCACGGCGGAACTGCCGGTCACCGGCATGCCCAACCAGAAGGGCGATGGTTTAGTCGATTACGTGCTGTGGGGCGCGGACGGCCAGCCGCTGGCGGTAGTGGAAGCCAAGCGCAGCCTGAAGGACCCGGACGTGGGCCGGCAGCAGGCCAAGCTGTATGCAGACTGCCTGGAGCAAATGAAAGGCCAGCGGCCACTGATCTTCTACAGCAACGGACACCACACCTGGCTGTGGGACGACTGTCGGGCGGCGCCGCGCGAGGTGCAGGGTTTCTACACCAGGGAAGAACTGGAACTCGCCATCCAGCGCCGCGAGCTGGAGACCGACCCGCGCAGCCTGAAGGTTGACCCGGCCATCGCCGGACGCCCGTACCAGGTGCGCGCCATCCGCGCGATGACCGAGTCGCTGGCGCAGGGCCGGCGGGCCGGTCTGCTGACCATGGCTACCGGCACCGGCAAGACCCGCGTTTCGATCGCACTGGTTGACGTTCTGATGCGCGCCAATCGGGTCAAGCGCGTGCTGTTTCTCGCCGATCGCGTGGCGCTGGTGAGGCAGGCCACAAATGCCTTCAAGGCGCACCTGCCGGATGCCGGCCCGGTCAATCTTGTGACCGACAGGAAGGGGCAGGGCAGGGTATACGTGTGCACCTACCCGACGATGATGGGCCTGATCGAAGAGATGGAGGGCGACCGCCGCAAATACGGCGTCGGCCACTTCGACCTCATCATTATCGACGAGGCCCACCGCAGCGTTTACCAGAAGTACGGTGCCATCTTCCGCTACTTCGACAGTTACCTGGTCGGCCTGACCGCGACCCCGCGCGACGAGGTGGACCGTGACACCTACCACCTGTTTGGGCTGGAAACCGGCGTGCCCACCGATGCTTACGGCCTGGAAGAGGCGGTGGCGGATGGCTACCTGGTTCCGCCGCGTGCGCAGTCGGTGCCGGTCAGGTTCATTCGCGAGGGCATCCGCTACGACGAACTGAGCGAAGAGGAAAAGGAGCACTGGGAGGCGCTGGACTGGGACGAACACGACGAGGGCGGTGAGCCGCCCGACGAGATCCACGCGTCCGAGGTCAACAAGCGGCTGTTCAACGAGCACACCGTCGACCTGATGCTGCAGCACCTGATGGAGCATGGGCTGAAGGTGGACGGCGGCGACAAGCTGGGCAAGACCATCATCTTCGCGGTCAACCAGCAGCATGCGCAGTTCATCGCCCGGCGCTTCGATCATCACTACCCGCATTACAGGGGAACATTCGCGCGGGTCATCACCCATGCGGTGAACTACGCGCAGAGCCTGATCGACGATTTCAGCATCGCAGCCAAGCTGCCGCAGATCGCAATCTCGGTGGACATGCTGGACACCGGCATCGACGTGCCCGAAGTCGTCAACCTGGTGTTTTTCAAGGCGGTGCGATCGAAGGTGAAGTTCCTGCAGATGATTGGGCGGGGCACGCGCCTGTGCCCGGACCTGTTTGGCCCGGGCCAGGACAAGAGGGAGTTCTTCATCTTCGACTTCTGCGCCAATTTCGAGTACTTCGACGAGCATCCGGCCGGCGCTGCCGGCACTCTGAGCGAGCCCTTGCAGAAACGCTTGTTCAAGCGTCGCCTGGAGCTTCTTTCCATGCTGCCGATGGTTGCCCCTACCGGGGGCGATACGGCAGCCGCTGGCAACCTTGGTGAAGGCCAGGGCGGGTACGACGGGCTGGTGGCCCTGCGCGAGGAGGTCGCTGACGAGCTGCATGACGAAGTCGCGGCAATGAACCTCGACAATTTCATCGTCCGGCCGCAAGGAGAGCACGTCAGCCGCTTCCGCGAGCGCAAGGCATGGAACGGGATCGACGAAAGTGCGCTGGCCGACCTGCGCGAACATGTCGCGGGCCTGCCCAGCGAGCGCGATCCCGAGCACATCACCGCCAAGCTGTTCGACCTGGTCTGTCTCAACCTGCAGTTGGCGCTGATCAACAGGACACAGGATTTTATCGGCAGTCGTGACCGGATCATCGAGATCGCCATGGCGTTGGAGACCATGGATGCGATCCCGGCGGTCAAAGCGAAACTGGCGCTGATCCAGGAAGTGCAGACCGAAACCTTCTGGAAGGACATCACGCTGCCGATGATCGAATCGGTACGCCGTGGGCTGCGCGATCTGGTGAAGTTCATCGAGCGCAAGGCGGTCAAGCCGGTCTACACGGTGCTCACCGATGAGATCGGCGAGGCGAAGGAAGTCGGGCTCAAGGATTTCAGCACCGGCATCAATCTCGCCCAGTACAAGCGCAAGGTGGAGGCTTACATCCGGGCCAACGAGCACCACGTCGCCATTGCCAAGCTCAAGCACAACAGGCCGCTGACGCCGACCGACCTGTCCGAGCTGGAGCGCTTCGTCTACGAGTCCGCGGTGGTGGAAAGCCGCAAGCGCTTCGAGGAAAGCTTCGGCAGTGACAGGCCCCTGACCGCTTTCATCCGTTCACTGGTCGGTCTGGACCGCAACGCGGCCAAGGACGCCTTCGGCGAGTTCCTGGATGAGAACCGCTACACCAGTCAGCAGATCCGCTTCGTCGAGATGATCATCGACCGGCTGACGCAGGGCGGGGTGATGGAGCCGGGGCAGCTGTATGAGCCACCGTTCACTGGATTGCACTACCAGGGCTTGGATGGCGCCTTCAGTGACGCGGATGCCGACACCATCGTCGGGGTTATCGAGGAAATCAATCGCCGGGCGGCGGCATAGGCTGTCGGGTTGGACGTAGTGTCAGGAGGGGCGGTTATGCCTGATCCATCAGAAGGGTTTGCCGGTGTGCGTTTCCGTGACAGGGTCGAAGCGCCTCGGGCAGCACTCGGGTTCTGGAGCGTCGTCGGTGCAGTTCTGATCGCGCTTCTCGCGCATTCGCTGATCATCGGGCTCATCGTTGATTGGCAAGTCAAGCGGTACATTGCGGACCTGGACGCGAAGATGTCGGCGTTGGTTTCGGACTGGCCGCAATCCATCATTGCCGACGTGCCGCCGGTTGCGCAGCGTTCGGCACCTCGGGCGCAGGCTCGGTCGGCGCCAGCATTGCCCGGGACGATTGAGGCACGCAGGACGGGAGCAGATCGGGCGTGCATCAACGGCCGCATCTATCGACGGTTGCCCAACGGCTGGGACCATATTGGTGGCCGCTGTCGAGCTACCAGTCAATGAGCGGAGCTGGGTGGATGCAATGCAGATCAGTTACGGGTTAATTGCGCATAATGTATATAGCTGCGTCCGGTTCAGCTTGAGCCTTGGCAGGCCACGGCAGGGCGACTGCCAACACCAGCACGGCAGCCGCCCCTAGCTGTTTTGCAAGGGCAGTCCAGACCTGACCGGCCTTCCCCTTTTCTCTTTCTGCTTGGATGGCAACCAGCCATTGCGCAGCGCTTTCCCCAGCCATTTCCGCTAGCTCGGTGATGTGGTCCTGCGTGGGGTAGGCCTCGCCTTTCCTCCACTTCGATACGGACTGTCGGTTCAAGCCGAAATGATCGGCTACAGCCGTGTCTGAAGTGATTCCACGCTTAGCGCGGGCCTGGTCGATAAGGTCTGCAATTTTCATGTTGTCCCGCATCCGGTTGACATACGTCCCGCAATCAGGTTACATGCCTTCTGTCCCGCAAGCACGGGACACGCCCCGGACCGACGCCCTAGACGGCGAGGGGCGTTTCTAGGGCGCTAGGGCAGGGGATAGGGACATGACCGAAGAACAGAAGCAGCACCTTGTCAGCTTTGGCAGCGCGATCATTGATGCGCGTATGCGCGAGCTTGCAGCGGTCGAAGTGCGGGACTACGACACCGCCGACCTCTGGGCTTTTGCTTGTTACAGCATGGCCGATGAAGCCTTCCGGGTGGCGCAGTCATGACGCCCGAACAGACCGACGCCCTCGCCGTGGCTCTCCTCGTGGCTGTCGTGATTTTCACGGTCCCCGCATCGTTCCGACTGATGCACGCCATTGCCGATGGCCGCCCGCTGTGGGAACCGCAGTGGAAGCGCGAAGCCCGCGAATTCTCCCGCTACGTTCCGACCGCTGATGAGTGGGGCCGCTGACATGTGCGGCCTTCTTCCCTGCGACTTCTGGCGGGCCGTGATCGTCTTCCCGGGCTACGCCCTGTCGATCGCGTTCGCGGTGGGCTTCCTGCTCGGCGTGCTGACGCTCGTAGCAGTCCAGGCGGTGCGCAATGGGTAGCCGCTGGGTGATTTCTCTCGGCTATGGCCGCTGTGTCGAGGGCTACCGGCGCACGCAGGATCAGATCAAGGCCCGCCGTCGTCAGCTGATGCTGGCCGGGGTGCATCCCGATGACTGGGCCGATGACCTCGAAATGATCTGCCTGCGCGTCGATAGCGCGGCCTGGACTCGCCTGATGGCCGAGACCGCGAAGTTTGTGGAGGTCGGGCATGGCTGATCGGGCCGGGGCTGTTGGACTCCCCTCGTCTAACAGGGGAGTCAGTGAAACTGAACAGATTGGAGTGGTGCTGGACTGGCTGGCTTTTGCCTTCGACTTTCCCGCTGTTCTGGATGAAGCCGGGAAGCTGGATGACCGGCAAGCGATCTTCGATGACTTGGATAACGGTGTAGGTGCCTGCGCGTCGTCGCTGGTGCATGTGCTCGTAGAGAAGTTCTTCCCCGGCTTGTTCAAGGTTGGTGAGCAGGGCAGGGGCCGCTTCTATGCGTGGCGGTTCTCGCTGATGGATCAGTCGGACAACCACGTTGGCCTGATTGAGTTTGGCGGGGTGAACACCCTCCGCCTGGACGGCACGCGGACAGCGCGAATTGAACTGACAGGTGCAGGTTGCCGCATGTATGAATCCAGCGGCGGCAGTGACCATGCGCAGCGGTGGTCGCTGCTGGCTTCGCTGCTGGGCTGCTTCGATGCGCGTATTACGCGGATCGACATTGCGGCAGATGATTTTACCGGGCAGCACCCGGTTTCATGGGCCATCGAAAAGTACGGTGCTGGCGAGTTCGACAAGCGCGGCCAGCGGCCAAAGGCGCGGCTCATCGATGACATGGGCAACGACACCGGCAAGACCTTCTATGTCGGTAGTCGCAAGTCTGAAAACCTGTTGCGGGTCTACGAGAAGGGCAAGGAGCAGGGCGACCTGAACAGCCCTTGGGTCCGCTACGAAGCGGAACTGAAGGCCAGCAACCGGCGTGAGTTGCCGCTTGAAATGCTGGTCGATCCAGCCCCTTACCTTGTCGGCGCGTATCCGGTGCTCGATTTCGTCGGCGCGGTCGGTGAGCGTCTGCGCATCGCGGCTGAAGAAGTGCTCGCGAACTGTGTTCGGGCTGTCCGCCACTTTCGCCACCAGTACGGCCCGATGGTCAACGCGCTCCTGCATGCAGCGGGTGGCGATGAGGCGCAGCTGTCGCGCCTGTTGATCGGCACGGCCCGTTCAAAGCTGCCGGCGTGGTGCCCGCGTCCAGAAGATGCGGCGCAGCTGATTACCGCAATCCTTTTTTCCCCGACCGGGGAAGTCCAGGCCGATACCGGCCAGATCGCAGTGCCTAAGGAGGCATGACCAATGAGCAGCAACGAGTTCATCAGCATTGAAGTGAAAAACCCGGAAGTCGAGCGCAACAGCGGCACCAGCCGGCGCACCGGGAACCCGTATGACATCCGCTTCCAGTGGGCGCAGCTGGAAATGCCGAATGGCGAACTGCGCAACGTGGAGTTGCAGCACGACGACGGCGCAACGGATGCGGACGCGCTGCCGGTCGGTCGCTACAAGCCGAAGCGTTCCGCCGTCTACCTGGACGCAAAAAAGAAGCTGGCTATCTCGCTGCGGGTGCACAGCTGGGAGCCGGTGAACGGCGCGGCCAAGCCTGCGCAGGCACAGAAATAAGCCATGAGCCGCCGCGTCTATCAGTGCATCGAATGGGTGGAAGCCACGCACGAGTGCGCGGCGGCTGCATGGGTTGAACACGCATCTGTTCTGGATGCGTTACCGACGCTGGAACAGGCCAACGGCGTTGGGGGGGCAATGTTCCTTTCACTGGCCGTCATTGCAGCAATGACGCTGCTTTCACCTCCAAGGAGTTTCGACAATGAATAAGAACAAGGGTTTCCGGCAGCGTGCTGCCAACACGGCCAGCAAGGCCAAGTTCCACGCCATGACCGCTGGTGCCGCCCTGGTGCCGCTGTCCGGTTTCGCGATGGCACAGGACGGCTTCGATGAGACCGCGATCATCGCCGCCATCACCACGTACACGGCTATCGCGGTGACCGTGATCGGCGCGTACGTGCTGGGCAGCTGGTCGCTGCGTGCCATGGGCCTGCTCAAGCGTGGCTGATTGACCGGCCTTCGGGCCATTCGGGGCCGGGTTCGCTCGGCCCCTTTTCTTGATGAGGTGACGCCGTGGAAGGTCTCGTAATGCTGGTGTGGTGGACGCTCGCAAGCGCCGTGACCTGCGCGGTGATGCTGCGATGAGGTGGGGCGACTACATCAAGCGCACGGCTGTGCGGCGGGCGGTGTGGATCGTTGTTGGCGTCCTGATCTATGCGCTGCTCGGCTTGCTTGGGCAGGCGCGGGCTCAAAGCTACGCCCAGTGTTTCGCGGATGTGGACTCCGCGTGGTGCCCTAATGCGAGTGATGGCGTTGCGGCAGCGCAAGCTAGGGCAGAAGTTCAGGCCCAGCAGCTTAGGGACAACCCGTGGAATACCCGCGAAGTTGAAGTTTGTGCGCCCTCTTATTCAACGTACGGCAGCCAGTGGGGACAGGCTCAACGTGTTCAGGTGCGCATCATTCGAGTGGGCCTTTCTAGTGAGACATGCGCGAATGGTGCGACGGTGGCACAACGTGATTGGCTGGTTGCCCAAGCGTGCCCAGGCGGTGGTGAATGGCGTGAGGATATGGGCCGGTGCTTTGATCCGTCGGAATGCTTGGAGCGCAATAAGGAACCCGGCTACGGCGTCCCCACCACCAGGGGGTGGAAATCCGACTGCATCGCGGGCTGCACGCTGTCCTTCTCAGCAAGCGGGCAGGGTTACACCTGCACCACTGTAGGTGGCAGTCTTTTGTGCGCCGGAAGTCTGGAATACAGCGGCGAGCAGTGCGACGTTCCTCCCGGCACGCCTCCGACCGAGGACACGCCCCCGGCGCGCGATGACAAGGCAACTTGCACGCCCGGATCAGATGGGCAGTCCTTCTGCATCAAACCGAATGGCGAGCAGTGCTACACCACGGCCAACGGCCAGCGCCAAGTTTGTTGGACGCCTACCGAAACCGGCGAGAAGTCCGACCAGAACACGCTCCAAAAGCGCAACCCAGGCCCCACTGAAATACCGCCGTCCAACTTTAATTTGCCGACTGGCGACACGCTCGAAAAAGTCGGGCAATCCATCGTTGCGGCTATCCAGAAAGTGACCGGCAACACGACCAGCACCACGACGACGACAACGACGAATTACGAAACGCAGTTCGGCACGAATCCCGGCACCGGTGACCAGGGCGAACCTTCGGACGGCTCCGGTACTCCCGGCGGCGGCGACGGCGAGGGCGACGAGGACAAGGGCAGCATTGACGGCGGCGGCGACTGTGACGCGCCACCTGTCGGGCGTGGCGGTGATCCCCAGGTGGTCGCGATCGTCAATCAGGCATGGGCCACCCGCTGCGCCGTCGAGGCTGGCAACGCGGCCAAGGTGACTGGCGACGTAGGTGACTGTAAATCTCCGTTTACCGTCGAGGGTACCAACGCCAACGCCGAGCAGCTTCGGGCGATGCGTGTCTCGATCTGCGGCCACGAGGAACGCGCAGAAGCGGCCAAAGGTGAAAACGAGTCGATCGTTAGCGCATTGGAGGGTGATCTTTCGGCCATGGAATCCGAGTTCACCAGCATTTTTGGCGAACCGGGCGGGACCGGCAATGTTGGCATCGTGACCAGCCGCTACGGCGTCGGCGGGTCGTGTCCAATCATCAGCGTGGAGGTTCCGTGGGGCGGCACCTGGACACCGCCAGCGGTGTTCTGCGACCTGCTGGCCGCTCTGCGCCTGCTGTTTATCACCGTGGCGACCATTTGGGCGCTGCGCATCATCGGGAGTTGACGTCATGGCCTTTCCTGCGATTTTGGCCGGTGGTGCTATTGCCGGCGTGCTTATACAGGTGCTCCGCTGGTTCTTCTTCGCCTACGGTGCTGCGGTCGTCATGCGGGTTTTGGGCGTCCTGGGCCTTGCGTATTTCACCTACGAATTTGTTCTTGATCCGGCAATCCAGATGATCGATGCCAACATCAACGCATTGCCGGTTCAGCTAACCGAGTGGATGCGTGCTCTTGGCATCTTTGAAGTGTTCTCGATCATCGTCAGCGCGTACCTGCTGCTAGCCGGTAAGCGCGTATTCCTCGGGAAGCGGGCATGACCCAGCACATCGGCAGCACCGCCAGTATCACGCTCCTGACCGGCCTACCGGGCAGCGGCAAAACCTTGCGTACAGTGAAATTCTGCAAGGAAGCTGTTGACCGTGGCGAGGTCCTTTTCGTCTGCAATCTCAACGGTTTGAAGCTGCCGCACATCCCTTTCGAGGATCCGCGTAACTGGCGTGAACTCCCGGAAGGCTCGGTGCTGGTGGTGGATGAAGCGCAACAGTTCTTCCGTACCCGGCGCGGGGGTGAAGCCCCCGAATATCTCACCGCGATGGAGACCATCCGGCATATGGGCGTGCGGCTGGTGGTGATTACCCAGCAGCCCGACTACCTGGACACGCACCTTCGGGGCTTGGTCGGATTGCACGAACACCTGCTGCGGGTCAACGGCAAGGAATCGTCGAAGATTTGGCGGCATAACGAGGTCATGGACAATGTGCGCAGTGAGCGGGCTCGGGCACGGTATGACGTAGAAACGTGGGCGTTCCCGAAAGAGTTGTATGAGCAGTACGAATCCGCCCAGGTGCACACCGTCAAGCGCTCTATGTCATCGAAGATGAAACGAGGCTTGGTGATGGGCGTCGGCACGCTGCTGCTGGTGGGTGGGGCCGTTACGGGTTTCAAGACGATCAACAGCTCGGGTAGCAACGCGAGCGAGTCGGCCCCCCCTGCCCCGGCGCGGCAGCGGTGACGCGGCCGCGCCGGG